>NZ_BAABAQ010000011.1:0-381725 GCF_039537505.1 Streptosporangium oxazolinicum
GTTATGGCGAAGGGGAAACACCCGGTTACATTCCGAACCCGGAAGTTAAGCTCTTCAGCGCCGATGGTACTGCACCGGGGACGGTGTGGGAGAGTAGGTCACCGCCGGACAATCGTTTATGAAGGGCCTCCACCGTTGGTGGGGGCCCTTCATGCTTTTTGCATTACCGGGGTTCGCTGAGCGGCCTTCGGCTCCCCTGGCATCTCAAGGCAATATGTTCGCCGACGAGTCAGATGACTCCGCCGTTCTCTCAGAATCGTCCACGAAGGGTCCGGCGGGATAGCCTTGATCATTTGTGGGTGCCGGGGGAAGGGCGTATGGACTTTCAGAGGCTTGCTAGGCTGGAGAGGCCGGGCCATCCCACCAGCGGGTGGCCTTCGTCGCGCCAGACCACGATAGGGCGGGGCAGCGATAGCGAACGGGGCGCACCCCGCGGCCGGAGACCGCCCGTATAGCGAACGTCCCATCCGATCGAGGAGATGGGGCGTGCTCGCAGAGTGAGCCAACGAAATGGACCAGAAGTGAACAGTGACAACGGGCCTGAGGGCGCGGGCCGACGCGAAGAGGGCGAAAACCGCGGATCTGGTGGCCAGGGAGGCCACCGTAGCGATCGCGCAGGTGGTGACAGGGGACGTCCGGGCGACGGTCCCCGATACGGTGAGCGCCGAGAGGGGCGCTCGAGTGGTTCTTACGGCTCTCGTGATCGTGGCGACCGACCGTCCTACAACCGTGACGACCGTGGGTCCGGCCGTCCCCCGTTCAACCGCGACGACCGTCCACGGAGCGGGCAGAGGCCCTCAGGGCCGCGTGGCGAGGGTCAGCGTCCTTACGGTGACCGTGACCAGTCCCGCGGTGGTTCCTACGGAGCCCGTGATCGTGGCGATCGGCCGTCCTACAACCGTGACGACCGTGGGTCCGGTCGTCCGTCGTTCAACCGTGACGACCGTGGTGAGCGCAGGTCGTTCAACCGGGACGACCGTCCCGGCGGTGGGTATCGCGGTGATCGTCCGTCCTTCAATCGTGACGATCGTGGTGGGGACCGTCCGCCGTTCAACCGTGATGACCGCGGTGGGGAGCGTCGTTCGTACGGTGACCGTGACCAGGCTCGTGGCCGCTATGGGGCGCGTCCCGATGGGGAACGCAGGCCCTTCAACCGCGATGACCGTCCCGGCGGGGGGCGTCCTCCGTTCAATCGCGATGACCGTGGCGGGGACCGGCCGTCGTTCAACCGTGATGATCGCGGGTCCGGCCGTCCGTCGTTCAACCGTGACGACCGTGGGGAGCGCAGGCCGTTTAACCGTGACGACCGTCCTGGTGGGGGGCGCCCTCCGTTCAATCGCGACGATCGTCCCGGGGGTGGGTATCGGGGCGACCGTCCCGCCTCCAACCGTGACGATCGCGGCGGGGACCGTCCGCCGTTCAACCGCGATGACCGTGGTTCGGGTCGTCCGTCGTTCAACCGTGATGACCGGTCGTCGTTCGGCCGTGATGATCGTGGTGGGGATCGTCGTTCGTACGGTGACCGTGACCAGGCTCGTGGCCGCTATGGGTCGCGTCCCGATGGGGAGCGCAGGCCGTTCAATCGCGATGACCGTCCCGGCGGTGGGTACCGAGGCGACCGCGGTGATCGTCCCGCCTTCAACCGTGACGATCGCGGGTCCGGCCGTCCGTCGTTCAATCGCGACGACCGTGGGGAGCGCAGGCCGTTTAACCGTGACGACCGTCCTGGTGGGGGGCGCCCTCCGTTCAATCGCGACGATCGTCCCGGGGGTGGGTATCGGGGCGACCGTCCCGCCTCCAACCGTGACGATCGCGGCGGGGACCGTCCGCCGTTCAACCGCGATGACCGTGGTTCGGGTCGTCCGTCGTTCAACCGTGATGACCGGTCGTCGTTCGGCCGTGATGATCGTGGTGGGGATCGTCGTTCGTACGGTGACCGTGACCAGGCTCGTGGCCGCTATGGGTCGCGTCCCGATGGGGAGCGCAGGCCGTTCAATCGCGATGACCGTCCCGGCGGTGGGTACCGAGGCGACCGCGGTGATCGTCCCGCCTTCAACCGTGACGATCGCGGGTCCGGCCGTCCGTCGTTCAATCGCGACGACCGTGGGGAGCGCAGGCCGTTTAACCGTGACGACCGTCCCGGGGGAGGGCGTCCTTTCGGGAACCGCGACCGTGACGCTGAGGGGTCCCGCACCCGCTATGGCCGGGATGACCGGTCCGGCGGCGGCGAGGCTCCCAGCGGCCAGCGTGAGGAGTTGCCCGAGCTCGCCCCGGACATCACCGCGGAGGAGCTCGACAAGGAGATCCGCGAAGAACTGCGTTCCCTCCCGCTTGACCTCGCGGATCTGATCTCCCGCCACCTCGTGGCGGCCGAGAGGGCCCTTGGCGAGGACGACGCGGAGCGGGCGTACGAGCACACGAAGGTCGCCCGCCGCTTCGCGGCCAGGATCGGAGTGATCCGCGAGGCCGTCGGCATCGCGGCTTACCGGGCCGGTCACTTCTCCGAGGCGCTCAGCGATCTGCGCGCGGCTCGCCGGATGACGGGTTCCGATTCGTTCCTCCCGATCATGGCTGACTGCGAGCGCGGTCTTGGCCGTCCCGAGCGCGCCCTTGACCTGGTCCGCTCCAAGGAGGCCGAGCGGCTCGACCGCATCGGCAAGATCGAGCTCGCCATCGTGGAATCCGGTGCCCGGAGGGATCTCGGCCAGAACGACGCCGCGGTCATCACCCTCCAGCGTCTTCCTGAGCTGCGTGACACCCGTCCCCAGCCCTGGTCGGCCCGCCTCGCCTTCGCCTACGCCGACGCGCTGTCCGCGGCGGGTCACGAGGGGCCGGCCACGGAGTGGTTCGGCCGGGCGATGGCCTTCGACGAGGACGGCGAGACCGACGCGGCCGAGCGCTACGCGGAGCTGACGGGCGCTGTCATCGAGGATCTCGAAGAGGACGACGACGAGGACGGGGAATTTGCCGACGGCGACACCCGCCCTCGCGACGACGCCGGTGCCGAGGGCGATGACGACACCGGTGACGATGACGCCGACATCGACGACGTCGCGGCTCTGGACGCGGAGATCGAGGCCGAAGATGATCTCTTCGACGACGAGTTGAGTGCGAACCGGCCCGCTGCCGGTGATGCTCCGGACAACGGCTCCTCCGGCGAAGGGGGCTCTTCCGGGAATTCCGGGGACTCCGGGGATTCCGGGAACGAGACGGTCGATGTAGAGCGGAAGGCGGAGGAAAAGCCCGGCAAGGTGGAGCGCGCTGTCGGTCCGGCCTTCATCGAGCCTGACTTCGGCGACATTCTCAGTGACGCCTCCGATGTCGGCTCCGATGGAGACGACGAGCTGGACGAGGACGATGAGCAGGGCCGGGGCAAGGCCGAGAAGAAGTAGTCCCGGGGACCTTCACCGCATTCCGGGTGGACGAGCTGTCCACCCGGAATGCGGGAGGTACCTCCATGGCGGTCCCGGACTTCATGGGACGCGTCGTTACGGCTGGATCCGGTCCAGCCAGTGCAGGATTCCCGCCACATTGGACGAGGCGCCGCTCAGTAGTTCGAACTGCTCGGCGGTCGCCTCGTCCGCATGCAGGGCCGCGTAACGCTCGCGGGTGCGCTCCCTGACCATGGCAGCCGCGTGGTCCAGGTCCATGCCCTCCGTACGGGCTTGACGGGTCAGGTCGACCCAGACGCGAAGCTCCTCGGCGGAGCGTCCCAGGATCTCCTCCACCTCCGCGACCGGTCCGTAGTGACTGAAGAGCAGCCTTTGCGGGCCCAGCGCTTTGAACAGGGCGATCGAGTCCAGCGCGGTTCCCAGGTCGAAGTCCGGCGGGGGTGTGGCAGGACGCAGGTCGTTCGTCTCCGGAAGGTAGACCCCGGCCGCGTCGCCGACGTAGAGGTCTCCGGTGCCGGAGTCGATGAGTCCCACGTGATGTCTGGCGTGCCCCGGTGAGTAGTGGCTGTTCAGGGTACGGCCGTTGCCGAGGTCGATCGTGTCGGTGTCGCCGAGCGCGCGAATCCGTGAGGCTTCCGTGGGGGAGAGCTCGCCGAACAGGATGTCCAGCTTGTCGCCCCAGACCATTCGCGCGCTGGCCATCAGCCTGGATGGGTCGGCGAGATGCCGGGCGCCCTTCTCGTGAACCACGATCTCCGCGTCCGGGTAGAAACCGGCGATGTCGCCGACCCCGCCCGCGTGATCCAGGTGGATGTGCGTGACGACGACCGTGGCGAGATCTCTCGGGCCGACGCCCAGCGAGGTGAGGGCGTCGCGCACCACGGGAGCGGAGGTGGAGGTACCGGTCTCCACCAGGCAGGGGCGGTCTCCAAGGATCAGGTATCCGGCCGTGATGCTGGAGTACCCGGCCATCCTCGTGTCGATCTCATAGACGTCCCCGCCGAGGGCGGTGATGTTGTCCACAGGCCACCTCATAACTGGAACCGGTATCCACAGAACGGTATTCGGCCACTTCCGGCGCAGCTCACATCGTAGAGAGTCGTCCTCGACCGGCAGGATCGAGGGAGGATCGCATGGATCGTAACGAGGTCATTCTCGTTGGCCGTCTACCTGAGGTGGCCCACATCAGGTCGTTGCGGAGCGGGAGCACGCTCGGCACCTGGCGGCTGATCGTCCGGCGGCAGCATCGCGGGCGTGGCGCCCGGGTCGACACCATTCCGTGCGCGTCGTTCGAGACCGAGGTCATCGAGGCCGTGGCCGGTTGGCTGCCCGATGACATCGTCGAGGTGACGGGTTCGCTACGCCGCCGCTGGTGGGGAAATGAAGGGGCCAAATCGTCCGGTTACGAGGTCGAGGTGCGTTCCGTGAGACGCCTCGAGCGCAAGGTCACCATGATTTTGACCGGTGACGAGGGGGATCCCGTGGCCGCCCCGCTCCGGTCGGTGCACTCACTTCTGCACGCGAGGAAGGTGGCTGAGGGTCTCCAGACGAGGGAGGAGACCACGGGGCAGGCGGGGGCGGGGAGCGCGGGGCAGACAGGGGAGGAGATCACGGGACAGGCGGGCGAGGGGAGTGCGAGACAGACGGGGGAGGAGGGCGCGGGGCAGGGTGGGGAGTCGCGGATCACCCCGGCCAGACCCGGCCTCACCTCGGTGCCGGACCCCACCATCTCGACCGGGCCTGACCCCGCCACTTCGACCGGCCCGGACCCCACCCCGGTTGGTCTGGATCTCGCCCGGCCGGACTCCGGTTCCTTTGCTCCTCAGGACTCGGTGGTTCTCAGGACTCGGGCTTCTCGAAGGGCGGGTTCTTCCCGGGGGATGTCTGTCCCGGGGTGAGCAGGCGCAGAACGAAGCCGGTCCTGGGCTTCGGGCCGAAGGAGGTGGACTTGCGAGGCACCCGTTCCCCGTGAGCCGCGATCGCGAGCACATCGTCGACCGCCAGTGGGCGCAGCAGCACCGCGGTCCCGCCGGAGGCCTGTGCGAGCCGTACGGCGGCCTCCGGGTCGTGGTGGACGACGCGCACCGACAGTTCGTCGTCCTGTATCCCCCACACCTTCGGCAGGAGAAACTCCGCGAGGATCGAGGTGTTCAGCGCTCGCCACCCGGCCGAGCGCTCGGACGGCATGGCGTGTTCGAGCTGGTCGGGGTCAGGGTTGGTGAGAAGGTGGGTGGACCCGCCGGCGGACAGCAGGTAAGCCGGTCCGCTGGTCTCCTCCAGCGCGGCCAGGCCGTCGGTCAGATCCGCATGGTCGTGCACCTGCCACGAGCCCTTGGCCTTGGCCAGTGCCTCCTCAAGCGGTAGTTCGGGAATGACCCGATGGATGGCCTTCAGGTCCGGTGGGTAGGCGCTGGAGTCCACCAGGAGCGCAAGGCCGAAATCCCACGGCCCAGGTTTCACGGAGCTCACCGGAGCCACCGCTTCCACGGCTGTCACGGGTTCTACGGGCGTGACCGCTTCTAGGGGTTCTACAGGTTCTACGGGTGCGACTGCTTCTGGGGGCTTCACGGGCGTGACCGCTTCTCGGGCTGTCACGGGTTCCACGGATGCCACAGGCGTCACTGTTTCCACATGTTCCACAGGCGTGACCGCTTCAGGTTCCACGGGCGCCACGGGGGTGACCGCTTCCAGGGCTGTCACGTGTTCTACGGGCATGGCTGTCGCGGCATCACTCGTGGTGGAGGCACGGAGTTCCCGCTGGAGCGCGAGGTAGGTGGCGTAGCGGTGGTGCCCGTCGGCGATGAGGGCCTGGCGGGGGCGGAGGTCGGCGTCGATGGAGGCGAGCTCCCCGGTGTCGGTGACGGCCCACAGCCGGTGCCTGACCCCGTCTCCGGTCTCCGCCTCCACCAGCGGGGGCCGGGACGCGGCGATGTGGTCGACGAGGTGGGTGGTGGCGCCGTCCGCGCCGTCGTAGAGCAGGAAGATGGGTTCCAGGTTGGCTTCCGTGGTGCGCATCAGCGCCAGCCGGTCGGCGACAGGTCCGGGCATCACGTTCTCGTGCGGCAGGACGATCCGCAGCTCCGGGTCGGCCAGGCCCACGTCGCCGATGATCCCGCGCTGCAGGACCCCGGGGCCCGACTGCTCGTAGACGTAGACCGCCGGCGTCTCGTCGGCGGCCAGCACCCCGGAGGAGAGCCATCGGTGAAGCGTCTCTCGTGCCTCGACGTATCTGTGGTGGTCGGTGCCGGGAAGGATCAAACGCACCACGTTGTTGGGGTGGGTGTCGAGAAGCTTTCGCACGCCGACCTCGTCGATGAGGTCGTAAGGCGGTGAGGTGACCCCGGCCAGATCGTCGACCGTGAACCGTACGCCCCGGAACGGGCGCAGCACCAGCCCGCCGGGTATCGGCAGTTCAGGATTCGCCATAGAGGGCATGCTGCCATAAAGGCCTGAAACGGCCGGGGGCCGCTTCGAGTCTGCGGTGGTGCCCGGTCCGTCAGGGAATCGGCCAGATCTGTCGTCTGTCGATGAAGGAGGCCTCACATAATGGTCCAAGGACGTGGCGGTCCGTCTGATTCCCCCAGCCCCGAGACGGGCGCTCCGGCCGGGGACGTCTACGAATGGTTTCAACGAGGGATGAGGCTGCTGGCCGAGGGCAGTCCGGCGGCGGCCGCCGCGCTGCTGGAGCGGGCGGCCGACGCGGAGCCGGAGTCGAGGAGCATCCGGGAGGCCCTCGCCCGAGCGCAGTTCAACTCCCGGCAGTACGCCGACGCCGTCGACAGTTTCCGCTGGATCATCGACGCCAATCCGGCCGAGGATTACGCGTATTTCGGCCTCGGGCTCGCCCTGTGGCGTACCGGGGACATGGAGGGGGCTCAGGAACCGCTGGCCATCGCCGTCGCGATGCGGCCGGACCTGCGGCACTACGTTTCCGCGCTGAAAAGCGTTCGCGCCACGTTGCGCGCCCGCAGGATGTGATTGATCCGTACTGACCTGTTGCTGGGATCCCGTATGCCCGCAAGGTGTGACGCGTGCTGTTCCGCCGGATTCCGTGCGTCTGTGAGGTGTGTTTTGTGCGGGTTAGCCGGATTCCGTGCGCTTGCGGGGTGTGCCCCGTACAAGTTCTTAGTGTGATTCCATGCGCCCAGGATGATCCATGCCAACCTGCCGGTGTGGCGCGCAGGGCGCTCGTCGCGGTTCCGCCGGATGTGATCACTGCGGGTGATGGAACGTGGGTGATGAAATAGGCCGGTGGACACGAATACGCTGATCGACCCGTATGACACTCTTCTCCTCGACCTCGACGGGGTGGTGTATCTCGGACGCGACCCCGTACCGGCGGCTCCCGAGGCCCTGAGCCGGGCGGCGGAGCGTGGTGTGCGCCTCGCCTACGTCACCAACAACGCCTCACGCACCCCCGCCGCCATCGCCCAGCACCTGCGCGCGCTGGGCGCCCCCGCGGCCGCCGAGGACGTCGTGACCTCCTCCCAGGCCGCCGCGAGGCTCGTGGCCGAGCGGGTCGAACCGGGCGCCGCGGTGCTGGTGGTCGGCGGGATGGGGTTGCGCACCGCGCTGCGCGCCCACGGGCTGCGCCCGGTCAGCACCGCCCTGGACGGCCCGGTCGCGGTCGTCCAGGGCATCGCTCCCGATCTCTCCTACGGTCTGCTGGCCGAGGGGACACTCGCCGTGAGAGGGGGAGCCCTCTTCGTCGCCGCGAACGCCGACTCGACCATGCCGACCGGCAGGGGAGAGCTTCCCGGCAACGGCTCGATGATCAGGGTCATCGCCACGGCGACAGGGGTGTCGCCGATCGTCGCGGGAAAGCCCGAGCCGCCCCTGCACCGCGAGTCGATGCTCCGTACCGGATCGCAGCGGCCCCTGGTGGTCGGCGACAGGCTCGACACCGACATCGAGGGGGCGACCAACGCGGGGGTGGACAGTCTGCTGGTCCTGACCGGGGTGGCGAGCCCGCTCGACGTGCTGACCGCCGCCCCCCGGCACCGGCCCACCTACGTCGCCGCCGATCTGTCCGACCTGCACCGGCCCTATCCCGAGGTACGGCGGATCGGGGACGGGTGGACCTGCGAGGGGTGGACGGCCCGCTGGGAGGAGGGCGCCCTCACCCTCGAAGGCGGGGGTGAGCCGATCGACGGGCTCCGCGCCGCTTCCGCCGCGACCTGGGAGGCCGCGGGCGAGGGCCGGGCGGACGAGGACGCGGTGAAGGCGGCGCTCGACTCCGCGCTCTCGCCGCGAACCTCGCGCTCCGGCTGAGACGGCGGCCTCAGCCCCCGTGCCCCCGCCACGTGACCCCATGTGATCTCACGTGCCCCCCTGATGCCGAGCCGGACGTCGGTCTCCGGGGCCCTCCGCCCGCGTGATCCCGCCCTCGGGCGGGATCCTCAGAGGAGCTTGCGCAGGCGGAGAAGGTCGCCGAAGCTGGCGTCGACCTTGACCCGGCCGCCGAAAACGGCCCGTCCCATGTCGAGATCCCCGTTGACCAGCGAGACGAGATCGTCGCTGCCGATGGTCAGTTTCACTTCGGCCTGCCTGTCGTCGTCCGGGGACAGATCCTCGAAGGGGCCGAGGCCGCCGTGGTGGATGTGGCCGTAGAAGGTGACGCCGAGATCCTTGACGTGGCAGCTGATGCTGCGCTCGACCACGTGCTTGGCGCGGCTCTCCTGATCAACCTCGTCGAACTGCTCGCCGAGTTTGCGCAGTGCCACCCGGCACTCGTCGACGGTCGCCATCGCGTGGCGCTCCCTTCTCTCCCTGACCGATCCGAATCCCTTTCAGGTACGGACGGTAGCGTTCCACATGGGCACGGCATGCAATCCGGCGCGGGGGTGTGCCGGAGAAAGAGGCTTCTGCCATGGCGTCCGAAACGTCGCGAGACTATGTGTTGGCGGTCGCCGACCTTAATGGAATGACAACGAGCGAGGTCCCCGTGATAGTTCACGGTTTACCCATCTTTGGAGAATCCCTTCCCTCCTCGCCCGTGCTGGACCCGCCCGCGTTGGATTGGCCGGTGCTGGACCGGTCCGTGCTGGGCGGTTCGGCGTCGGAAAGGACAGCGGTGGCCGGGTTCGTGGTGTGGCCCGGGAAAAGGCCATAGAAGCGGGGCGTCCGCGAGTACGGGCACGGGAGGGCAGGAAAGACGGGAAAGCCCGCCGGGGCGACGAGGGGCGCGGGTTCCGATACGGTCGGGGAATTCACCGGCGCGGCGCCGACGAGCGTCGTGCTCGTACGGCGGCGAGGGCCGCGGAGACGGCCATGACGGCCAGGCGGCCAGGAGCGGTTCCGGAGGGGGCGTATGACGGACCTGCTGGAGGAGACGGGCGAGACGGGCGACGAGCGGGCGGACGCCGCGCTGGGCGGGCTCACCCGTCTCGGCGCCCTGCCCGTCTCCGCGCACGCGGACGTCTTCGAGGAGGTGTTCACCGGGCTGGAACAGGCGCTCGCCGCGGTGAACGGCGCCACGGCGCGGGAATCCGCCGTGGCCGACGACATCCCGGGACGGGTGACCGCCTCGCCGGACGATGCCTCAGGGCGGTCCATCGCCCCGGCGCACGGCACCCCAGGGCGGGAAACAGCCTCACCGCACGATGTTCCGGGGCAGGGGGACGACTCGGTGGACGGCCCCTGGGACCGGCGCCCGTGAGCCGCCGGTCACGCCTCGACAGCGAGCTCGTCCGCCGGAAACTGGCGCGGTCCCGGGAACAGGCGGCCCAGCTCATCGAGGCCGGTCGGGTCAGCGTCGGCGGCCAGGTGGCCGCCAAGCCCGCGACCCAGGTCGACACGGCCTCGGCGATCGTGGTCGTGGAGGCGGCGGAGGGCCCCGACTACGTCTCGCGGGGCGCGCACAAGCTCCTCGGCGCACTGGAGGCCTTCGGCCCCCTCGGCCTCACCGTCGAGGGGCGTCGCTGCCTGGACGCGGGGGCCTCGACCGGGGGCTTCACCGACGTGCTGCTGCGCGCCGGAGCGGCCCACGTCCTCGCCGTCGACGTCGGGTACGGCCAGCTCGCGTGGTCGCTGCGGACCGACGACAGGGTCACGGTCATGGAACGGGTCAACGTCAGGGACCTGAAACCCGACATGGTCGGCGAGGCGCCCACGCTGATCGTCGGTGACCTCTCCTTCATCTCCCTGCGCCTGGTGTTGCCGGCCCTGGCCCTGTGCGCCGCGGAGCGGGCCGACTTCGCGATGCTGGTCAAACCCCAGTTCGAGGTCGGCAGGGAGCGAGTCGGCGCGGGCGGGGTCGTCCGCGACCCGGAGCTCCGCGCCGGGGCCGTACGGGACGTGGCCGAAGCCGCGCGGACGCTCGGCCTGACCGTGCGGGGGGTCACCGCGAGCCCGCTGCCTGGTCCGTCCGGCAACGTCGAGTACGTCATCTGGCTGGGCAAGGGAGAGGGTGCTCCGCCGGTCTCCGATCTTGACGCGGAGATCGAGCGAGCGGTGGCGGAAGGCCCTCGATAGGTGGGACTCCCCGGCCCTCCGGCCCTCCGGCCCTCCTGGCCCCGGATCACCTGGTCACCCGAGTCCCTGGACGGTCGCCCGGCCCCGGATGGTCACCCGGCTCCGGACCACCCCAGTCCCGGATACCTGGTCACCCGCCCCCGATGACCCGAGGTCCCCGTAGACCCGAGAAAGTGGAGACTTGACATCCTCCCTTCCCTGGACGGAGGGGATCCCCACGATCACCCCTGAGAGTTCCCGATTCACCACCGGTCGCCCGCCAGGAGAAATCCCTTGAGGTCCCGCACCAGATCCACAGGCGTTTCATCTCTCCATCGGTCCGTCGGCGAGGACATCCCCGGTCGCAGTCGTGGCGGCGGAGATGTCGCCGGTTACGCTCGTGGCGGCGAGGACATCGCCGGTCGCGCTCGTGGCGGCACGGTCGTCGCCGCCGGGGACGGTACCGAACCGCGCGGCGCCGCGCCGCGTTTCCTCCCCCGCCCCGGGGCGGGGGTTTCCACGCTCAAGGAGAGTCGATGACTGCCAAGCGCACCGTGCTGGTCACCGCGCACACCGGGCGGGCGGCGGCCGTCGACAGCGCCCGGATGGTGATCCAGCGGTTCGTGGACGCCGGGTTGATCGTGCGCGTCCTCAACGCCGAGGCCGACGAGATCGCCTGCGCGGGCACCGACGTGGTACCCGCGGGTTCGGCGGCGGTCGACGCCGCCGAGATGATAATCGTGCTCGGCGGCGACGGCAGCCTCCTGCGGGCGGCCGAGCTCGCCCGCCCGGCGGGGGTGCCGCTGCTGGGGGTCAACCTCGGTCACGTGGGCTTCCTGGCCGAGGCCGAGGTGGAGGACCTGGCGGAGGCGGTCGACAGTGTGGTGGACGGCCGCTACGACGTCGAGGAGCGGATGACCATCGAGGTCACCGCCCGCCTCAACGGCAACCTGCTGGCCGACAGCTGGGCGCTGAACGAGGTCACCGTCGAGAAGAGCGAGCGGATGCTCGAGGTGGTCGCCGAGATCGACGGGCGCCCGCTGTCGCGCTGGGGATGCGACGGAGTGATCTGCGCCACACCGACCGGCTCGACCGCGTACGCCTTCTCCGCCGGGGGCCCGGTCGTGTGGCCCGAGGTGGAGGCGCTGCTACTGGTCCCCATCAGCGCTCACGCTCTGTTCGCCCGGCCCCTGGTGGTCTCGCCCCGTTCCAAGCTGGCGCTGGAGGTCCAGACGGAGACGGCGGGCGCGGTGCTGTGGTGCGACGGCCGCCGCAGGTTCGACCTGCCCGCCGGGGCGAGGGTGGAGCTCCGGCGGGCCGAACTGCCGGTACGGCTGGCGCGGCTGCACGGCCTGGAGGACACTGGGGCGCCGTTCACCGACAGGCTGGTCGCCAAGTTCGATCTCCCCGTACAGGGTTGGCGAGGTCGTGTGAGGCCCTAGTTCGTCCGGGCGGGCGACGCCTCAAGCGCGTAGGATCGTGCCCGCGCACCGCACTGATGTTCGGTGAATTCGATGTGACGGGAGGGACCAGTGCGACCTGGAGTCGAGGAGGTCCGCATCCAGGGGCTCGGCGTGATCGATGAGGCCGTCCTGGTGCTGGCGCCGGGATTCACCGTGGTCACGGGCGAGACGGGCGCCGGTAAGACGATGGTGGTGACCGGTCTGGGGCTGCTGTTCGGTGGCCGTGCCGACCCCGCCCGTGTCCGTCCCGGCTCAGGCAAGACCACCATCGAGGGCACGCTGATCGTCGACCCGGCGGGGCGGGTCGCCCAGCAGGTGCAGGACGTGGGCGGCGTGGTCGAGGACGGCGAGCTGATCATTTCGCGGTCGGTCTCCGTCGAGGGGCGCAGCCGCGCCTGGCTGGGCGGGCGGACCGTCCCCGTGGGCACGCTCACCTACCTGGCCGAGGACCTGGTGGCCGTGCACGGCCAGATGGACCAGCAGCGGCTGCTGCAGCCCGGCCGCCAGCGGGCCGCCCTCGACCGCTACGCCGGTGAGGAGCTGGTCAAGCCGCTGCGCGCCTACGAGCAGGCCTACAAGCGGCACCGGAAGACCGCGGAGCAGCTGGCCGAGCTGACCACCAGGGCCAGGGAGCGGGCCCAGGAGGCCGACCAGCTCAGGTTCGGGCTCGGCGAGGTCGAGAAGGCCGACCCCAAGCCCGGCGAGGAGATCGAGCTGCGCGAGGAGGAGGAGCGGCTCTCCCACGCCGACTCCCTCAGGGGCGCCGCGGAGACGGCGCACCGGGCGCTGCTCGGCGACCCGTTCGCCGGTGAGCAGGCCATGCCGGACGCCATCGCGCTGGTCGGCGAGGCCCGCGCGGCCGTGGAGGCGGTGCGCGACTTCGACCCCTCGCTCGCCGGGATCGCCGACCGCCTCGCGGAGGCTGGCTATCTGATCTCCGACGTCGCCACCGAGCTGGCCGCGTACGCCGAGTCGGTCGACGCCGACCCGGGCCGGCTCGCGGTCGTGCAGGAGCGGCGGGCCGTGCTCATCCACGTCATCCGCAAATACGGCCAGGACACCGCGGAGGTGCTCGCCTGGGCCGCGCGGGCCGCCGCCCGGGTGGCGGAGCTCGACGGCGACGACGACCGCATCGGCGAGCTCACCCGCGAGCACGAGGAGCTCACCGAGCGCCTCACCGAGCTGGCCGCCGAGCTGACCCGGGTCAGGACGGCGGCCGCGGAGCGGTTCGGGCGGGCCGTGACCGAGGAGCTCACCGCGCTGGCCATGCCGCACGCCAGGGTGGTGGTCGTCATCACCGCCGCCCCCGAGTTCGGTCCGCAGGGCGTCGACGAGGTCGAGCTGCGCATGGCGCCGCATCCGGCCTCCCCGCTCCTGCCGCTGAACAAGGGCGCCTCCGGAGGTGAGCTGAGCCGGGTGATGCTCGCCATCGAGGTGGTGTTCGCCGGTGCCGACCCGGTCCCGACGTTCGTCTTCGACGAGGTCGACGCGGGGGTGGGCGGCAAGGCCGCGGTGGAGATCGGCCGCAGGCTGGCGCGGCTGGCCCGCACCTCCCAGGTGATCGTCGTCACCCACCTCCCGCAGGTCGCGGCCTTCGCCGACCAACACCTCGTGGTGGAGAAGGCCGACGACGGGAGCGTGGTGCGCAGCGGCGTGATCGCCCTCGACAAGGACGGCAGGGCGCGGGAGCTCTCCCGCATGCTCGCCGGGCTCGAGGATTCCGAGCTGGGCCGCGCGCACGCCGAGGAGCTCCTGTCGATCGCCGCCGCCGACAAGGCGTGACCTGGAACAGGCTGAACAAGCCGGATAAAGGAGTGAAGAGAGTACGCGGGGGGCTGAAGGAGTAATTCTCGTGTTTAAGGGGAGCAGGTGCCGGGGGTCTCGGGTGACGTATCTAACACGCTGCCGACTGTTTGGCTCGCCCGGTCGTTCCCTCTGGCAGGATGGGCGTGATGAAGGTGCCGATTGACGGGCTTCAAGACAGGCTCACGAGGTACCTCCGCCACAGGAAGGTCACGGACCTTCCCGGGGTGACGGCAGTGGCGAGAATCGATCGGCGGACCAAGAGGCTGACCAAGCGCCTCAGGGCCGGGGAAATCGCGATTATCGATCACGTTGACGTTGACCGGGTGAGCGCGGAGGCTCTTGTCGCGTGCGGCGCGGCGGGTGTTGTCAACGTCGCCTCCGGCATCAGCGGCCGCTACCCCAACCTGGGCCCGCAGATCATCGTCGACGCCGGGGTGCCGTTCATCGACAACGCCACCCCCGAGCTGTTCGAGCGGATCAAGGACGGCGACCTGGTCAGGCTGCACGAGGGCGTCATCTACCTCGACGACGAGACGGTCGGCAAGGGCGACGTGCAGACGGCCGAGTCCGTCGAGGCCGCGATGAGCGAGGCGCGGGCCGGGCTGACCGTGCAGATCGAGGCGTTCGCGGCCAACACCATGGAGTACGTCCGCCGCGAGCGCGACCTCCTCATCGACGGGATCGGCGTCCCCGACGTCCGGACCGTCATGGAGGGCAGGCACGTCCTCATCGTGGTGCGCGGTTACCACTACAAGGAGGACATCGCGGCCCTCCGCCCCTACATCCGCGAATACCGTCCGATCATGATCGGGGTGGACGGCGGTGCCGACGCGCTGCTGGAGGCCGGATACCTGCCCGACATCATCGTCGGAGACTTCGACTCGGTCTCCACCAAGGCGCTCACCACCGGCGCCGAGCTGGTCGTGCACGCCTACCGCGACGGCAGGGCGCCGGGGCTGGAGCGGGTCCAGCAGCTGGGCCGCACCGCGGTGCTCTTCCCGGCGATCGGCACCAGCGAGGACATCGCCATGCTGCTCGCCGACGACAAGGGCGCCGATCTCATCGTCGCCGTCGGCACCCACGCGACCCTGGTGGAGTTCCTCGACAAGGGCCGCTCCGGCATGGCCAGCACCTTCCTCACCCGCCTGCGGGTGGGCAGCAAACTCGTCGACGCGAAAGGCGTCAGCCGGCTCTACCGCAGCCGGATCTCCACACCGTCCCTGCTCCTGCTCGTCGCGACCACGCTGATCACCATGGGAGTGGCGATCGTCGTCTCCCCGGTGGGCAAGATCTGGCTGGACAGCGTCCGCGATATCTGGAGCGGCTTCATCTTCTGGCTGGTCGGACTCTTCTCGTGATCGATTTCCGCTATCACCTCGTCTCCATCGTCGCGATCTTCCTCGCGCTGTCGGTCGGTATCGTGCTCGGCACCACCCTGCTCGAAGACCCCGTCATCAAGGCGAGCGAGTCGCTGGCCAACCAGCTCCGCGAGGGCAACAACGAGCTCCGCGACCAGGTGGACGCCCTGCAGAGGCGCGAGGCCGCCAACGACGCCTTCGTGATCGGCGACACCTCCCGGCTGGTCCGGGACGCGCTCGTCGGCAAGAGCATTGTGATCGTCGAGGCCCCGGGCAGCACGGCGAGCGTGCGCGAGGCGGCGCAGCAGGTGATCGAGGAGGCCGGGGGGAGCGTGACCGGCCGGATCACCCTCACCGAGCGGTTCACCGATCCCGCCCAGGCGGGCTTCGTCGACAAGCTGGCCGTCGGGGCCAAGGCCGCCGAGACCGTCTTCTCCGTGGAGGACACGGCGTACGACAAGGCGGCCGAGGTGCTCGCCGGCGCCATCCTGACCAGCGACTCCAGCCAGGTGGGCAAGGAACACCCGGCCGGGGCCGGCATCCTCGACGCCTTCCAGCGCGGCGGGCTGCTCACCGTCACCGACGAGCCCGCCAAGCGCGCGGACGCGGCCCTGGTGATCGCCCCGGCGGAGGCGTACACCGGGGAGACCGCGGGCGAGCAGGCGGGCGCGCTCGTGACGCTGGCGCTCGGCCTCGACGACGCGGGCCAGGGCACCGTGCTGGCCGGTACGCAGACCTCCGCCGCGCCCGGCGGGGTGATCACCGCGCTCCGCGAGGACGCGGCCTTCACGGAGAGGGTCTCCAGCGTCGACACCGCCGATATGCCCTCGGGACGGGTCGTAGTGGTCTACGCTCTCCGAGAGCAACTCACCGGGCTGGCCGGCCAGTACGGCATCGGCCCCGGCGTCTCCGGCATCGAGCCCAGCGCGACGCCGACCCCCACGGCCACCACCACGGCCGCCACGGCCACCTCCGGAGGATGACCCGATGGCTCGTCGCGCTTTTCCCCGCGCCCTCGCGGGTGCCCTCGCCAGCGCTTTCCTCGGCGCGGTCGCCGCGCGTGCCGCGTACGCCGCCTTCACCCGCAGGCCCCCGGTCGGCGACGCGGAGACCTGGGCCCGCACGAACCACCGGGGCGAGCCGATCACCCTGCTCGAAGGTCCGGCGTTCGTCGCCGGAGCCGGTGCCGCCGCGGCCGTGCTCCCCGGGCTGCCCGGCGGCGTCCGCGTGGCGGCGCTGCTCGCGGTGGCGGGCGGCGGTGGGCTCGGAGCCTACGACGACCTGTACGGCGCGACCTCGTCCAAGGGGTTCAGGGGGCATCTGAGCGCCCTGGCCAAGGGCGAGGTCACCAGCGGGGCCGTGAAGATCCTCGGCATTGGCGCGACCGGCCTGGCCGCCGCCGCCCTCACCTCCTCGGGCCCCCTCGACGTCGCCGTCAACGGCGTGTTGATCGCCGGGAGCGCCAACCTGGCCAACCTCTTCGACCTGCGGCCAGGGCGTGCCGTCAAGGTGGGCCTGCTCGCCGGCGCGCCCCTGCTCGCCGCCGGGCTGCTCGGTGACGATCCGGTCCCGGCCACCCTGGTCGCGCTCCCCATGGGGGCCGCCGCCGCGCTGCTGCCCGAGGACCTCGGCGAGCGGGCGATGCTCGGCGACGCGGGGGCCAACGCGCTGGGCGCGCTCCTCGGCCTGGCCGCCGCCGTCACCCTGGGCCGACCCGGGCGTCTGGTCGCCCTCGGCACCGTGGTCGCGCTCACCGCCGCCTCGGAGAAGATCAGCTTCACCAAGGTGATCGCGGGCAACTTCGTCCTGAACCGCCTCGACATGCTGGGTCGTCGCCCTGTGGAGCAGGCACCCACCTCCCGATGAGCACGAGGATCGCGCGGGGAGTGGCGGGAGCGGCACTCCTCATCGGAGTCGTGACCGTCCTGGCCCGGCTCGTCGGCTTCGGCCGCTATCTCGTCCAGTCGCAGAGCGTCGGCAACAGCTGCCTGGGCACCGCCTACAACACCGCCAACTACGTGCCCAACATCGTCTTCGAGCTGGTGGCGGGCGGCGTGCTGGCCGGGATGGTGGTGCCGGTGCTGGCCTCGGCGGCCTCCAGGTCGGACGACGACCCCGAGGCCAGGGCGGAGGTGAGCAGGACCACCTCGGCGCTGCTCACCTGGGCGATGCTCGTCCTGGTGCCGCTGACGCTGCTCATCGTCGCGTTCGCCGGGCCGATCGTCGCGCTGCTCGTGGGCGATCCCGCCCCGTGCGACCTGGCCGGCGTCGTCGAGGCCGGCACCGGCATGCTCGTCGTCTTCGCCCCTCGGATGATCTTCTTCGGCCTGGCCGTGGTGCTGTACGGAGTGCTCCAGGCCCACCGGCGGTTCATGGGCCCGGCCCTGGCGCCGCTGGTCTCCAGCCTGCTCATCGTCGGCTCCAACCTGCTGTTCGAGGTGGTCAACGAGGACGCCGCCAAGGACCTGTCGGCTTTGAACGGCGCCGGGCAGCTGTCGCTCTCCCTCGGCGCGACCGTCGCCGCCGCCGCGATGGTGCTCACCGTCGTCGGGCCGGTGTCCCGGCTCGGGCTCCGGCTGCGGCCCGCGCTGACGTTTCCGCCGGGCGTCGCGGCGACGGCGCGGCGGCTCGCCACCGCGGGTCTCGCCGTGCTGATCGCGCAGCAGGTCACGCTGATCGTCGTCATCCGCCTCGCCAACAACCTGGGCGGCGAGGGTGCGATCGCCGCCTACACCTACGCCTGGGCGCTGTACCAGCTGCCGTACGCGGTGCTCGTGATGCCGATCGCCACCAGTTCGTTCCCGGTGCTGTCCACCCGGGCGGCCGAGGGGGACACCCCGGGGTTCGACGCCCTCACCGCCTCCACCACCCGGATCGTCCTCCTGGTGACGGGGCTCGCGGCCGGGGTGATGGCGGCGGTCGCGGTGCCGGTGTCGCAGGTGTTCCTGAAGGGGACCGCGGGCGGCGACCCGGCCGAGATGGCCAGGGGCGTCGCGCTGTTCGCGCCGGGCCTGCTCGGGTACGCGCTCATGCTGCACCTGGCCCGCGTCCTGTACTCCTGCGGGCGGGGCCGGTCGGCGGCCGTCGCCTCGGTGACCGGATGGGCCGTCGCGCTGGTGGCCCAGATCGTGCTCGCCCACACCGCAGGGGATCGGGCCGATGTGGTCGGGCAGCTGGCGCTGGGCAGCACCGTCGGCATGACCGTCGGCGGGGTGCTTCTCACCGTCGCGGTTCTCCGCGCCAGGGGCGCGTCCGCGCTGGCCGGGACGCCGCGCACCCTCCTGGCGACCCTGACCGGCGGCGCCTCGGCCTGGGGGGCGGGGCTCGCCCTGGTCGGCGTCTTCGGCGCGGTCTCCACGTGGGAGTCCGTGGCGGTCGGGCTCGCCGCGGGTGTGGCCGGGGTGGCCGTGTTCGCGGCCGTGGCGATGACGATCGACAGGCAGGACGCCCAGGCGCTGCTGGCGAGGCTCCGCCGGGGGTCCGCGAGGGAGGGGATCCGTTCCGATGAGTGATCAGGGCAGGCGCGTGGCACTCGTGCTGGGGACGAGCACGGGAGGGGTCGGCCGGCACGTGGCCATGCTGGCCGGAGGGCTGGTGCGCGGCGGCCACCGGGTGGTCGTGGCGGGTCCGCCGAGTACGGAGCGCGCCTTCGGCTTCGCCGCCCTCGGCGCGCGTTTCGTGCCCGTGCCGATCTCCGACCGGCCTCGCCCGGCCGACGACCTGCGGGCGGTCCTCGCGCTCCGGGCACTGCGCGGGGCGGACGCCGTGCACGCCCACGGGCTACGGGCCGGGGCCCTGGCGGCGATCGCGCTGGCCGGGACCGGGACCGGCCTGGTGGTGACCCTGCACAACGCCGTCACCTCGGGCGGTGCGATCGGTGCCGTCTACGGTCTCCTGGAACGGATCGTGGCCCGTCGCGCCGACCGGATCCTGGTCGTCTCCCCGGACCTGGGGGAGCGGATGACCCGCCTGGGGGCCGGGCGGGTCGAGGCCGCCGTCGTTCCCGCGCCCCCGCTGCCCCCTTCGGGGCGCGAACCCGGCGACGTACGGCGAGAGCTCGGCACGGGTGATCGGGTGATCTTCTTGACGGTCGCGAGGCTCGCCCAGCAGAAGGGCCTGGAGACCCTGCTCGACGTCGCGAAGGCCCTGCGGGAGGTTCGTGGGGGCGCGGGGGCCGCGTCGGGTTCGGTGGAGGCCGAGCCGGTGCCGGGCCTGACGGAATCCGTGCGCGGACGGGGCTCGCGGGAGCGGGCGCCCGAGGTCGTGTTCCTGGTGGCGGGGGAGGGTCCGCTGCGGGGGGAGCTGCGAGCGCGGATCGACAGGGAGAACCTGCCGGTGCGGCTGCTCGGCGACCGCGCCGACGTGGGGGATCTGCTCGGGGTGGCGAGGGCGTTGGTGGTGCCGAGCCGCTGGGAGGGACAGCCGCTCACCGTGCAGGAGGCCCTGCGGGCGGGCACTGCGGTCGTCGCCACCGCGGTGGGCGGCGTCCCGGGGATGGTGGGCGAGGCCGGGCTGCTGGTGCCGTACGGGGACGTCGCCGCGATGCGCGACGCGGTCGCGAGGGTGCTCGCCGACGACGGCCTCGCGGAGAGACTGGCCGGTGCCGCCGCCCGGCGAGGCCGTGAGCTGCCGGGCGAGCCGGAGGCGCTTGAGGCGGTGCTCGCGGTCTACACGGGACTCTCGGGCTGAGCGCGCGGACGGTGCTCGCGGTCCGGCCGCGCGTGGGGGGGGGTCGCGGTCCGTGCCGTGTGAGGGTGTTCGCGGTTCGTACCGCGTGCTGCGGTTCGTGGTTCGTACCGCGTGCGGGGTGTGGGGTTCGCGTCGCGTGTCGCGTGTGGGGTTCGTGTCGCGCCTTCCCGCGCGATGTCGTCGCCCGAAGGGGACGCGGTTATCGGGGGCGGTCCGTGCTGTGCCCTTCTCGGGGAACGGGGGGGAATTTGCGGCTTATGTCGGTTTCCTTCGGGGAGCTGGGGAAGCGATGCCCGTGCCCTTCCGGGGCTGAAAGAGCGTGAAGGGGCCGGTGACGGGCGATTCCGGGGTTAGGGGGAACAAGCGAGGGTGTCGCAAGGTTGGATTAGGCGACGCCATGCCGGACGCCTATACTGGCGTGGTTAGGGGGGGAGTATCCCTTCGTGACAGTCTCGTCATCACGGTGTTGCCTCGCTCCACGAGGCCCCCGGGGCTGTCGGTCCGTGACCGTCCACCGATTTCACATCGGCGCGGTCTCACGCGGGCGGGAGAGACCTCCGGCAGTCAGTCGTGCGCGCCGCCGGAGGTTTATCAAACGTGAGTGTTCCCGTGTGGGCATGGTTCGCCGTCATCGGCGGCCTCCTCGTCGTCCTCGCCTTCGACCTGTGGATCGTCGACAGGGGCGAACCCCGAGAGTTCTCCTTCAGGCAGGCCGGGTTCTGGGTCGGCTTCTACGTCACGCTCGCTGTGCTCTTCGGCATCATGCTGTTGATCGTCGCCGGTCCCACCCCCGGAGGCCAGTTCTTCGCCGGGTATCTCACCGAGTACAGCCTGAGTATCGACAACCTCTTCGTTTTCTACATCATCATGACCCGCTTCGCGGTGCCGAAGATGTACCAGCACAAGGTGCTCCTGATCGGCATTCTGATGGCGCTGGTCATGCGCGGCATCTTCATCGCGATCGGCGCCGCGGCCCTGGCCAATTTCGGCTGGCTGTTCTACGTCTTCGGCCTGTTCCTGATCTACACCGCGGTGCAGCTCGTCCGCCAGTTCGGCGAGGAGGAGTCGGTCGAGGAGAACGCGGTCCTGCGGTGGGCCCGGCGGGTGCTGCCGCACACCGACAACTACGTGGGCTCCAAGATCATTGTAAAGGTCGACGGCAAGCGGATGGTCACCCCGCTGCTGATCGTCATGATCGCCATCGGCACCACCGACCTGCTGTTCGCGCTCGACTCGATCCCGGCGATCTTCGGCCTGACCACCGACGCCTTCATCGTCTTCACCGCGAACGCGTTCGCCCTCATGGGCCTGCGCCAGCTTTACTTCCTGCTGGGTGGCCTGCTCCAGCGACTGGTCTACCTCAGCTACGGTCTTGCGTTCATCCTTGGTTTCATCGGGGTTAAGCTGATCCTCGAGGCGCTGCACTCCAGCGGTGTCTCCTGGGCCCCCGAGGTGCCGATCTGGTTGTCCCTGTCGGTCATCGTCGTCACGATGATCGTCACCACCGTGATCAGCCTTGCGAAGGCTCGGCGTGACATCCGCGCGGGCAAGGAAAACACCACCCCGGCGAGTGTCGAGCAGGGCTAGCGAATCGGCGTGTGAGGCGCTTTGCTTGTCTCATTGCGCCTTATAAGGGCTAAGAGATGGGTAACATCCTGCCCCAGAGCAGGTAGACATACCGGTCTAATGCCGCAAGACATCACAAAGGTTCCCTGTGTCCCACGATTCAGCAAGCCACAGGCCAGGCCCACTCGGCCTGGCCCGTGGCGTCTCCCCGTGGTTGCTCCCGACCGTCGCCGCCGCCGCCGCGACATCCCTGCTCAGCCGTCGTGACCGGCGCTGGGCACTGGCGGCGGTGCCGCTGACAGCGCTCACCGGTGGGATGCTCTGGTTCTTCCGCGATCCGGATCGCACTCCGGGCACCGGGCGGATCCTGTCGCCCGCGGACGGCGTGGTGCAGAGCATCGACCCGTGGCCGGACGGCCGCACCCGGGTCGCGATCTTCATGAGCCCGCTCGACGTGCACGTCAACCGGGCGCCGCTGGCCGGCACGGTCACCTCGATGGAGCACGTGTCCGGCGGGTACCTCCCCGCGTTCAACAAGGACAGTGACACCAACGAGCGGGTCGTCTGGCACCTGGACACCGCCCTCGGCGACATCGAGATGGTCCAGATCGCCGGCGCGGTCGCGCGCCGCATCGTGCCCTACGTGGCCGAGGGGGCGAAGGTGGCCAAGGCGGAGCGGATCGGCCTGATCAGGCTCGGCTCGCGGGTCGACCTCTACCTCCCCGAGGGAATCGCCCCGGCCGTCTCCGTGGGCCAGAAGACGGTCGCGGGGGTGACGAGTCTTGACCACGGCTGACGCGAGCTGGCCGATGGACGAGACGGACGACGAGCCACGAGGACCCGTGGGCAAGGCGTTCCGCCTGTCGGCCGCGGACTCCCTCTCCCTCGGCAACGCCCTCTGCGGTTTCCTCGCGGTCTGCGTGCTCGCCTGGTCGGCCATCAGCGCGCTGCAGGAGGACAAGCCCTTCGCGGCCGACCCCCGGTTCTTCGGCACCGCCGTGGTGCTCCTGCTGATCGGCGCCACCTGCGACCTGTTCGACGGCCTGGTGGCCAGGAAGTTCCGCGCCTCGGCCATGGGCGCCGAGCTGGACAACCTCGCCGACGTGATCAGCTTCGGCTTCGCGCCCGCCTTCATGGTGGTCATCTGGGCGGGGTTCAATCAGCAGATCCCTTTTCTGCTGGTGATGGCCGCGGCGTCGTCGGTGCTGCTGGCCGGGGTCGTCCGGCTCGCGCGCTTCGCCTGCGTGAAGACCAAGAGCGGCGACTTCATGGGGCTGCCCATCCCGATGGGCGCGATGACCGTGGTCTCGGTCGTGCTGCTGTTCCCCCCGTCGATCTGGACGATCCTGCCCGTCTTCGGGGTGGCGTACCTCATGGTGAGCCGGATCGAGTATCCCAAGCCCAAGGGCAACCTGGCCGCCGCCGTGCTCGCCTGGATGATGATCAACGTTGCCTGCCTGACCATCTGGGTCGCGGGCCTGGCCGGTGGCGACACGTTGATCAAGGTCGGGGCGGTCATGCAGTTGACGATCGTGGCGGCCATCCCGCTGCGGGTCCTGATGTTCAAGCGGGAGAAGCGCAAGGAGCAGCGCAGGGCGTCCGCCGGGGTCGGCTGAGGCCGACCGCCCGGAGCGAGCCCCCGCCGGTTTCCCGATGGGGCGAGGGCGGCCGACGGTCGCGGATAGGCCATGCCGAGATCCGTTCTTGCCCCGGAATGTCCCGCTCCGCTTCCCCTGCCCGGCGCGGCTGCGTTCAATTGCCTCATGGCACCCGAGCCGCATGAGCACACGCGCACCTACTTCCTCGGCATGCTCGCCCGCGAGCTGGAGCTGAGAGGCATGAGCGTGACGCTCAGGCGGAACCCGCCGTCGCTGCGGGTCAGCGATCCGGAGGCGGCGATGTTCAGCGAGACCCTCGACTGCGTGCCGCTGGCCGAGGGCTGGTTCTACCGCTGGTCCTGGGGCGATCTGGTCGAGCGGGTGGAGGATCCGTCCAAGGCCGCGGATCGGATCCTCCGGGTCTTCGGCGGCTGACTCCCGCCTTCTCGCCGCGAGCGGTCACCGGCCGCGTTCGGGCGGTACTTCAGGCGGTACGGGGCCGGTCGCCTGTCACTCCCGCGCCCGGCGGTACCGGGAAAACGATTGCCCGCACCGCCCGTGCCCGGTGGTACCGGGGGCGTGGCGGGCGGTGCGGGGCCGGTCGCCCGCCACCGCCCGGCGGGGTGTCAGTGGCCCGTCACCAGCCGCGTTCGCGCCACTCGGGCAGTGAGGGGCGCTCGGTGCCGAGAGTGGTGTCCTTGCCGTGGCCCGGATAGACCCAGGTGTCGTCCGGCAGCCGGTCGAAGATCCGTTCCGAGACGTCGGCGAAGAGCTGGGCGAACCGCTCGGGATCCTTGTTGGTGTTGCCGACGCCGCCGGGGAAGAGCGAGTCGCCGGTGAACAGGTGGCCCGGGTAGTGCAGGGCGATCGAGCCGGGAGTGTGCCCGCGCAGGTGAATCACCTCCAAGCTGACCACGCCGACGGTGATCCCGTCGCCGTCCTCCACCTCCAGGTCCACCGGCACCGGCAGCGCCCCCGCGTCGAGCGGGTGGGCGATCACCGAGGCGCCGGTCGCCTCGGCGACCTCCTCCAGGGCCTGCCAGTGGTCGCCGTGCTGGTGGGTGGTGACGATCTTGCTGATCGGCTGGTCGCCGATGAGCTCCAGCAGCCGGTCGGGCTCGGCGGCGGCGTCGATGAGCGCGCCGTCGCCGGTCTGGGTGCACCGGATCAGGTAGGCGTTGTTGTCGAACGGGCCGACGGCCAGCTTGGCGATCGTCAGGGCGGGCAGCTCGCGCAGGTCGGCGGGGCCGCCGACCTGTACATCACCGGTGTACGTCACGGATTCTCCTCGGATCGGACGGGGTCGCGGGAAGGCGGGGCGGCGCTCGTCCCGCCCTCGTCACCATCATCATTCCGCCCGGCGGGCGGTGAGGGGCATAAGGGGGGTGTTCACATCGTTGAAACCGTGGGCCACCTGCGATATCCGAGGGGAGTCCGTAGTCTGGAGGGGGCGGGGAAGCGACTCCGGACGCCGGTCCGGAAAATTGTCGGTCCTCCTCGCTAGTCTTCCCGCGACCGCTTCCAACCCTCTACCAACGACGTCGGGACTGCTGTGGCTGACCGCCTCATCGTGCGTGGTGCACGTGAACACAACCTCAAGGACGTCTCGCTGGACCTTCCGCGAGACTCTCTGATCGTCTTCACCGGGCTGTCCGGCTCGGGCAAGTCAAGCCTGGCCTTCGACACGATCTTCGCCGAAGGCCAGCGCCGCTATGTCGAATCGCTGTCGGCGTACGCGCGGCAGTTCCTCGGGCAGATGGACAAGCCCGATGTCGACTTCATCGAGGGGCTCTCGCCCGCGGTGTCGATCGACCAGAAGTCGACGAGCCGCAACCCCCGGTCCACCGTCGGCACGATCACCGAGGTGTACGACTACCTGCGCCTGCTCTGGGCGCGCATCGGCAAGCCGCACTGCCCGCAGTGCGGGCGGGCGATCGCCAGGCAGAGCCCCGAGCAGATCGTCGACCGGGTCATGGAGCTGGAGGAGGGCACCCGCTTCCAGGTGCTCGCCCCGGTGGTCCGCGGCCGCAAGGGCGAGTACGCCGAGTTGTTCAGCCAGCTGCAGGCCAAGGGCTTCGCCCGCGCCCGCGTCGACGGCACCGTGGTCAGGCTGGACGAGCCGCCGACGCTGAAGAAGCAGGAAAAGCACGACATCGAGGTGATCGTCGACCGCCTCTCCGTGAAGGAGGGGGCGAGTAGCCGCCTGACCGGCTCCGTGGAGACCGCCCTGGGCCTGTCGGGCGGGACGATCACCCTGGAGTTCGTCGACCTGCCCGAGGACGACCCCAACCGCGAGCGTTTTTACTCGGAGCACCTCTACTGCCCCTACGACGACCTGTCGTTCGAGGAGCTGGAGCCCCGCTCGTTCTCGTTCAACTCGCCCTTCGGGGCCTGTCCCGAGTGCACGGGCCTGGGGGTGCGCATGGAGGTCGACCCCGACCTGATCGTGCCCGACCCCGAGAGGCCGCTGGGCGAGGGCGCGCTCTCCCCGTGGGCCGGTGGCCATACCAGCGATTACTTCGTCCGTCTGGTCGAGGCGCTCGGCCTGACCATGGGGTTCGGTCTCGACACCCCGTGGGAGCGGCTCCCCAAGAAGGCGCAGAAGGCCCTGTTGTACGGCCACGACGAGCAGGTCCACGTCCGCTACAGCAACCGCTACGGCCGCCAGCGCTCCTACTACACCACGTTCGAGGGGGTCATCCCCTGGGTGCAGCGCCGCCACGGCGAGTCCGACAGCGACGGCATGCGCGAGAAGTACGAAGGCTACATGCGGGAGATCCCGTGCCCGGCCTGCAAGGGGGCGAGGCTCAAGCCGGTCTCGCTCGCCGTCACGGTCGAGGACCGCTCGATCGCCGAGGTCTCGTCGATGTCGATCGGCGACTGCGCGACGTTCCTCGCCGGGCTGAAGCTGTCCGACCGCGACATGCAGATCGCCGAGCGGGTGGTCAAGGAGATCAACGCCCGGATGGGCTTCCTGCTCGACGTGGGCCTCGACTACCTGACCATGGACCGGGCCTCCGGCACCCTCGCCGGTGGCGAGGCGCAGCGCATCCGGCTCGCCACCCAGATCGGCTCGGGCCTGGTCGGGGTGCTGTACGTCCTGGACGAGCCCTCCATCGGCCTGCACCAGCGGGACAACCAGCGGCTGCTGGAGACCCTGATCAGGCTGCGCGACATGGGCAACACGCTCATCGTGGTCGAGCACGACGAGGACACCATCGCCGCCGCCGACTGGGTGGTCGACATCGGCCCCGGGGCCGGGGAGCACGGCGGCCAGGTCGTCGTCTCCGGCACCGTGGCCGACCTGCTGGCCTCGGAAGACTCGATGACCGGCGCCTACCTGTCCGGCCGCAAGACGATCGCGATCCCCGCCGCCCGCCGCAAGCGCGACAAGAAGCGGCAGATCACCGTGAAGGGCGCCCGCGAGCACAACCTCAAGGGCGTCGACGTGGAGTTCCCCCTGGGGCTGCTGACCGCGGTCACCGGCGTCTCGGGGTCGGGCAAGTCCACCCTGGTCAACGACATCCTCTACAACGCGCTGGCCAAGGAGCTGAACGGCGCGCGCACCGTCCCCGGCCGCCACGCGCGGGTCAACGGGATGGACCTGGTCGACAAGGTCGTGCACGTCGACCAGTCGGCGATCGGCCGCACGCCCCGGTCCAACCCGGCGACCTACACCGGCGTCTTCGACAAGGTCCGCGACCTGTTCGCGCAGACCACCGAGGCGAAGGTCCGCGGCTACCAGAAGGGCCGGTTCAGCTTCAACGTCAAGGGCGGCCGGTGCGAGGCCTGCTCGGGAGACGGCACCCTCAAGATCGAGATGAACTTCCTGCCCGACGTCTACGTGCCCTGCGAGGTCTGCCACGGGGCGCGTTACAACCGGGAGACCCTGGAGGTCCACTACAAGGGCAAGACGATCTCCGAGGTGCTCGACATGCCGATCGAGGAGGCCCTGGGCTTCTTCGACTCCATCCCGGCCATCAAGCGCTACCTGAAGACGCTCAACGACGTCGGCCTGGGGTACGTCAGGCTCGGCCAGCCCGCCACGACCCTGTCCGGCGGCGAGGCCCAGCGCGTCAAGCTCGCCTCCGAGCTGCAGCGCCGCTCCACCGGCCGGACGATCTACGTGCTCGACGAGCCCACCACCGGCCTGCACTTCGAGGACATCCGCAGACTGCTCGGCGTCCTGGGCAAGCTCGTCGACGGGGGCAACACGGTCATCGTCATCGAGCACAACCTCGACGTGATCAAGACCGCCGACTGGCTGATCGACATGGGCCCCGAGGGGGGCTCCCGGGGCGGCAGCGTGCTCGCCGTCGGCACGCCCGAGGAGGTCGCGCTGGTCGACGAGAGCCACACCGGCCGCTTTCTGCGCAAGATCCTCGGCAGCTGAGGGCCGGATTCCGGACCGGGTTCCCCCGTCAATACCCTTGACGCGGGAGCCCGGTTCCGCCGGGGATGACATTGCGAGAAGGGCCGCGATGAGCACGCAGGAGACCTCCGCCATGCCCGCGCGCAGGCAGGTGATCGCCGCCGCGGGGGCCGTGGCGTGCGGGGCGGCGCTGGTGGGGTGTGGCGGGGGGGAGTCCGCCGCCGCCGTCGTGCCGCCGGGGATCAAGGGGAAGGCCATCGCGCGGACCGCCGACATCCCGGTGGGCGGCGGCAAGGTGATCGGCAAGTGGAAGATCGTGATCACCCAGCCGACCTCGGGGGTGTTCAGGGCGTTCACGGCGAGCTGCCCGCACCGGGGGTGCGCGGTCGGCAGGATCGGGGACGGCGTCATCCGCTGTCCCTGTCACGGCAGCGAGTTCGCCGTCGACTCGGGGAAGTGCCTCAAGGGCCCGGCGGAGGCGCCGCTGGCCCAGTACGCCCTGAAGGTCGAGGGCGACGAGATCATCATGGTCTGACGGCCCGCGCCGCCTCCTTCCTCCGGGGAGGCGCGGGCTCACCGGGTTCGCCGGGGCCGGTGCGCCGGGTCCGGGCGGGTCCGAAAGCCCGCGACGAGGGTTTCCGGAGGGATTCTCCGGGTGGCCCGGAAAGAGCGCCGAGGGGGTAATTCTTCACAGTCTCCTGACGCGATGTGCGGCATGCTGAACCGTCATCGGGGTGCCAGCCGTACCTGAAGATGATGATTCTGGAGGATATACATGACTGAGACGACGCGTCGTACGGTGATATTGAGCGCCGGTGGGGCCGGGATGGCCGCGGTGCTGACCGCGTGCGCGGGGTACGGGGAGCCCGCGTCGGACGGCGGGGACACGTCCTCGACCGCCTCCTCGCAGGCGCCGGAGGCGGCCGAGACGAGCGCGGGCGCCGACTCGGGCGGCTCCGGGGCGAACGCCCTGGCCAAGACCGCGGACATCCCCGAGGGGGGCGGCAAGGTCTTCAAGGACGAGAAGATCGTGATCGTTCAGCCGGCCGCGGGGGAGTTCAAGGCGTTCAGCTCCGTCTGCACCCACCAGGGGTGCGACGTCGACACGATCGCGGACGGCACCATCGACTGCCCGTGCCACGGCAGCAAGTTCAAGATCGCTGACGGTTCCGTGGCGAACGGCCCGGCCACCAAGCCGCTGGCGGAGAAGGCGATCAAGGTGGACGGCGACTCCATCGTCCTCGCCTGAGGCTCGGCCGCGCGCCCACCGCCGGGAGGAACGTTCCGGCGGGGGCCGCGGGAGGCCGTACGGCGCGCGGGACGGCCCCACGGCGCCGGGCCATCCGGCGGCGGAGCGGCATGGAACGGCACGGAGCGGTACGACCGCCGGGTGGGGCCGTCCCGGCCCCGGGCCGGTGGGAAGGCCGGGTCATCGTGTTCCCGTCCTGGCGTCGGGCCGGAAGGTTCCCGTCCTGGCGTCGGGCCGGAAAGCCGGGCCGCGTGAGGCGCGGAGTCCCGTCGCCTCCCGGCCGCGTGCCGTCCGGGAATCTGTAAGGAAAGCTGTCGGTCCGGGCCGATAGGCTTTTCATGTGGCGAGATCTGTGGGTGGCCCCGCGAGTTTCCGGCCGAAGCCGGGGTCCATCCCCGAGTTCCCAGGCGTCTACCGGTTCAAGGACGCCGACGGCCGGGTCATCTATGTCGGCAAGGCCAAAAGCCTGCGTCAGCGGCTCAACTCCTACTTCGCCGACTTCGCGGGCCTGCATCCGCGCACCCAGACCATGCTCACGACCGCCGTGGGCGTCGACTGGACGGTCGTCGGCACCGAGGTCGAGGCCCTCCAGCTCGAATACTCCTGGATCAAGGAGTACGACCCGCGGTTCAACGTCAAATACCGCGACGACAAGTCCTACCCCTACCTCGCGGTCACCATGGGGGAGGAGTTCCCCAGGGTCCAGGTGCTGCGCGGCGCCAAGCGCAAGGGCACCCGCTACTTCGGCCCCTACTCCCACGCCTGGGCGATCCGGGAGACCGTCGACCTGCTGCTGCGGGTCTTCCCGATCAGGAGCTGCTCGGGCGGGGTGTTCAGGCGGGCCGCGCAGATCGGCCGCCCCTGCCTGCTGGGTTACATCGACAAGTGCTCCGCCCCCTGCGTCGGGCGGGTCACCGCCGAGGAGCACCGGGAGCTGGCCGACGACTTCTGCGAGTTCATGGCGGGCAACACCGGCCGGTTCATCAGGCGGCTGGAGCGCGAGATGCGCGAGGCCGCCGTCGAGCAGGAGTACGAGCGGGCCGCCAGGCTGCGCGACGACATCCAGGCGTTGCAGCGGGCGATGGAGAAGCAGGCCGTGGTCCTCGGCGACAACACCGACTGCGACGTGGTCGCCCTGGCGGAGGATCCGCTGGAGGCCGCCGTCCAGGTGTTCTACGTCCGGAGCGGGCGCATCAGGGGCCAGCGCGGCTGGGTGGTCGACAAGGTCGAGGAGGCCGCGCCGGGCGAGCTGGTCGAGCAGTTCCTCCTGCAGATGTACGGCGACGCGGCCGCCGAGGCGCTGCCCAGGGAGGTGCTGGTGCCCGTCCTGCCCCCCGACGCCGAGGCGGTCACCGAGCTGCTCGGCGAGCAGCGCGGGGCGCGGGTGGAGATCAGGGTCCCCCAGCGCGGCGACAAGAGATCGCTGATGGAGACCGTCGAGCGCAACGCCGTCGAGTCCCTGAAGCAGCACAAGCTGAGGCGGGCCAGCGACCTGACCGCGCGCAGCAGGGCGCTGCAGGAGGTCGCCGACGCCCTCGACCTCGACCAGGTGCCGCTCCGCATCGAGTGCTACGACGTCTCCCACATCCAGGGCACCGACGTGGTGGCCTCCATGGTGGTGTTCGAGGACGGCCTGGCCCGCAAGAGCGAATACCGCAGGTTCTCCGTGCGCTCCACCGAGGGTGACGTCGCCTCCATCCACGAGGTGATCTCCCGCCGGTTCAAGCGCTACCTGGAGGAGCGCTCCGCCACCGGGGAGCTCGACGCGGCCACCGGGATCGAGCTCGAGGAAGAGCCCGCCGAGGGGCCGGATGAGGAGCCGCGGACGCCCGGCGTCGACCCGGAGACCGGCAGGCCGCGCAAGTTCGCCTACCCGCCCAACCTCGTCGTCGTCGACGGCGGTCCCGCGCAGGCCGCGGCGGCCCGCAGGGCGCTCGACGAGCTGGGCGTGGACGACGTCGCGGTGTGCGGCCTGGCCAAGCGGCTGGAGGAGGTCTGGCTGCCCGGCGAGGACCTGCCGGTGATCCTCGCCCGCTCCAGCGAGGCCCTTTACCTTCTTCAGCGGGTGCGCGACGAGGCCCACCGCTTCGCCATCACCTACCATCGATCCAAGCGGTCGAAGAGCGTCAGGGAAAGCGCTCTGGACGAGGTCCCCGGCCTCGGCCCGGCCCGCAGGCAGGCGTTGATCAAGCATTTCGGATCGGTGAAACGGCTGCGGGAGGCGACCGCGGCGCAGATCTGCGAGGTTCCCGGGATCGGCCCCTCGACGGCCGAGACGATCGTGTCGGCCTTGAAGGGGCAGAACCCATGAGCGAAAGAGAGCCCGCGTTCGTCCTCGTCACCGGAATGTCGGGGGCGGGGCGGAGCACCGCCGCCAAGGCCCTGGAGGACCTGGGGTGGTTTGTCATCGACAACCTGCCGCCCGGGTTGCTGTTCGCCATGGCCGAGGAGGCGGGCCGGGTCAAGCTCGCCGCCGACAAGGTGGCCGCGGTGGTCGACGTGCGCAGCCTGGCCTTCACCAGCGACCTCAACAGCGCGATCGAGGAGCTGGAGGGGCGCGGCGTCGCCGTGCGCGTGGTGTTCCTGGAGGCCAGTGACGAGGAGCTGGTCCGCAGGTTCGAGAACGTCCGCCGCCCGCACCCGCTGCAGGGCGACGGCCGCCTGGTCGACGGGATCGCCCGCGAGCGCGGCATCCTGCGCGAGGTCAGGGCCAACGCCGATCTGGTGATCGACACCTCCAACCTCAACGTCCACGAGCTCCGCGGGAAGATCGTCGCCTTCTTCGGCGGGGAGGACCGCCCCGGCCTGCGGGTCAACGTCGTCTCCTTCGGCTACAAGTACGGCCTGCCCGTCGACGCGGACCTGGTCGTCGACTGCCGGTTCCTGCCCAATCCCCACTGGGTTCCCGAACTTCGCCCCATGAACGGACTGGACGCTCCCGTACGGGAGTACGTTCTCAACCAAGCGGGTGCGAAGGAACTCCTCGACGCCTACGAGGAGGTGTTCGCCATCATCGCCTCCGGCTACACCCGCGAGGGCAAGAGCTACGCCACGCTCGCCGTCGGCTGCACCGGCGGCAAGCACCGCAGCGTCGCCATGGCCGAGCAGATCGGCGGCCGGCTGCGCGACAGGGGTGGCATGGAGGTGCAGGTGAGCCATCGGGATGTGGGCCGGGAGTGAATGAGGGTCTCAAGATCGTCGCGCTGGGTGGGGGACACGGGCTGTACGCCTCGCTGTCGGCATTGCGGAGGGTCACCTCCCGGCTGACGGCGGTGGTCACCGTCGCCGACGACGGGGGGTCGAGCGGCCGTCTCCGCCGCGAGCTCGGTGTGCTTCCCCCGGGAGACCTGAGGATGGCCCTGGCCGCGCTGTGCGGTGACGACGAGTGGGGGCGCACCTGGAGCGAGGTCGTCCAGCACCGCTTCCGCAGCGAGGGCGACCTGCACGGCCACGCGATCGGCAACCTGCTGATCGTGGCGCTGTGGGAGCGGCTCGGCGACACGGTCTCCGGGCTCGACTGGCTCGGGCGGCTGCTCGGCGCGCACGGGCGGGTGCTGCCGATGTCCTCGGTGCCGCTCGACATCGCCGCCGAGGTCGAGCTGGACGGCGAGGTGAGCACGGTACGCGGCCAGGTGGCCTGCGCGCTCACTCCCGGGAGGGTCCGGGCCATCTCGCTGCTGCCCGAGGACCCGCCGGCGTGCCCCGAGGCCGTCCAGGCGGTCCTCGACGCCGACTGGGTGGTGTTCGGCCCCGGCTCCTGGTTCACCAGCGTGCTGCCCCACCTGAAGGTGCCCGAGCTGGCCGAGGCGCTGCACGCCACCCGCGCCCGCCGCCTGGTCGCGCTGAACCTCGCCCCGCAGGCGGGGGAGACCGACGGCTTCTCCCCCCAGAAGCACCTGGAGGTGCTGCGCCAGCACGCGCCCTCCCTGGAGATCGACGTCGTCGTCGCCGACACCGGGGTGATCGACGACCGCGACGAGCTGGAGAAGGCCGCGGCCGACCTCGGCGGGAGGCTGGTCCTCGCCTCCGTGGCGGACGAGGACGGCTCCCCGCGACACGATGCACAACGTCTTGCCTCCGTCCTGGACGAGATTTTCCGTGAGAAGCGTTGATCCTGGTCAGCGGTGCTCAGGAGTGCGAGAAACTTCTGTGAGCCCGATTTATCTCGGGCCGCATGGGGTCTGTATGGGGGAGGACGAACGCGCATGGCGATGACAGGTGTGGTCAAGGACGAGCTGAGCAGGCTGCCGGTCCTGAAGCCTTGCTGCCGTAAGGCCGAGGTGTCGACGCTGCTGCGGTTCGCGAGCGGGTTGCACCTGGTGAGCGGCCGGATCGTGATCGAGGCCGAGCTCGACACCAACGTCACCGCCCGACGGTTGATCAAGGACATCGGTGAGGTCTTCGGGCACAAGGCGGAGGTGCTCGTCCTGGCCCCGGCCGGATTGCGCAAGGGTTCGCGCTACCTCGTGCGGGTCTACCGCGACGGGGAGGCGCTCGCCCGCCAGACCGGTCTGATCGACAACCACGGGCGCCCGGTCCGCGGCCTGCCCCGCCAGGTCGTCGCGGGGGCGACCTGCGACGCCGAGGCGGCCTGGCGGGGGGCGTTCCTGGCGCACGGCTCGCTGACCGAGCCGGGCCGTTCGATGTCGCTGGAGGTCACCTGTCCCGGGCCCGAGGCGGCGCTCGCGCTGGTCGGCTCCGCGCGGCGGTTGAAGATCCACGCCAAGGCCAGGGAGGTGCGCGGCGTCGACCGGGTGGTGGTCCGTGACGGTGACGCCATCGGCGCGCTGCTGACCCGGCTGGGCGCCCACGACAGCGTGCTGGCCTGGGAGGAGCGGCGGATGCGCCGCGAGGTCCGTGCGACGGCCAACCGGCTGGCCAACTTCGACGACGCCAACCTGCGCCGTTCGGCCCGCGCCGCGGTCGCCGCGGGGGCCAGGGTCCAGCGGGCCCTGGAGATCCTCGGGGAGGAGGCCCCCGAGCATCTGGTGATCGCCGGTCGCCTGCGGGTGGAGCACAAGCAGGCGTCCCTGGAGGAGCTCGGCCAGCTCGCCGACCCGCCCCTGACCAAGGACGCCATCGCCGGTCGCATCCGCCGCCTGCTGGCCATGGCCGACAAGCGGGCTCAGGACATCGGCATTCCCAACACCGAGGCCAATCTCACCGTCGACATGCTGGCCCCGTAGGTCTCCCCGCCGGAAAAGCCCTCGCTCAGGGCTGCTTCCTGGGCTCGAAGTAGTTCACGCGGTCGGCGGCCTCGTCCGGTTGCGGGACGGACGAGGCGGCGCGGCTGTCGTGGGCTTCGCGGGCGCTCTTGACGCGCCTGTTCACGAAGCTGAAGCCCACGTAGGCGGCCACCACCCAGAACAGCAGCGAGATGGGCTCGCGGCGGAGGTCCTCGGGGAAGGCGTCGAGCGCCTGGACGAAGACGGGACCGTACTCCTCGCCCGACGCCCGAGCCCAGCCGACGGCGGATCCGACGACCTGGCCGAGCGCGGCGCCGACGAGGGAGAGGAGGGCGGCCAGCGGCGGCAGCACCGGGCTGGCCGGCCTGACCGCGATCATGGCGAAGCCGACGAGGAGACCGACGCCGATGGCGGCGAAGCCGATCTCGTACCCGCTGAAGGCGATGAGCGCGCCGTAGCCCGCGGCGCCGGCCACGGTGGCGAGGAGACCGGTGAGAACGCCTGGCAGGAGACCGTTCGCCAGGTGCGGATCGTTGTCTGTCATGGCAGGTCCTCGTGGGGTTGAGGGTGTTTACAGTGACGAGTCGGGCACTTTACTTGAATGGTGCGATACCTGCTCGTGGGTTGGGGAATAACGAAGGCCCCCTCAAGTGGTCTAGGCCAATTTGGGTCCGATAAGGTTCGTGGTTGAGGTTTCAGCCCGCCCCAAGTCGCCGATCCCGAGAGACCGGCGCATCGACGTACGAGGAGATCGGCACCGTGACCATCCGCGTAGGCGTCAACGGATTCGGCCGCATCGGCCGCAACTTCTGGCGCGCGGTCGCTGCCAGCGGCAAGGACATCGAGATCGTCGCGGTCAACGACCTGACCGACAACGCCACGCTCGCCCACCTGCTGAAGTACGACAGCATCCTCGGCCGCCTGCCGTACGAGGTGAAGAGCACCGCCGACGAGATCATCGTGGACGGCAAGACGATCAAGGCGTTCGCCGAGCGCGACCCCGCCAAGCTGCCCTGGGGCGACCTGGGGGTGGACGTCGTCGTCGAGTCGACCGGCTTCTTCACCGACGCCAACAAGGCCCGCGTGCACGCCGAGAACGGCGCCAAGAAGGTCATCATCTCGGCTCCGGCCAAGAACGAGGACGTCACCGTCGTGATGGGCGTCAACCACGACAAGTACGACCCGGCCAGCCACACGGTCATCTCCAACGCCTCCTGCACCACCAACTGCCTGGCGCCGATGGCCAAGGTCCTCAACGACACCTTCGGTATCGAGAAGGGTCTGATGACCACGATCCACGCCTACACGCAGGACCAGAACCTGCAGGACGCCCCGCACGGCGACCTGCGCCGCGCCCGCGCCGCCGCGATCAACATCGTGCCGACCTCGACCGGCGCCGCCAAGGCCATCGGCCTGGTGCTGCCCGAGCTCAAGGGCAAGCTCGACGGCTTCGCGCTGCGCGTGCCGATCCCCACGGGCTCGGCCACCGACCTCACCGTCGAGGTCGGCCGCGAGACCACCGTCGAGGAGGTCAACGCCGCCCTCAAGGCCGCCGCCGAGGGTGAGCTCAAGGGTTACCTCACCTACAACGAGGACCCGATCGTCTCCTCCGACATCGTGACCGACCCGGCGTCCTGCATCTTCGACGCGCCCCTCACCAAGGTGATCGGCAACCAGGTCAAGGTCGTCGGCTGGTACGACAACGAGTGGGGTTACTCCAACCGTCTCGCCGACCTCATCGAGCTGGTCGGCGCCGACCTCTGATGAAGGACATCTCCGAGTTCGACGTGGAGGGTCGGCGCGTCCTGGTGCGCGCCGACCTCAACGTCCCCCTGGAGGGGGACGTCATCACCGACGACGGCCGCATCCGCGCCTCGGTGCCGACGATCAAGGAGCTCGCGGGCAGGGGTGCCCGCGTGGTCGTCGTCGCGCACCTGGGACGCCCCAAGGGCAAGCCGAACCCGGAATACTCCCTGGCCCCCGTCGCGAAGCGGCTGGGTGAGCTCCTGGGCGCCGATGTCGCCTTCGCCACGGACGTGGTCGGCAAGTCCGCCCAGGACGTCGTGGAGGGCCTCCAGGACGGCCAGGTGGCCCTTCTGGAGAACCTGCGCTTCGAGCCGGGCGAGGAGTCCAAGGACGACGAGGAGCGGGCCGCCTTCGCCGCGAAGCTGGCCGCCTTCGCCGACGCCTACGTGGGCGACGGCTTCGGCGCGGTGCACCGCAAGCACGCCAGCGTCTACGACGTGCCCGGCCTGCTGCCGCACGCCGCGGGCCGTCTGGTCGGGGCCGAGGTCGAGGTGCTCAGGAAGCTGACCGACGAGACCGAGCGGCCGTACGTCGTGGTGCTCGGCGGTGCCAAGGTCTCCGACAAGCTCGGCGTCATCGGCAACCTGCTGACCAAGGTCGACCGGCTCCTCATCGGCGGCGGCATGGCCTACACCTTCCTGGCGGCCCAGGGCTACGAGGTCGGAAACTCGCTCCTCCAGGAGGACCAGCTCGACACGGTGCGCGGCTTCCTCGACGAGGCGGGCAGGCGCGGCGTGGAGATCGTCCTGCCGGTCGACGTGCTGGCGGCCGTGGAGTTCGCCGAGGACGCCGAGTACGAGGTGGTCGACGCCACCGCGATCCCGGCCGACCGCGAGGGGCTCGACATCGGCCCGCGCACCCGCGAGCTGTTCGCGGGCAAGCTGGCCGACGCCAGGACCGTGTTCTGGAACGGCCCGATGGGCGTCTTCGAGTTCGAGGCCTTCTCCGGCGGAACTCGCGCGGTCGCCGAGGCGTTGATCGCCTCGGAGGCCTTCACGGTCGTCGGCGGGGGAGACTCGGCCGCCGCCGTGCGCAGGCTCGGCCTGGCGGAGGACGGGTTCTCCCACATCTCCACCGGTGGCGGGGCCAGCCTCGAATACCTGGAGGGCAAGACCCTCCCCGGACTCGTGGCGCTGGAGCGGTAGAAGTGAACCCACGCGGTGAGCGGAGCGGCCGGTCGACGACCGACGCCGTCCGCGCAGTCAACAAGGAGTGGTGAGCGAACGATGAGCACACCTCGTAAGCCGCTCATGGCAGGCAACTGGAAGATGAACCTCAACCACCTCGAGGCCATCGCGCACACCCAGAAGCTCGCCTTCGCGCTGAACGACAAGGACTTCGACAGGGTCGAGGTGGCCGTGCTGCCGCCGTTCACCGACCTGCGCAGTGTGCAGACCCTGGTCGACGGCGACAAGCTGCGGATCGTCTACGGCGCGCAGGACCTGTCGCAGCACGACGGCGGCGCCTACACCGGTGAGATCTCCGGGGCGATGCTCGCCAAGCTCGGCTGCACCTTCGTCCTCGCGGGTCACTCCGAGCGCCGCCAGTACCACCGCGAGGACGACGACGTCGTCAACGCCAAGGTGCAGGCGGCCTACCGGCACTCGCTCACCCCCATCCTGTGCGTGGGGGAGGGCCTGGAGGTGCGCCGGGCCGGTGGCCAGGTGGCCCACAGCGTCGCGCAGCTCGACGGCGCGCTCCGCAAGGTCACCGCCGAGCAGGTCGCGTCCGTCGTGCTCGCCTACGAGCCGGTGTGGGCGATCGGCACCGGCGAGGTGGCCACCCCGGACGACGCGCAGGAGGTCTGCGGGGCACTGCGGACGCGACTCGCCGAGCTGTACGACGCCGAAGTGGCCGCCGGTGTCCGTATCCTTTACGGTGGGTCGGTCAAGTCTGACAACATCGCGGGCATCATGGCGCAGCCTGATGTCGACGGTGCCCTGATCGGTGGCGCGAGCCTCGACCCCGGGGAGTTCGTCAAGATTTGCCGTTTTGGCGAATTGTCGAGCTGACTGAGCCATTCGGTGGGTACGACTTGACAGCACGTCATACCCTCTTAGAGCAAGTTTGAATCGTCACGCCTTCGGCGTACACAAGGGTCGTGCCCGGACGCGGGTCACGCGCACATAGGGAACAGGTCAACGGTGACAATCGGAATCTCCATCGCCCTCATCCTGTCGAGCTTGCTGATGATGCTGCTCGTCCTGCTCCACAAGGGCAAGGGCGGCGGCCTCTCGGATCTGTTCGGTGGCGGTTTCTCGTCGTCGTTCGGAGGCTCCTCCGTGGTGGAGCGCAACCTCGACAGGCTCACCGTCATCACCGGTGTCGTCTGGTTCGTCTGCATCATCGCGCTGGGCCTGCTTCTGCGGCCCTGACCCGGCTTCGACAGGCGTGACAGTGGTTCAGTCCCCGCATCCCCAAGCGGCGGGGCCATCGAGCAAGGAGTTCATCCGTGGGTAGTGGCAACGCGATCCGTGGCAGCCGTGTCGGTGCCGGCCCGATGGGGGAGGCGGAGCGCGGCGAGGCGGCCCCCCGTGTGCGGGTGCCTTTCTGGTGCGCGAACATGCATGAGACGCGCCCCAGTTTCGCCAGTGACGCGGCCGTTCCCGAGTTCTGGGACTGCCCCCGGTGTGGCCTCCCCGCCGGTCAGGACGAGGCCAACCCGCCCGCCCCGCCGCGCAACGAGCCTTACAAGACGCACCTCGCGTACGTGAAGGAACGCCGCAGCGACAAGGACGGCGCGCAGATCCTGGCCGAGGCACTGGAGCGGCTGCGCTCCTCCTCGCGCCCGATCTACTAGCCGGGCTCTCGCGTACGGTCCGGCACGACTGACACGCACGCCTGAAAGGCCCCCGAGGGAGACCCCCGCGGGGGCCTTTCGCGCGCCACGGCCTCGGAACCCGCCGGGACGATCCCTCGCCACCGCGCGATGCCACTCTGACCTAGGGCCTGTGGGGCATGTCCGGCCTGTTGGGCATGTTCGGCATGTCCGACCTGTTGGACGAGTCTCCCCGGTGAGTGACGTCTCTCCTCTGTGACATGCCGGGCATCCTCTTCGAGCCCACCGCCACGGCTCCCAGGCCGAGAAGGAGGATGACGATACCGGTGACGACGTTGTTCCAGATGCTCCCCCTCGTCGCCGAGCCGGTGATCCAGGGCGACACTATGGTCCAGATTCCGATGACCGGTACGACCCAGCTGATCCCGTACGTCCGGCCGTAGGCGGACGCGAGGGCGATGGCCATGGCGGCGACCGCGATGCCGGTGACGATGTTGCTCACGGAGAGCCTGGGCAGGTTGTTGAAGCCGACCACCCAGGGAGAGATCGCCAGGTACAGGCCCGCCAGGAGGCCCAGTCCGTCGATGACCTGGGCTATCGAACTGGAGCCCGCTCGTTCGTACCGTTCCCGCATTTCGATGAGATCGGGATGTTGTTCCAGGCTTGCAGGTCGTGTCATGACCCTTCCCCCTTACCGATTTCATGCAAATTCGATTTCCGGTGAAAGCGAATTTATGCTTGCATACCCGATATAAGCTCCAAACAGCCCAAAGTAGTACAAATCTAGCTAATGAAATCTTCGGGACGTGGAGATCCGGCGTACTCACCCCTCGTCGTGGCCTCTCTCGGGGGCGGTGACCTGCGGTGATCGGTGTGATCGCGCCGGGGTGGTGGGGCGAGCCTTGGGTACAAAACGGGACATACCCCCTCGCGGAAACAGGGAGAGCCGAGGGGAAAACGGGGTTGCCCGGAGGTGACCTTATGGACGAGAAGTCAGGAACGCATGATCACCCGAGGAGCGCGCTGAATCTGCGGCTTTTCCTGGCGAGCTTCGGTCTGGTGGTGTGCGCGGCTCTGGCGATTCTCTCGGCGTGGGCCGGGATCACCGCGCTCGCCGTGAGCCTGGCCGTGCTGGCGGCCGTCGCCGTGGTGGACATCGTGGTGCTCGGGATCCGGATCGCCCGCAGACGGCGGGGTGGTGAACAGCACACCCTGTTCGAATAGTTCGCATAGTTCGAGTGGTTCGAACAGGGCGTGCTCGGCCCTGTCAGGGGGATCCGGCGGCCGGAGACGATCCGGGCGCGCGGGGGAGGGCGGGCGTGACGCGGAGCTTCCGGGAGGGGACGCTCGGGGCGGCAGGCCCAGGCTCAGGCCAGGAAGAAGCGCGTGAGGACGGGGGCGAGGACCTTCGGGTCGACCACGTGCTCGTACACGTCGATGACCAGACGCTCGGCGCCGGGGACGTGGGAGGTGATCACGTCGGCGGCCTGGCCGAAGAAGTCGACCCGCAGCCCGGCCATGTGGGAGGCGAGGCCCGCGCCGGTGGCCACCAGCGTCGGCTGGGTGATCGTCGCCAGCCGGGTGACGGGCGGGGGCCCGTCTCCCAGGCAGACGGCGTCGTAGGCGAGGGTGGGCGCGAGGTCGAGGAGCGGCGGCCACATCGGGGAGGCGCTCGCCGCGGCGATGTCGTCGTCCGACGAGCCCGCCAGCCGCATGAACAGCGAGAGCGCCTCCTCGCGCCGCCCGTCGCCGAGCGCCGCCCGCAGCCGCGTGAGGTAGTCCTGCCAGGTCTGGACGGCGTCGTCACCGATGCTGTAGGGCACGTCGTACACCGCGATCCTGCCGATCGGCAGCCCGGCCGCCGCGGCCTCCAGCGCGAGGGCACCGCCGGAGGAGGCGCCGAACAGGTGCGCGGAACCGCCGACCGCGGCGATCAACGCCGCGAGATCCTCGAACTCGCGTTCCAGCGCGTACGGCGACGTGTCGCCGCTCTTCCCTCGTCCGCGGCGACTGTAGTTGACGATCGTGAAATCCTCCGCCAGCTCCGGGACGAGGGGAGCGTTCTCCGAGCCGTCGTCCAGGCCGCCACCCACCAGGATGACGGCCGGACCGCTGCCGGCCCGCTCGTAGACGATCGGCGTGCCGTCACGCGATATCACCTGTGTCATTCCCTGACCGTAGCTTTACCCACCGACAATATTCCGCGCGCCGAACGGTTCCGTGGTGACGCGATGACGAGGGGCGCGCGGGGTTAGGAAGATCCGTAATATATGGGTTTTCCTGATACGTACGTGACACGGGGGTCACCAGTGACGACAAGCATGACCGGGCTGACACGCCGCCGGCTCCTCCAGGTGGGCGCCGAGGCCGTACCCGCCTTCGCCCTGGGGGCGGGGCCCGCTCGGGCGGATCATCGAGAAGGTCTCCGGCATGGGCTACGAGTCGTACGTCGGCCAGAAACTCCTCGCGCCCGCGCGGTGACCTCGTGGCCGACGGTCGACCTCACCTCGAAGTACTTCTGATCCCGGGCTTCGAGGCTCTCCCGGAGCTTCCCGGGTGAGAGACCGGAACCCCTTTCCCGGCTTCTCATCCGGGGTTCCGCTCCGGCTCTCTCATCGGCGAGGAGCCCGTCTCACCCGGCTCGATCGTCCAGGGCGTAGGACAGGTAGCGGTCGGCGGAGCGGCGGACGGCCTCGGCGCCGTCGGTGTGCACGATCCGCTTCCACCAGCCGCCGTAGACGCGGTCGAAGGAGTACGGCTCCAGCAGCGACAGGGCGCGGTGGATCGTGCCGGGGCGCTCGGGGATGAGGTTGGGGTAGCTGTACATGAAGCTCACCCAGCGGCGGTCCTGGACCACCTGGAGGATGTCGCCGGAGAACAGGGCGCCCCGGCCCTCCTCGCCGTCGCGCCAGTGCAGGACCTGGCCGCCGTCGAAGTGGACGCCCGCGTTGATCAGCGTCAGCCCCTCGCGGATCTCGTGGGTGTCGCCCTCCCAGAACACGACGGAGTCGTCGGGGCGGCCCACCCAGTCGCGGTCGGCCGCGTGGATGTGGATCGGCACGTCGAAGGCGTGCGCCCACTCCACCATCGAGCCGTAGAAGTGCGGGTGGCTGATCGCGATGGCGTCGATCCCGCCGAGCTCGGTGACCTGCCTGATCAGCTCGTCGTCGAGGTGGGTGACCATGTCCCACAGCACGTTGCCGCCGGGGGTGCGGACCAGCAGCGCCCGCTGGCCGATGGCCGTGGCGGGGTCGCTGCCGACCCCGACCACCCCGGCGCCCTCCTCGGCGATCAGCGGCTTGTGCCCTGTCGCGCGCAGCTCGTTCAGGGAGGTCCAGCGCTGCCCCTCCCAGCCGACGTACTGCCGCTCGTCCTCACAGATCGGGCAGTTCTCCCGGGGGGCGGCGTACTGGACCCCGCAGGTGACGCAGATGGGCAGATCGTTCACGGCAGCTCCTCGGATCGCGTTCGTCTCCCACCATAAGATCGCCGACAGCGATTCCCGCCCGGAGCGGTTCCGGACGGTCACGGCTCCCGGAGGAGACGGGCCGAGCGGCGGCCCAGGTGCGGCAGAGGCGGGCAGGTCAGACGGGTGCCCCAGCGGGTGGGGAGGGCGAAGGCGACGGCCTTGGCCGGTGCGTCGGTGGTGAAGGTCGTCGTGGGGTAGGCGCGGCAGTGCCCCCGGGAGAGCTCCCGGACCAGCGGCAGGCCACGGCCGTGCTCCGCGAGCGGGTCCGGCGTGACCTGCGGACGGGAGGTGTCGAGGACCGCGGGAATCCAGCCCAGGTCGGGGTCACCGTCGACGAGCTCGCACCACGCGGGGACCCCCGCCAGGCTGAAGACGCGGATCTCGTACGGCGGACGGGCGTGCCGCTCGCAGTTGGCGGCCAGCTCGGCCGCGACCGCCTCGGCGTCGGCGACGTCGTCGCCGGGCAGGCCCTCGGCCGTCAGCACCTCGCGCACGACGGCGCGGGCCCGGCGGGAGGCCGAACCCGGACGCAGGACGGCCACCAGCAGGCCGACCTCGCCGAGGGCCTCCTCCGGGGCTCCCACGCTGGTGACGGTGATCCCCTCGCGGGGGACGTCCGGTGGGTCCACCGGGCCGTGGAAGGTTGACCGCATGTGCTCACTCCGTCGCTTTCGGTGACTGTTCCAGCAGGAAACGCCACAGGAGGGGCGGCGGCCAGGTTCGGGTGCGGGCATTGCGAAGCTCCGTGCGGGACACGGGAGCGGGGCGTCGCCGCCGTACCCCGCGAGGATCATTCTGTCGGCTGGTCGTTTCCTGGTCGTTTCCGTCGGCGGGCGAGCCGCGCGAGCCGCCCTCATTGACAATGGGTTGATGATTCATCGCTCCGGGTGATGGAGGTTGCCGTGGGTGGTCGCGTAGGTGGTGAGGGACGTCCGGAACTGGTGCGGGCCCGCCGGCGGATGGGCATGAGCCAGGACGCGATCGCGGCGGCGCTGTGGGTGTCGGCGACGACGTGGAGCCGGTGGGAGCGGGGACGTCAGGAGATCCGGCCGGTCTACCGGGCGCGGATGGCCGAGGTGTTCGGGGTGGACCCGGTCGAGGTCGAACGGTGGATCGAGGGCACCGCCCCGGTCGATACGGAAGCCTGGCTGGTGCCGGACTTCAGCGACCTGTCGCTCGGGGCTACCGTCGAGGCGGCCGGACGACTGTGGAGGTGCGACGTGGATCCGGAACGACGACACGTGCTGGCCGCGCTGCCGTTCGTCCCGGCAGCACTGGGCGGATGGCTGTCGGAGTGGAGCTACGGCGCCCCGAACACCTCGGCGGCCTACCAGGGCTCCGGGGCGGCGGTGGGGTTGTCGGACGTCCGGCGAATCGTCGAGGCACGGCAGGCGTTCGGGGAGATGGATCACCGTTTCGGGGCCGGATTGGTACGTCCCGCTGTGGTCGACTATCTGAACACCGCCGTGGCGCCGTTGCTTCGGGGCCGGTACGACGACAAGGTCGGGGCCGAGTTGATGACGGCAGCGGCGGCGATGACTCAGATGGCAGGCTGGACAGCCTTTGATCTCGGTCGTCATGGGCAGGCCCAGCAATACTTCGGTCAGGCGCTCAAACTGGCGAAAGCCGGTGACGACGTGTTGACGGGTGTATGGGTGCTGACCAGTTTGACCCAGCAGGCGATATACCTGGAGCACACCTCCCAGGCGGTGTGGCTCGCTCGCGCTGCGGTGGACGCGGCCCGCCGAGCGCAGGCACCGCCCCAGGTCATGGGGCTGCTGTTGGTCAGAGAGGCATGGGCGACCGCCCTGCAGGCGATGCCGTCCGAGACCCGGGACGCACACCACGCGAAGCGAGTCGAAGAACTGCTCGCCGAAGCCGAACGGGTGTACGCCCAAGGAGGCACCGACCGTGATCCGGCGTGGATCGGATGGCACGACGAACCGGAACTGGGCTCGGAGATAGGGCTCTGCTGGGAACTGCTCGGCAGGTACGAGCGGGCGGCCGACTGCGCAGAGTCGGCGATACGTGCGTTCATGGAGAAGCGTCCCCGTTCAGCCCAGATCAACCGAATGAACGCCGCCGAGGCGTACATCGGCATGGGCGAGGTGGAACAGGCCGTCGAGTCGGCGCGGGCCGCGATTCCGATGGCCAGGTCACTGACATCCGTACGCTCGGTGGAACGCATCAGGAAGTTCTCCGACCGCCTTGAGCCATACGAGACGACCGTCCAGGTCAGGGAGTTCCGCGCCTACCTGGACAGTGAGCTCGCTTCCTGAGGAGGTGCTCCCCGATCCGGAGCGCATCGGCACCCGGAGATTCGCGAGTCCCCGAGGCCGGGCCGCCGTTCCGATTCCGACGCCGCGCCGGGTTCCGCGCTCCAAGCTGGTCGCTCCGGGAGGAGTCGAGAGCGCCGTACTCCAGGCCTCCTACCAGCTCCTTCGACAAGTTCTGGCGCGACGTCGAACGCCTGCTACGGGGCGGTCCGTAGGCGACCGGGCTCGCGGGGTCAGCGACGGTAGACCTCCCGGCCTTCGACGAAGGTCATGGCGACCCTGGTGCGCCAGATGTCGGCGGCGGGTTCGGTGAACGGGTCGCGGTCCAGGACGACGAGGTCGGCGCGGTTGCCGGGGACGATGGTTCCCGCGTCGTCGTCGCGGTTGATCCGGGCCGAGCCCGCGGTGTAGGCGGTCAGCGCGGTGGCCAGGGTGAGGCTCTGGCCGGGCAGGAACGGAGTCTGTGCCGTCGGGTAGCCCGCGTGCACCGAGCCGCCGGGTTCGGTGCGGTTGACGGCCACGTGCATGCCCTGGATCGGGTCGGCGTCGGAGACCGGCCAGTCGCTGCCCGCGCAGAACAGGGTGCCGTGGCGCAGCAGGTCGGCGAACGGGTACTGCCAGGCGGAGCGCTCCTCGCCCAGGAAGGGGAGGGTCAGCTCGTCCATCTGGGCGTGGTGGGTGGCCCAGAGCGGCTGCAGGTTGGCGGTCACGCCGAGCCTGGCGAAGCGCGGCACGTCGGACGGCTCGACGATCTGCAGGTGCGCGATGTGGTGCCGGTTGGCCGGGTCGGTCCCCTCCAGGCTGTCCAGCGTCTCGCGGACGGCCCGCTCGCCGATGGCGTGGAAGTGCACCTGGAAGCCGTGCCGGTCCAGCTCGGCGACGTACCCCTTCAGCAGCGAGGGGTCCACGTACGACAGGCCGGTGCCGCCGCAGCGGCAGTAGGGCTCGATCACCGCGGCGGTGAAGTTCTCGGCGATGCCGTCCTGCATGATCTTCACCGAGGTGGCGCGGAACCGCTCCAGGCCCTCGGCGGAGCGGCGCCGCTCCAGCAGTTCGGGGATCTGCTCGGCGCCGCGCGTCCGGTCCCACCACAGCGCGCCCACCACCCGGGCCCGCAGCGCGCCGGAGGCCGCCGCCGAGACGTACGTGGGCAGCTGGTCGTCGGAGCCCGCGTAGGAGCCGACGATGGCGTCCTGCCAGCCGGTGACGCCGAGGGAGAACAGGTGGTCCTGGGCCTCCATCAGCGCGTCGTGCAGGTCACCGGCCGTGGGGCGAGGGGTGAGCAGGCCGACCAGGTCCATCGCGCCCTCGTGCAGCACGCCGCTCGGCGTGCCGTCGGCGTCGCGCTCGATCCTGCCGTCGGCGGGGTCGGGGGTGTCACGGGTGATCCCGGCCAGTTCCAGGGCCCGGCTGTTCACCCAGGCGGCGTGGTGGTCGCGCTGGATCAGGTAGACCGGGCGGTCGAGGACGTCCAGCTGGGAGCGGTGCGGCAGGCCGCCGGGGAAGGCCGCCATGTCCCAGCCGCCGCCGTCGATCCACTCGTGGCCGGGGTGGGAGGCGGCGTAGGCGGTGATCCGCCCCAGATACTCCGGCAGGCCGTAGACCCCGGACAGGTCGCACTTGGCCCGCTCCAGGCCCGCCAGGACCGGGTGGATGTGCGCGTCGGTGAACCCGGGCGTCAGCAGCCCGCCGTCCAGGTCGACGGTCTCGTGACCGGGGGCGGCCAGCCGTGCGACGTCGGACTCCGCGCCCACGGCGGCGACGCGGCCGCCACGGACCAGCACCGCGTCGGCGAAGGCGTCGGCGGCGAGGAAGACCCTGCCGCCGCGGAAGAGGATGTCGTTCACTCGTTTCCCACTCGGGTGTCGGGCGGGCAGGTCATGGCTCTCCTCGGCGTTCCTGGCGTTCTCGGTGTTCCCGACATTCTCCGTGCTCCCAGCGTTTCCGGCGTTCCCGGGGTACGGCGACGGTCTCAGCGTCCGGTGATGGAGTCGGCGACGCGGGCCAGCACCGAGGTGCGGCCGAGTCCCGCCTTCTCCCTGGCGTCGGCCCGGCGGTAGAGGTCGTACATGGTGTGCACGCCGATCCACCGCAGCGGCTCCACCTCCCAGCCTCGTACCTTGCGGTCCACCCAGGGCAGGGACGCCAGCTCGGTGTCCTCGCGCAGGATCAGGTCGCGCAGGGTACGGCCGGCGAGGTTGGTCGTGGTCACCCCGTGGCCGGTGTAGCCGCCCGCCCAGCCGATGCCGGTGGTGTGGTCGACGTGCACGGTGGCGCACCAGTCGCGGGGCACGCCGAGCACCCCGGACCAGGCGTGCGCCACGCGCGAGGCCCTGATCGCGGGGAACATCCCGGTCAGCAGCTCCCAGAGCGCCTCGATCGTCCACTCGTGGGTGTGGCCCCGGTCGTCCACGCGGGATCCGTACAGGTAGGGCTTGCCGCGCCCGCCGAACGCGATCCGGCCGTCGGCGGTGCGCTGGGCGTACATGTAGTAGTGCGCCATGTCGCCGAGCAGCTCGCGGCCCTCCCAGCCGATCTCGTCCCACAGCCCGCCCAGCGGCTCGGTGACGATCATGGAGCTGTTCATCGGCAGCCACGTCCGGTGGTACTGCCTCAGTTCGGCGGTGAAGCCCTCGGTGGCGCGGATGACGTATTCGGCGCGGACCGTCCCGTACGGCGTGCGGGCCTCGCGCGGGGCGATCTCGGTGACCGGGGTGCGCTCGAAGATCTCCACCCCGAGGTTCCGCACGGTCTCTGCCAGGCCCCGGGCCAGCTTGGCGGGCTGGATCCTGGCGCAGTGCGGGCTCCAGATCGCGCTGACCGCGCCGTCCACCCGCAGGCGCTCCTCGCGCTCGGCGGGGTCGAGCAGCCGCACGTCCTCCTCGGTCCAGCCCCAGTGGCGCTCGTGGGCGAGCAGCCGGTGCAGCCGCCGGTCCTGGGCGGTGTTGGTGGCGACGGTGGTGACGCCGCCCTTGACGATGTCGGCGTCGATGCCCTCGTCCCCGGCGACGGTGACGACCTCGTCGATCGTCTCGAACATCACCCGCTGCAGCCGCCTGGCCGCGTCCGCGCCGTGCGTCCTGGCGTAGCGCTCGGGGGTGCCCGCCAGCTCGCCGACCAGCCAGCCGCCGTTGCGCCCGGAGGCGCCGTACCCGGCGAACTCCTTCTCCAGCACGACGACCCGCAGGCCGGGGCTCGCCTTCTTCAGGTAGTAGGCGGTCCACAGGCCGGTGTATCCGGCGCCGACGACGGCCACGTCGGCGTCGAGGTCGCCGCCGAGGGGGGCGCCGGGCAAGGGGATGCCGAGGGAGCGGTACCAGAAGGAGACATCCCCGTTGACGAAGTCCCCAGCCAGGGGAACACGCGTGCTCATGGCCTCATATCCTGCTATATCCGTCTATAGGGGTGCAGCTGCCAACGGAAATCGTTGTAGAAGCGCCGTACTGCCGCGTAATGAGTGATCTTCCCGGACGTAACGATGGGCTCACTCATGTGTAGCAGTCCCGTAACAGTGTCAGGTAAGGCTATCCCTCGACAGAGGGAGCATTTGATGGGGTTTCTGAGGATTCGTACGACCGTTGACGAGCGGCCCGGACGGCTTGCCTCGCTGGCCGCCGCGCTCGCCGCCAAGGGCGGCAACATCCTGGGCCTGAGCGTGCAGACCGACGTGGACGGCACGGTCGACGAGTTCGTCACGGACATCCCCGCCGGAGCCGAGGCGGTGCGCGAGGCGCTGGAGGCCGCCGGGGGACGCCGGGTCCAGGTCGTCACCGCCACCGCCCACGAACTGACCGACGAGCCCACCCGCATCCTCCTGCTCGCCTCCCGGCTGCGCATGACGCCCTGGCGCCTGCCGGAACTGCTGGGAGAGCTGCTGCGCGCCGACGACTCCCGCTGGGTCTACGGTTCGGAGATGAGCGATCTTCCGGACCCGACCCTGCTGACCGTGCCCGTGGCCCCGCGCCGCGCGATCAGGGTCCGCCGGGCCGAGCTGCCGTTCACCCTGACCGAGGCCGCCCGTGCGGCCTCCTTCGTACGCCTGGCGCAGCCCCCCGTCGAGCAGTCCGGGGCCGACCGCGAGATCACGCTCTCCGACGGCGTCGAGGTCGAGGTCCGCCCGCTCACCCGCCTCTACCGCGAGGCCGTACGCGACCTGCACGACCGCTGCTCGCCCGAGGCCCGCAGGTTCCGCTACTTCACCTCGATGCCGGTGCTGCCGCCGAAGGTCTTCGACCGGCTCTGCGACCGTACCCGGGGTCAGTCGATCGTCGCCGGGTACGACGGCCAGGTCGTCGGCCTCGCCAACCTGATGTTCACCCCCGATCCCGGCATCGCCGAGATGGCGTTCCTCGTCGAGGACCGCTGGCAGGGCAGGGGGCTCGGGACGGCCCTGGCCGGGATGCTCGTCCGCCAGGCCCGCGACCTGGGCTTCGCCGAGGTGAGGGCGACCCTGCTGTCCGACAACGTCCGCATGCGCAGGCTCCTGGTCTCGCTCGGCGCGACCCTGAACTACACCGAGGACCCCGGTGTGGTGGAGGCCAGGCTGGCCGTGGGCGCGATGGCGACGGCGTCTTCGAGCTGACCCCAACACGTGGCCTTCCCGTTTCGAGATCGCTCAGGGATCCCGAAACGGGAAGGTCGCACTCTCGCGCGTTCCCTCAGGAGGTCTGTTCCCCCTGGGGTGGGGACTGCGGGGCGCGGGGCGTTCCGGTGTCGTCGTCCCCGTCGGTGGCCGGGGCGTCGCGGGAGGTGCCGAGGGCGTCCAGTCTGCGCTCGATCCGGTCGAGGCTCTCCTGGACACGGTCCAGCCTGGCCGAGAGCATCGCTCCCATCACGCGGAGGTTCTCCTCCGCCGCCACCGCGCGGTCGGGGACGCGCGGTCCGAGCAGCCCGATCACCTGGGCGCGTACGGCCTCCAGGCGCGCGCCCTGCCGGGTCAGCACCTGGGCGGCCACGCCTTCGCCCTCGCGGAGCAGGCCGAGCAGAATGTGCTCGGTGCCGATGTAGGTGTGGTGCAGGCCGAGTGCCTCGCGCAGGGACAGTTCGAGCACCTTCTTGGCGCGCGGGGTGAACGGGATGTGGCTGCCGGGGACCTCGTCGCCCGTGCCGACGATCTCCTTCACGTCGTCCCTGACGCGCTCGCCGCCGATGCCGAGGGCCCACAGGGCGCGATTGGCGACGCCGTCCCCCTCAAGGATCAGGCCGAGCAGGATGTGCTCGGTGCCGATGTGGTCGTGGCTGAGCCCGCGAGCCTCCTCCTGGGCCAGGACCACGACGCGGCGGGCACGGTCGGTGAAGCGCTCGAACACGGGAAGCCTCCGTGAAGGGTGTCGAGGTGCCTGCCCCCACTATGCGTCAGACGGCCGGTGAGCGGGAGGACATCGTCCCGGGCAATTCCCGATCCGTTCATCGTGGCCGTTCTTCTCTGATCGGTGAAAGCTCACATTTTACTGTCAGCTTCACCGTAAATGCCTTTCGCGTCCGGAGGCGGCGTGCGTAAGGTCCCCGCATGACGATCGACGCCTTCATCGACGCCCTCCCCAAGGTCGAGCTCCACGTCCACCTGATCGGCTCCGCCTCGGTCCCCACCGTGCTGGAGCTCGCCCGCCGCCACCCCGACGGCGGCGTCCCCACGGACGAGGAGGAGCTGCGCGCCTTCTACAGGTTCACCGACTTCCCGCACTTCGCCCGGATCTACCAGGCGGTCAACGCCCTGGTCCGCGAGCCGGAGGACGTGGCGACCCTGGTGCTCGGCCTCGCCGCCGACCTCGCCGGGCAGAACGGCCGCTACGTCGAGCTGACCGTCACGCCATACGCCCACCACGTCGTGGGCATGCCGATGCGGGAGGTCACCGAGGCGCTCGACCTGGCCGCCCGGCGCTCCCGGGAGGAGCACGGGGTGCGGATGGCGTACGTGTTCGACATCCCCGGCGAGTACGGCGTCGAGGGGACCCGGGTCACCCTGGACCACGCGCTGCAGGAACCTCCCCAGGCGCTGGTAGGTTTCGGGCTGGCTGGTATCGAGCAGGAACGCCCGAAATATCGTGACATCTTCGCGGACGCCTTCCGCGCCGCCACCGCCGCCGGGCTGCGCAGCCTGCCGCACGCGGGGGAGATGACCGGCCCCGAGACCATCTGGGAGGCCCTCGACCTCCTGGGCGCCGAGCGGATCGGCCACGGCACCTCCTGCATGCACGACCCCCGCCTGGTCGCCCATCTGCGCGAGACCCGGATCCCCCTGGAGGTCTGCCCCACCTCCAACGTCTGCACCGGCCAGGTCGCCCGCGTCGAGGAGCACCCCCTGCCCCGCATGATCGAGGCGGGCCTGTTCGTCACCCTCAACAGCGACGACCCGCCCATGTTCGCCACCACCCTGAGCCGCGAGTATCGCGTCGCCGCCGACCACCTGGGCCTGGACCGCGCGACCCTCACCACCCTGGCCCGCAACGCCGTCGAGGCCTCCTCCATGGACCCGGAGGGCAAGCGGGAGATCCACGCCGAGATCGACGCCCTCGCCGCCCAGTCCTCCGGGACGACGCTCTGACCGCGCGGTGCGGTCACGACGGTCGAGGCGGGCCGGGCTCAGGGAAGGTTCAGGGGGAGGAGATCCGGCTCAGGGAGGAGGGGATCTTGGAGGCGGCGGCCCTGTCCAGGAGGAAGAGGGTGCGCCGGCTGCCACGGGCCCCGGCGGCGGGGACCTGCATCGTTCCCGAGTCCGACAGCGCCAGCCGCACCGCTCCCGCCTTCTCCTCACCGGCGGCGATCACCCACACCTCGCGGGAGCCCTGGATGACCGGCAGCGTCAGCGAGATACGGGTGGGCGGGGGCTTGGGGGAGCCGTGCACCGCCACCACCGGGCGGGTGTCGTACAGGGCGGGCAGTTCGGGGAAGAGCGAGGCGATGTGGCCGTCAGGGCCCATGCCCAGCATCATGAGGTCGAACGACGGGGCCGGGCCGTGGTCCTCGGGGCGCGCGGCGCGGCGCAGCTCCTCGGCGTACGCCTCGGCCGACTCCTCGGCGGTCATGCCCGAGTCGGGGCCGCGCATCACGTGGACCCGCTCGGGGTCGAGGTCGAGGTGGTCGAGCAGGGCCTTGCGGGCACCGGTCTCGTTGCGCTCGGCGTCACCGTCCGGCAGGAAACGCTCGTCGCCCCACCAGATGTCCACCTTGCGCCAGTCGACGGCGTCCCTGGCGGGAGAGGCGGCGATCTCGGCGAGGGTGGTGATGCCGAGGGTGCCGCCGGTCAGGACCAGGTGAGCCGAGCCCTTGGCGGACTGGGCGTCGACGGCTCGGACGATCACCCGGGCGGCGACGGCCTTGGCGAGCACGTCGGCGTCGCGGTGGGTGATCACAGTGGGAACGCTCACGGGATTTCTCTTTCGAAAGGAGTGCCCCGCGGCCGTGGCCGCGGGGCACCCACGGCTCAGGACTTGTGGGTCCGGGCGAGTTTCTGGATCGCGGACGCGTAGATCTCGTCAGGATCCAGCCGCCGCAGCTCCTCGGCGAGGAGCTCCGACGTCGGGCGCCGGGTCAGGGCGACCCTGCGGTCCGGCTGGCCGGGGCGCGACAGCGTGGCCATCCGGCCGTCACCCCGGGTGATGGTGATGTCTCCGTCGGCCGAGCTCAGCTTGACGGCGGTCAGGCCGGGCCCGGGGGAGTCGGAGACCTTCACGGACGCGCCGAGGCGCTCGCCGAGCCAGGCCGCCAGCAGCAGGGCGCTGGCATGGCCGGGCACGGCCTCCACGGTGCCCCGCTTGACCTTGCCCACCGGCTGGTCGAACGCGGCGGCCAGCAGGCTCCGCCACGTCGTCAGCCGGGTCCAGGCCAGGTCGGTGTCGCCGGGCACGTAACCGCGGCCCCGGCCGGTGATCGCCTTCACCGAGTCGGCCGCCGACCGCGCGTCGATGATGCGGCGCTGGGCCAGCATGCCGATCGGATCCTTGGCCGGGACCTCGGGGCAGTCGCTGGGCCACCAGGCCACCACCGGGGTGTCGGTGAGCAGCAGCGGGCTCACCACCGAGTCGGCGTGCCTGGTCAGCTCCCCGTACAGGCGGAGCAGGATCACCTCGCCCGGGGTCGACTCACCGAACCGGATCTCGGCGTCGAGCCGGTTCGGCTCCTCCGAGTCGCGAGGGATGACGACCAGGATCCGGGAGGGATGCTCCCTGGCCGCCTCGGTCGCGGCCCGGACCGCGTCGTACTGGTCGCTCTCACCGCAGACCACCACGAGGGTGAGCACCATGCCGACCGCCGGGGTGCCCATCTGGTGGCGCAGGTGGGTGAGCTGAGAGGAGATCTTCGAGGCGGTCGTGCCGCTGAGCATGAAGCTGGTCATCTACAGCCGCCTCCAGACGCGCCCGTCGCGGGCCATCATCTCGTCGGCCGAGGCCGGCCCCCACGTGCCCGCGGGATACTCCTCCGGCGGGCCCTGGGAGCTCCAGAAATCCTCGATCGGGTCGAGGATCTTCCACGACAGCTCGACCTCGCGCTGGTGCGGGAAGAGCGGCGGGTCGCCGATCAGCACGTCCAGCAGCAGCCGCTCGTAGGCCTCGGGAGAGGACTCCATGAACGACTCGCCGTAGGCGAAGTCCATCGAGACGTCCCTGACCTCCATCGCGGTGCCCGGCACCTTGGAGCCGAACCGCACCGTGATGCCCTCGTCCGGCTGCACCCGGATGACCAGGGCGTTCTGCCCCAGGATCTCGGTGTCGTCCTTGCTGAACGGCAGGTGCGGCGCCCGCTGGAACACCACGGCCACCTCGGTGACCCGGCGGCCGAGCCGCTTGCCGGTGCGCAGGTAGAACGGCACCCCCGCCCAGCGCCGGTTGGCGATCTCCACCTTGACGGCCGCGTACGTCTCGGTGATGGAGTCGGGCGGGATGCCCTCCTCCTGCGTGTAGCCGATCACCGGCTCGCCGCCCTGCCAGCCCGGCCCGTAGCGGCCGCGCGCGGTGGCCAGCGACAGGTCCGACGGCAGCCGCACCGCCTTGAGGACCTTCTCCTTCTCCCTGCGCAGCGAGTCGGCCCCGAACGACGTCGGGTCCTCCATGCCGACCAGGGCGAGCAGCTGCAGCAGGTGGTTCTGGATCACGTCGCGGGCCGCGCCGATGCCGTCGTAGTAACCCGCCCGGCCGCCGATGCCGATGTCCTCGGCCATCGTGATCTGCACGTGGTCGACGTAACCCCGGTTCCAGATCGGCTCGAACAGGTTGTTGGCGAACCGCAGCGCCAGGATGTTCTGGACGGTCTCCTTGCCCAGGTAGTGGTCGATGCGGAACACCGAGCTCTCCGGGAAGACCGCGCTGGTGATCGCGTTGAGCTCCTGGGCGCTCTTCAGGTCGTGCCCGAAGGGCTTCTCGATCACCACCCGGCGCCACGACCCGGCGGGGGCGTCGGCCAGGTCGGTCCGCTTCAGCTGCTGGACCACGACCGGGAAGAACTTCGGCGGCACCGACAGGTAGAAGCCGTAGTTGCCGCCGGTGCCCCGGGTCTGGTCGATCTCCTTGAGCATCATCGCCAGCGTGTCGAAGGCGCCGTCGTCGGTGAACTCGCCCCGGCAGAAGAAGATGCCCTCCGACAGCTGCTTCCAGACCTCCTCGCGGAACGGCGTCCGCGCGTGCTCCTTGACGGCGTCGTGGGTCAGCTGCGCGAAGTCCTGGTCCCTCCAGTCGCGGCGGGCGAAACCGACCAGGGAGAAGCCCGGGGGCAGCAGCCCGCGGTTGGCCAGGTCGTAGATCGCCGGCAGCAGCTTCTTACGGGCCAGGTCGCCGGTCACGCCGAACAGCACCAGCACGCACGGCCCCGCCACGCGCGGCAGGCGCTTGTCGCGCGGGTCGCGCAGCGGGTTGGCCTCGATCAGGGCCTCGGTGATGCCGGTGGTCGCCGCGGCGGTGGCGGTGGTGACCGTGGGCGTCACCTGCTCCCCCGCGACCGTCGCCGAGGTGGTCGTGGTGCCCTCGGCGGCGTCCGCCTGGACACTCTCCCCGGCGCTCCCCCGGGAGTTCTCCTTGCTCATGCGAACCTCCAGCGGCCCATCAGACCTCCCGTGCGGCGGCGAGCAGGCGCGCGACCCCGGCGGCGCGGTCGGTCAGGTGCAGCCGCACGGCGGGACGCCCGCGGCTGGCCAGCGCGCCCAGGTCGCCCAGTGCCTGGGCGAGCTGGAGGCGGCCCAGGGTGTAGGGCTTGCCGGGCACCTCGACGTCGTCGGTGACGGCCCCGGTGATCTGCAGGAACACCCCGTTCTGCGGGCCGCCCTTGTGGTACTGGCCGGTGGAGTGCAGGAAACGGGGGCCCCAGCCGAAGGTGACCGGGCGCTCGGTGCGGATCGCGAGCATCCCGCGCAGCGTGGCCGGGTCGGCCCCGCTCCACACGTCCGTCATCTCCTCGAACGAGGCGCCCTCGGCGTACGGGGCGTCGAAGGCCGCCTCACGGTCGAGGTAGGCCATCACCGCGAGGTAACCGCGCTCGGGGATCGCCTCCAGCAGCCGGGTGAACACGTCCGACAGGTCCTTGACGTCCTCGGAGCCGGGGAACTCGCCGTACACCTCCACCGGGCCGTCGACCAGGATCGGCGTGCCGACCGGCAGCTCGGCCCGGTCGAGCAGCTGGGCGGTGTTCTCCTTGGACTCGGCCACGTTCGGCTGGTTGAACGGGTCGATGCCGAGGACGCGACCGGCGACGGCCGTGGCGTACTCCCAGACGAGGAACTGCGCGCCCAGCGGGCCGACGACGGTCACCGCGCCGTCGGTGTCGATCCCGGCGAGCAACTCGTCGTCGGCGTCACCCGGGTCGGCGCCCACGACGGGCAGGATGCCCTTGCCGGACTTGCCGGTGGACTCGGCGACCAGCTGCTCGATCCAGTCGGGCAGGCCGTTGATCTCCGACAGACCGTCCTCGATCACGAGCTTGTCGCGCCCGTTCGCCGCGGCGGCGCCCAGGGCGGCACCGAGGTCGAGACCGGGGTTGCCCTCGGTCCGCGACAGCAGCGGCGCCACCTCGGCCGCGTCGTCGAGCAGCCGCTCGACGTCGGCGCCCGCCAGCGCGCTGGGCACCAGGCCGAACGCCGTCAGGGCGCTGTAGCGGCCGCCCACGTTCGGGTCGGCCAGGATCACCTGGTAACCCGCCTCGCGGGCGCTCAGCTCCAGGGGGGAGCCGGGGTCGGTGACGACGACGATCCTGCTCACCGGGTCGATCCCGGCGTCGCGGAAGGCCTTCTCGTAGATCCGCCGGTGGCTGTCGGTCTCGACCGTGCCGCCGCTCTTGCTGGCGACGACCAGGATCGTGCTCTCCAGCCGGTCCTCCAGCGCGCGGCGCACCTGGCCGGGGTCGGTGGTGTCGAGCACGGTCAGGGGCACGTCGGCGGAGGCGGTGATGACCTCGGGGGCGAGGGAGGAGCCGCCCATGCCCGCCAGGACCACGTGGTCCAGGCCCTCGGCGCGGGCCCGCTCCACCAGCGCGCCGATCTCGGGGAGCAGCCGCCTGCTCGTCAGCGGCAGGTCGAGCCAGCCGAGGCGGACCGCCGCCTCGGCCTGGGCCTCCGGGCCCCACAGGGTGGAGTCGCCGGAGGCGAGCGCCTGGGGGACCCCCTCGGAGGCGAGCTGACCGGCGGTCTCCGCGGCCTGCTCGGTGAGGTCGTCCTCGCCGAACGTTACGGACACTGACATGTGGTCCTCACGCCTTCTTCAGCTCGGAGGAGACGGTCTCCAGCAACTCGGTCCAGGAGGCCTCGAACTTGCTCAGGCCGTCCCTTTCGAGGAAGCTCACGACGTCGTCGTAGTCGATGCCGGCCTCCTTGAGGGCGGCCATGGTGTTCCAGGCCTCCTCGTAGGAGGAGCGGACCGTGTCACCGGCGATCTTGCCGTGGTCGGCCGTCGCGTCGAGGGTCTTCTCCGGCATCGTGTTGACCGTGCCGGAGGTGACCAGCTCGTCGACGTAGAGGGTGTCGGGGTAGTCGGGGTTCTTGGTCCCGGTGGAGGCCCACAGCGGGCGCTGCGGCCGGGCCCCGGCCTCGGCCAGCGCCTGCCAGCGCGGGGAGGCGACGACCTCCTCGAAGGCGGCGAAGGCCAGGCGGGCGTTCGCGATCGCGGCCTTGCCCCGCAGCGCCAGGGCCTCGGGAGTGCCGATCTTGTCCAGGCGCTTGTCGATCTCGCCGTCCACGCGGCTGACGAAGAACGAGGCCACCGACTCGATGTTCGCCAGGTCCAGGCCGTTGGCCTTGGCCTGCTCCAGGCCGGTCAGCCAGGCATCCATCACGGCGCGGTAGCGCTCCAGGGAGAAGATCAGCGTGACGTTGACGCTGATGCCCTCGGAGATCGCCTGGGTGATCGCGGGCAGACCCTCGACGGTGGCGGGGATCTTGATGAACAGGTTGGGCCGGTCGACCAGCCACCACAGCGCGCGCGCCTCGGCGACGGTCTTGTCGGTGTCCTTGGACAGGCGCGGGTCGACCTCGATCGACACCCGGCCGTCCACCTGGCCGCTGGCGTCGAAGACCGGCCTCAGCACGTCGGCGGCCCAGCGGATGTCGTACGTGGTGATGGCCCGCACGGCCTCCTCGACGTCGACACCGCGGATCTTCAGGTCGTGCAGCTGGCCGTCGTAGGCGTCGCCCTTGCTCAGCGCCGACGCGAAGATCGTCGGGTTGGAGGTGACACCGACCACCTGCCTGTCGGTGATCAGGGACTGCAGGTTGCCCGTACGCAGGCGCTCGCGGCTGATGTCGTCCAGCCAGATGGAGACGCCCTGCCCGGAGAGCTTCTTCAGGATCTCACTCATGATCAGTTTCCCGTCGTCTCGCCCTTGTCGGCTCCGGTCTTGGCGAGGCTCGCCTTGGCGGCGGCGGCCACGCGCTCGGCGGTGAGGCCGAACTGCTCGTAGAGGGTCTTGTAGGGGGCCGAGGCACCGAAGTGCTCCAGGCCGACCACCACGCCCTCATCTCCCACGAACTCCCGCCAGCCCAGCGAGATTCCCGCCTCCACCGCCACGCGGGCGCGCACCGAGGTGGGCACCACCGTCTGCCGGTAGGCCGCGTCCTGGGCCTGGAACCACTCCACGCACGGCATCGACACGACCCGGGTGGCGATGCCCTCCGCCTCCAGGATCTCGCGGGCCCCGAGGGCGATCTCGACCTCGGAGCCGGTGCCGATCAGGATCACCGAGGGCTGCCCGTCGGAGGCGTCCCGCAGGACGTAACCGCCGCGGGCGACCTTCTCCGCGTCGCCGGTGCCCTCGAAGACCGGCAGGTTCTGGCGGGTCAGCGCCAGCGCGGCCGGGCGGTCGTTGTGCTGCAGCACGACCCGCCAGGCGGCGGCCGTCTCGTTGGCGTCGGCCGGGCGGACCACGTCGAGGCCGGGGATCGCGCGCAGCGACCACAGCTGCTCGACGGGCTGGTGCGTCGGGCCGTCCTCGCCCAGACCGATGGAGTCGTGCGTCCACACGTAGGTGACCGGCAGCCCCATCAGCGCCGCCAGCCGCACGGCCGGGCGCATGTAGTCGCTGAACACCAGGAACGTGCCACCGTACGGGCGGGTGCCGCCGTGCAGCGCGATGCCGTTGAGGATCGCCCCCATGCCGTGCTCGCGGATGCCGAAGTGCAGCGTGCGGCCGTAGGGGCCGCCGGGGAACGCCTTGGTCTGGAACTCCTCGGGGACGAAGGACGGCTCGCCCTTCATCGTGGTGTTGTTGGACTCGGCCAGGTCGGCCGAGCCGCCCCACAGCTCGGGCAGCACCGGCGCGAGGGCGCTGAGCACCTCGCCGGAGGCCTTGCGGGTGGCGATGGAGGAGCCGACCTCGAAGGACGGCAGCGCCCCGGTCCAGCCGTCGGGGAGCCTGCGCGCGGAGATGCGGTCGAACTCGGCGGCGCGCTCGGGGTTGGCCTCGCGCCAGCTCTGGTAGAGCTCGTCCCACTCGGCGCGCACGGCCCGGCCGCGCTTGACGACCTCGCGGGCGTGCTCCAGGACCTCGGCGGGGACGTCGAAGCTCTTCTCGACGTCGAAGCCGAGGATCTTCTTGGTCGCGGCGACCTCGTCGGCGCCCAGCGCCGAACCGTGGATCTTGCCGGTGTTCTTCTTGTTGGGGGCGGGCCAGCCGATGATCGTGCGCAGCCGGATGAACGACGGCCTGCCCGTCTCGGCGCGGGCGGCCTCCAGCGCCTGGTGCAGCGCCTCGACGTCCTCGACGTAGTCGCCCGTCTGGGTCCAGTCGACGGTCTGGGTGTGCCAGCCGTACGCCTCGTAGCGCGCGACGACGTCCTCGCTCAGCGCGATCTGGGTGTCGTCCTCGATCGAGATGTGGTTGCTGTCGAAGACGACGGTCAGGTTGCCCAGCCGCTGGTGGGCCGCGAGGGAGCTCACCTCGTGGCTGATGCCCTCCTCGATGTCGCCCTCGGAGGCGATGCACCAGATGTGGTGGTCGAACGGGCTCGCGCCCGGCGCGGCGTCCGGGTCGAACAGGCCGCGCTCGCGGCGGGCGGCCATCGCCATGCCGACCGCGTTGCCGATCCCCTGGCCGAGCGGGCCCGTGGTGGTCTCGACACCGATGGTGTGGCCGTGCTCGGGGTGGGCCGGGGTCAGGCTCTCCCACTGGCGCAACCCCTTGAGGTCGTCCAGGCTGAGGCCGTACCCCGACAGGAAGAGCTGGATGTAGAGGGTCAGGCTGCTGTGACCCGCGGAAAGGACGAACCGGTCACGGCCCACCCACGAGGGGTCTGACGGATCGTGTCGCATCACCTGCTGGAACAGCAGGTACGCGGCCGGCGCCAGGCTCATCGCGGTGCCGGGGTGACCCGATCCCGCCTTCTCTACCGCGTCCATGGCCAGGGCCCGTACGACGTCGACCGCACGGCGGTCCAGGTCGCTCCATTCGAGGGCTGGCACGAGTTCACTGCTCAAGTGCTCGATCTCCGGATCTAATCGTGTGATGGTGGCGCCGGTCTGGTATTTCCCGCCCACACCGGACCCTAACGGTTTCGACCTGGCTACCGTGGCGTAGGTCGGCCCGGGGCGGGTCCGCGGGATTCGCAGGCGGTGCGCGCCTCCCTCGCGGGAGCCCCCTCGCGCCGCTTCCGCACCCCGTGCCGGGACCGACCCCCCCTGCAACTACAGTGAGTCCTCAAGGCTGGCTGGTGCCCGCATTCACGGATCCGCTCTAATCAGAGGTTACGCGTTGACCCCGCACGTGCTGGAAGCGCCTTAGATGGTGCTCACCGACAAGCAATCGACGGCCCCGCCCGAGGCGGGCACGGCCCCCGAGGCCGCGCCGCGCTCCTTCGGCGACGTCGTGAGGGCGTACGTCGCCCTCACGAAGCCGCGGATCATCGAGCTGCTGCTGATCACGACGCTACCGGTGATGTTCCTGGCGGCCAAGGGCCTGCCGCCGCTGTGGATCGCCGTCAACACCCTGGTGTTCGGCACCCTGTCGGCCGGCAGCGCGAACGCGCTGAACTGCTACATCGACCGTGACATCGACGCGGCCATGCGCCGCACCCGGCGCCGCCCGCTCGCCCGTGACCTGGTGCCGCCGACGAACGCGCTGATCTTCGGGATCATCCTCGGCGCGCTGTCCACCCTTGGACTCGGCCTGACGGTGAACTGGCTCGCCGCGGGCCTGTCGCTGGCCGCGAACCTGTTCTACGTGCTCGTCTACTCGATGATCCTCAAGCGGCGGACCCCGCAGAACGTGGTGTGGGGGGGCATCGCCGGCTGCATGCCGGTGCTGATCGGCTGGGCGGGCGTCACCGGCGGCCTCGCCTGGGCCCCCGTGGTGCTCTTCGGCGTGGTGTTCTTCTGGACGCCGCCGCACACCTGGACCCTCGCCATGCGCTACAAGGAGGACTACGCGGCGGCGAAGGTCCCCATGCTCCCGGTGGTCGCCACCGAGCGCCGCGTGGTGCTGGAGAGCATCGTCTACACCTGGGCCACGGTGCTCTGCTCGCTGCTGCTGTGGCCGATCGCCGGGACCACCCTCCTGTATCCCGTGGTGGCCGCCGTCCTCGGCGCCGCCTGCCTGTGGGAGGTCCACCGCCTCCTCGGCCGGGTCAACGCGGGCAAGACCGGTGTCGACCTGCGCCCGATGCGCTTCTTCCACTGGTCCAACGCCTATCTGGCGCTGCTTTTCCTGGCCGTCGCCATCGACTCGATGTTCGTCTGATGTCCGCCTGATATTTGTCCGATGCCCGTCCGAGCCGTCTCGCGCGTACGGTCTCCTCCGGTGCGCCCGTTTCCGCGCCCCGGCCGCGGGGGAGACGTCTCCCGGGGAAAGATGTTTTCTTGACCGGCCAGGGGAGGGCCTGGCCGTGGGGAGGGTGGTTCGTGGGCTTCGGGAGACCCTGGGAGCCGGATTCCGGCTCCGGCCGCACGGGCGGCCCATCACTCGGCATGGTTCCGGGATTCGCGGAGACCAGCCGGGTTCGCCGGGTTCGTCAGGGTCCCGGCGGCAGGGTGGAATGCGCCAGCCTTTGGGGGGCAATCTCCAGGTTCGATCCGTGGGGTCGGCGCCAACGGTTACGGTGGCCACATGGCCGGCCATGATCCCCGCTGGGTGCTCAAGGACCGCCCGTCGGTCACGCTGATCGCCGGGCTCGTCCTGGCGGGGCTGTGCGCCCTGGTGTCGTTCTCCTTCGACGTGCTGAACGGCGACCCGGTCTACTTCTTCATCGCCCTGGGCCTCGCGCTGGCGCCCGTCCCGGTGCTGCTGGCCGCGGTGCTCGCGCTCGACCGCATCGAGCCCGAGCCGCGCGGCAACCTGATCTTCGCGTTCGCCTGGGGCGCGGGCGTGGCGGTCCTGGTCGCCGGGGTGATCAACTCCTTCAACCTGCTCTACATCGAGAACACCGTCCAGCTGGGCTACGACTACGCGCGCAACATCACCGCCACCTTCGGCGCCCCGGTGGTCGAGGAGACGATGAAGGGCCTGGTCCTGCTGGGCCTGCTCAGGTTCAAGCGCGCCGAGCTGGACGGGCCCACCGACGGCATCATCTACGCCAGCATGGTCGGCCTCGGCTTCGCCATGAGCGAGAACGTCAGCTACTACGTGGCCGCGCTCGACGAGCTGGGCGCGCAGGGACTGGCGGTGACCGTGGTGCTGCGGGGGATCCTCTCGCCGTTCGCGCACCCGCTGTTCACCTCCATGATCGGTGTCGCGGTGGCCTACGCGGCGCAGCGCCGGGGCCCCGGCCGGATCTTCGTCATCGCCGCCGGATGGATCGGCGCGATGCTGCTGCACGGCATCTGGAACGGTTTCGCCACCTACGTCGGCATCGGTGGCCTGGCCGTCGCCTACCTGCTGCTGATGGCCGTGCTGTTCGCGCTGGTCTGGATCATCTTCCGCGACCGCAAGCGCATCATCGCGCTCATCCAGACCTACCTGCCCGCCTACTGGGCGACGGGGCTGGTGTCCTCGGGCGACGTCGCGATGCTCTCGTCCCTGCCCAGCCGCCGCCAGGCCCGGCAGTGGGCCAGGAAGCACGGCGGCAGGAGGGCCCTGCGGGCGATGAGCGACTACCAGCTCGCGGCGACCGAGCTCGGCCTGCTCCACGAGCGGGCCAGGGGCCACGTGATCGACGAGCGCACGTTCAACGAGGAGCAGCGGGCGCTGCTGGAGTGCATGGCCGGTGCTCGCGCCCAGTTCCCCGCGCAGGACGCGGCCGGGAACGCTCCGGCGGGCCACGCCTCCGGCGGCCCGCCCCATCCGCGGGGAGGCGCCGCCGGTCACCCGTAGGGGGCAGGCCGTTCCACCCGTGGGACGGGGGTCACCCCCGCCGGAGCGCGGTCTCCAGGGTGGTCTCGCGCGGGCCGGGGAAGACGGGCCGCGAGTCGAGGAGCACGGAGTCGACGAGCCCCTTCGCCGAGGCGAGGAACTCGCGGACGGCGAGAGCGTAGGTGGACACCCACCGCTTGGACGAGTCGTCGCCCACGCCGAAGGTGTCGAGGCCCGCCGTACGGCACAGGGTGACCGCCCTGGGCAGGTGGAACACCTGGGTGACCACGGTGACCTTGGTGGCGCCGAACACGGTACGGGCCCGCACGCACGAGTCCCAGGTGTCGAAGCCCGCGTAGTCGAGGACGAGCGCCCCGGCCGGTACGCCGCTCGCCAGCAGGTAGTCGCGCATCACGGTCGGCTCGTCGTACTCCGCGCGGCTGTTGTCGCCGGAGAGCAGGATCGCCTTGACCTTGCCCGCCCGGTGGAGCTGCGCGGAGATGTCCAGCCGCCTGGCCAGCATGGGGGTGGGGGCGCCCCTGATGACGCCCGCCCCGAGCACCAGCGCCACCGGGGCCTCGGGAACTCCGGCCACCCAGCCGGGGGAGGAGTCGGCGACCGCCCGGTGCCCGGAGCTGGTCAGCCAGGCCCAGGTGATCGGGGCGATGGCCAGGACGCTCAGCAGCACGGCGCCCTGGTAGCAGCGCCGCATGGTGGTGCGTGACAACGACATCCGATCATTGTCCAGCCGTACCGGGACCGCGTCGAGTGCGGGCGGCGTCGCGTGCGGGCGGCGCGGGGCGGCAGGGGGCGGCGCAGGGCTGGCGTACGGGGGGTCGGGCGCGGACGGCGAGGGGTGGTGTACGGCGGTGTACGGCGCAGTCAGACGCGGACGGCGTCGAGCTCGCCGGTAACCGCCTCCGAGGCGTCCCCCGGCCCGCGCGGGCCGGTCGCGAAGACCACCCGCAGCGCGCAGACCCACACCAGGGTCGCGCCGAGCACGTGCAGGTTGACCAGGGCCGCGGGCACGCCCAGGAAGTACTGGACGTATCCGACGACCCCCTGCGCCGCCTCCACGCCCAGCAGCGTCCAGGCGGCCCGCCGGGCGGGTCCGGGCGCGTCGGTGATGTGCAGCGCGAACGCCAGCGCGAAGGTGAGGCCGACCACCACGTAGGCGACGTCGGCGTGGATCCTCGCCACGGTCTCGATGTCGAAGCCGAACCGGGAGGCCATCTCGTCCCCGGAGTGCGGCCCGGTGCCGGTCACCACCACGCCCACGACGAGCAGGACGAACACGGCGGCGACGAGCGCGAGGACGAGCGTGCGGACGTGGCGGTGGACCCGCTGCCGCGAGTCCTCGTTCCAGCGCCCGCTCCCGTCCTCGGCGGAGCGGGCGTAGAGCGCGTACGCCGCGGCGATCATGCCGATGGAGACCAGGAAGTGCACGCTCACGGTGACCGGGTTGAGCGCGCTGCGCACGACCAGGCCGCCCCAGAGCCCCTGGAAGGCGACGCCGATCGGCTGCAGCCAGGCGAGCCTGACCAGATCGGGGCGGCGAGCCGGCAGCCGCAGGGCGGCGACCAGGCAGGCCACGCCGACGGCCAGCACCAGGAAGGTCAGCAACCGGTTGCCGAACTCGATCGCCATGTTCAGCGGTGAGATGTCGGCGTGGGCCACCGGGACGAAGCTCTCCGGCGTGCACCGGGGCCAGGTCGGGCAGCCGAGGCCCGACCCGCTGACCCGCACCGCGGCGCCCGTCACCGTGATCCCGACGTTGACGACGACCGCCGCCAGCGCCCAGCGGCGCAGGGTGAGGAAGGTCGGCGGCCCCACGGCATACCGGCGGGCCTTGTCAAGGAGGTGGTTCACGGCTCACATGCTAGGCGGCGAGGTGCGCGGTCCCGCCTCGGACCCCGGGGACGGCCGCCAGTACGGGGCGTGCCCCCCCCGGGACGGCGTGCTGTACGGGTCAGGGGGTAGGGGTGGGCGTGAGCCGAGGAAACCTCTGCGATGTCCGTTCTGGTGCATTGATCGGCTAAAAGGTATGTGACATAGTACTGGCGAGCCCGAGGTGCGGGAGCGAGGTGAGGCATGCCGGACGTCGTGGTCGTCGGCGCCGGGGTCGTCGGTGCCGCCTGCGCCTACTACGCCGCCCGTGCGGGGCTGGACGTGCTGGTCGTCGACAGGGGGGCGGTGGCGGGCGGCACGACGGGGGCGGGCGAGGGCAACATCCTGGTCTCCGACAAGAAACCGGGCCCCGAACTCGACCTGGCGCTGCTCTCCAACCGGCTCTGGCGAGACCTGGCCGGAGCCGACTCCCGGATCGGCTCCGAGGGTGGACCGGGGGGCGGGCACGCCGGTGGGGCCGGTGCCGGTGCTGGAGCGGGTGGTGCCGGTGCCGGGTCCGGGGCGAGTGACGGCGGAGCGGGTGGTGCCGGGTCCGGGGCGGGGTCACCGGGCCGGGTCGCGCCGGGCGGCGCGGGGTTCGAGCCGGGCGGGGGGTTCGAGTTCGAGGCCAAGGGCGGCCTGGTGGTCGCCGAGACGGACGAGATCCTGGAGGCGCTCACCGGCCTGGCGGGAGAGCAGGGCGTCGAGCACGTCGCCGTCGCCCCGGGCGAACTCGGCGACTACGAGCCCCACCTGGCGAAAGGGCTCGCCGGAGGCGTGTTCTACCCGCAGGACGCCCAGGTCCAGCCCATGCTGGCGGCGGCCAGGCTCATCCGGAGGGGGGCCGAGCGGTTCGGCCACGGTGCCCTGATGCTGCGTACCGGCGTCACGGTGACCGGCTTCGTCCGCGACGGTGACCGGGTCACCGGGGTCACCACCGACCACGGCGACATCCTCGCCGGAGCCGTCGTCAACGCCGCGGGCACCTGGGGCGGCGAGATCGCCGCGCTGGCCGGTGTGCGCGTCCCGATCCTGCCCAGGCGCGGCTTCATCCTGGTCACCGAGCCGCTCGCCGGAACGCTGATCAGGCACAAGGTCTACACCGCCGCTTACGCCACCTCGGTGGCGAGCGACTCGGAGGGGCTGGAGGCGTCCGCCGTCGTGGAGAGCACCCCGTCGGGGCCGGTGCTCATCGGCGCCAGCCGCGAGCGGGTCGGCTTCGACCGCACGGTCTCCGTCCCGGTGCTCGAACGTCTCGCCCGCCAGGCCGTGGAGCTGTTCCCCGCCCTGGCGGCGTACCGGGTGATCCGCGCCTACTGCGGCTTCCGCCCCTACTGCCCCGACCACCTCCCGGTGATCGGGGAGGATCCCCGGGTTCCGGGGCTGTACCACGCCTGCGGCCACGAGGGGGCGGGCATCGGCCTGGCCCCGGCCACCGGCCACCTGATCGCCCAGCTCCTCGCCGGGCTCCGCCCCGACCTGGACCTCACCCCCTTCCGCCCGGACCGCTTCCCCCGGGAGGCATCTTGACCTGCTCCCGAGGCCCGGCTTCCCAAGGCCCGGCTTCCCAAGGCATGGCTTCCCGAGACCCACGCTTCTGCGGCCCAGGCCGGATTCGACGCCTTCCCGGCGGAGGTGTCCGATGAGGGACCCGTACCGCCTGGTGGGGGCGCGGCCCGAGCCGGGGTTCGAGATCAGCGTGGACGGCGCTCCCGTCCCGGTGGTCCCCGGCCAGACCGTCGGCGCCGCCATGCACGGCGCGGGCGTCCGCTCCTGGCGCACCACCAGGTTCGGCGGGCGCCCGCGCGGGCTGTTCTGCGGCATCGGGGTCTGTTTCGACTGCCTGGTCACGGTGAACGGGATCCCGTCCCTGCGTGCCTGCCTGACCGAGGCCCTCCCGGGAGACACGGTCACCACCGGCGGTTCTCCACCCCCGACTCAGGGCCCGGAGGCCCAGGAGGACCCGGACAACGAGGCCGGGGCCGGGCCGGGGGAGCCGACGGACGGCGAGCCGCCCGCCCCGGGTGCGTCCGCTCCCGGCGCCCCCGGTACCCCCGGTACGGAGGGGTGAGCGGCCGATGACGCGGATTCACGACCTCGCCGTGGTCGGCGCCGGTCCCGCCGGGGTCGCGGGCGCGCTCACCGCCGCCCTGGCCGGGCTGGACGTCGTGCTGATCGACGGGGCCGCCAGGCCGGGCGGCCAGTACTTCCGGCACCCCGCCGAGGGTTTCCACGCCGCACGGCCCGGCGCGCTCCACCACGGCCTCGGCAGATTCACCCGCCAGTGGGAGACGCTCCGCGAGCGCGCCGAGGTGCTGACGCGCCATCGGGTCTGGGCGGTCGAACGCGCGGACGGGACGATCACCGTACGGTGCCTGGAGGGAGATCGCGAGGAGCGGCCCCGGACGGTGACCGCGCGCGGGCTGCTGATCGCCACCGGCGCGTACGACCGGCCGCTGCCGTTCCCCGGCTGGGACCTGCCGGGGGTGCTCACCGCGGGCGGCGCGCAGGCGCTGCTCAAGGGCGACCTGGTCCTCGCGGGACGCAGGATCGTGGTCGCCGGAACCGGCCCGTTCCTGCTCCCGGTCGCCGCGGGCCTGGCGGACGCGGGGGCCCGGGTGCTCGGCGTCCACGAGGCCGGTGGCGGGTTCGGGCTCGCCAGGCACCCGCTGCTCGTCGCGGGACGGGCCCGGGAGGCCCTCGGGTACGGGGCGCGGCTGGCCCGCCACCGGATCCCGTACCGCCGCCGCGAGGCGGTGGTCGCCGCGCACGGCGACACCGCGCTGACCCACGTCACCGTGGCGAGCCTGGACGGCGACTGGCGGCCGGTCTCGACGCGGACCGTCGAGTGCGACACCCTCGCCTGCGGCTACGGGTTCGTCCCCCAGCTCGACCTGCCGGTCCAGCTGGACTGCGCCACCCGCCGCGACCCCGACGGCAGCCCGGTCGTCGCGGTGGACGAGGGCATGCGTACCGGCGTGCCCGGCGTCTACGCGGCGGGGGAGTCCACCGGGGTCGGCGGGGCGGCGCTCGCCGAGGTGGAGGGGCGCATCGCGGGCAGGTCCGCCGCCGCGGACCTGGGCCGCCCGGTGCCGCCCGACCCGGCCCTGTCCCGGCGCAGGAACCGGCTCGCCGCCTTCGCGCACGCCCTGATGGACGCCTACCCGGTACGGCCCGGCTGGCAGGAGTGGCTCCGCGACGACACGCTCGTGTGCCGCTGCGAGGAGGTGCCCCTGTCGGCCGTACGGGAGGCTCAGGCCATGGGGGCCGTCGACGCGCGCTCCGTCAAGCTTCTGGCGCGCCCGGGGATGGGGTGGTGCCAGGGCAGGATGTGCGGCTACGCGGTCGCGTGCCTCGCCGGTGAGGACCCCGCGCCGCCCCGGCGCCCGATCGCCCAGCCCGTCAGGCTCGGCGACCTCGCCGCGCGGCCACGGGCCTCCTCGGATCGGCGGGAGACCTCCGCGGAGCCGGGCGAGCCGGGGATCCCCTCGCGCCCGGACCACGCGGAGGTCCTCCCGGACTCGGATCCGAACGCGAATCGGCGGGAAACCCCTCGGAAGGACGAACCATGACGACCCCCGTGAAGCCCTGGCACGGTGTGACGGTGGCCACCGCGCTGCCCCTGGGCGCGGACCTCTCCGTCGACCTGGACGGCTACGCCGAGCACTGCCGGTGGCTGGTCGCCTCCGGGTGCGACGGCGTCGTGCCGAACGGGTCGCTGGGCGAGTACCAGACGCTCACCCCCGAGGAGCGGGCCTCGGTCGTGGAGACCGCGGTCGCGGCCGTCGGCGGCGACCGCGTCATGCCGGGCGTTGCCGCCTACGGAGCCCTGGAGGCCCGGCGCTGGGCCGAACAGGCCGGTGAGGCCGGATGCCGCGCGGTGATGCTGCTCCCGCCGAACGCCTACCGCGCCGACGACAGGACCGTGGTGGAGCACTACCGCGAGGTGGCCTCGGCCGGTCTGCCGGTGGTGGCCTACAACAACCCCTTCGACACCCGGGTGGACCTCACCCCCCGGCTGCTGGCCACCCTCCACGCCGAGGGCCTGATCGCCGGGGTCAAGGAGTTCAGCGGGGACGTCCGCCGGATCTACGAGATCGCCGAGCTCGCCCCCGGGCTGGACGTGCTGGCCGGGGCCGACGACGTGCTGCTGGAGCTGGTCACCGCCGGGGCGGTCGGCTGGGTGGCCGGATTCCCCAACGCGCTGCCCGAGTCGACCGTGGCCCTGTACCGGGCGGCCGCCTCGGGGGACACGGCGACCGCGCTGCCGCTCTACCGCGCGCTGCACCCGCTGCTTCGCTGGGACTCCAGGCCGGAGTTCGTCCAGGCGATCAAGCTCTCCATGGACCTGGCCGGGCGTAACGGCGGACCGTGCCGCCCGCCCAGGCTCGGCCTCGCCCCCGAGCAGGAGGCCGCCGTACGCGCCGCCACGGAGAAGGCCCTGGCCGAGGGACTGCGCTAGGGCCCGCGCCAGACCCGTCCCGTACCCTTTCCCGCGAGGAGAGTCGATGAGAACGAAGAGGGTCTTCCACGCGGTGGACTCCCACACCGAGGGCATGCCCACCCGGGTGATCACCGGGGGAGTGGGGGTCATCCCCGGCGCGACCATGGCCGAGCGGCGCGAGCACTTCCTGGCCGAGATGGACCACGTCCGCACCCTGCTCATGTACGAGCCGCGCGGCCACTCGGCGATGAGCGGGGCCATCCTGCAACCGCCCACCCGGCCCGACGCCGACTACGGCGTGCTCTACATCGAGGTCTCCGGCTGCCTGCCCATGTGCGGGCACGGCACCATCGGCGTCGCCACCGTCCTCGTCGAGACGGGGATGGTCGAGGTGACCGAACCGGTCACCGTCATCCGGCTGGACACCCCCGCCGGGCTGGTCGTCGCCGAGGTCCGGGTCGAGGACGGCGCCGCCGAGGAGGTGACCATCACCAACGTGCCCTCCTTCAGCGCGGGGCTGGACCGGGTGGTCAAGGTGCCCGGTGTCGGGGAGGTCGTCTACGACCTCGCCTACGGCGGCAACTTCTACGCGATCCTGCCCGTCGAGTCCGTGGACCTGCCGTTCGATCGCGCGCACAGGCAGCGGATCCTCGACACGGGCCTGGCGATCATGGAGGCGATCAACGAGCGGGACGAGCCCGTCCATCCGCTGGACCCCGGCATCCGGGGCTGTCACCACGTGCAGTTCACCGCGCCCGGCGCGGACGCCCGGCACTCGCGGCACGCGATGGCGATCCACCCCGGCTGGTTCGACCGCTCGCCGTGCGGCACCGGCACCAGCGCCCGGATGGCCCAGCTGCACGCCAGGGGCGAACTCCCCCTGGAGACCGACTTCGTGAACGAGTCGTTCATCGGTACCCGCTTCGTCGGGCGGCTCGTGGGGGAGACGGAGGTGGCGGGCCTGCCCGCGGTGGTTCCGGCCATCACCGGGCGGGCGTGGGTCACCGGCACCGCCCAGTACTTCCTCGACCCCCGCGACCCGTTCCCCGCGGGATTCCTCCTCTGATCTGCGGATACGTCGCCATCTCCGGTGGGTGGCGCGTCACGGGGAAACGGCGTCTCAACGCTAACGGTCTTGTTTCGGCCCTTGACGTGTACGTGTATCGCACGTGCAATATCACACATCACCAGATGTGAGGAGCCGCATATGCGTGCCATCCCCCTGAAGTGCTTCACGTCGCTGGCCGTTCTCGGCCTCCTGGTCACCGGATGCGGCCAGGGGCTGCTCGGTGACGGAGGCGGAGGCCAGACGGCCGCCGCGAAGGACGAGCCGATCGTCCTCGGCATGCTGATCCCGCAGTCGGGCAGTGAGGCCGCCATCGGCCCCTACATGAGCAACGCGGCGCGGCTCGCGGTCGACGAGATCAACGCCAAGGGCGGTGTGCTCGGCCGCAAGCTGGAGCTGAGGACCGCCGACGACGCCTGTGACGCCCAGTCCGCCGCGGCGGGCGCCAACAAGCTGGTCACCGAGGGGATCGACGTCTCCGTGGGCGGCTACTGCTCCGGCGCGACGCTCCCCACCCTGCCGATCTTCGGCAAGGCCGGAATCCCGATGATCATCCCGGCCGCCAACTCCCAGGAGCTGGTCGACCAGAAGCTCAAGCACGTCTTCCTGATCAACGGCACGGGCTCCCAGCAGGCCGAGGCCGCAGAGAAGTGGATCACCAAGCAGGGGTCCGGGAGTGTCGCGCTCATGCACGACAACACCAGCTACTCCAAGGACATCGCGCTGCGTACCCAGGCCCTCCTGGAGACCCCCGGCGGAGCCGAGGCCGTGATCACCGAGGCGGTCACCCCGAAGGAGAGCGACTACAGCGCCAACATCACCAACGTGCTGGCCAAGAAGCCCGACTTCGTCTACTGGACCGGCTACTTCCAGGAGGGCGGCCTGATCGCGCGCCAGCTCCGGCAGGCCGGGTACGAGGGCTCCATCATGGTCGGCGACGGCTCGGTCTCCCCCAAGCTGGTGGAGATCGCCGGAGACGAGGCCGCCGAGGGACTCTACGCCACGATGACCCAGACGCCCGACACCCTCCAGGGCGCGGAGGGCTGGATCGAGGCGTACAAGAAGAAGTACGCCTCCGAGCCGGGCCCGTACTCCAACCAGGCCTACGACGCGGTGCGGCTCGCCGCCGAGGCGGTCACCAAGGCGGGGTCCACCGACGGCGACAAGGTCATCGCGGCGCTCGAGGCGATCGACGGCTTCTCGATGTTCTCCGGGCCGCTGAAGTTCACCCCCGAGCACACCCTGGCCAACGGCGGCTTCCAGATCCTCGTCGTCAAGGGCGACGGGTTCGCCCTGCAGGACGCCCTCCGGTGACGCAGCTCGTCTGGAACGGGCTGTTCGTCGGCTCGTTCTACGCCCTGGTCGCCCTGGGGTACAGCATGGTCTACGGGATCATCAAGCTGCTCAACTTCGCCCACGGCGACCTGTACATGCTCGGCGCGTTCGCCGGTTTCGCCATCCTCGGCGCGGTCGGCGGCGTGTCCTCCTCGACGGCCCTGCCGCTGCTGCTCGCGGTGCTCCTGGCGACCATGGTCGTCACCGGCCTGGCCGGGGTGGCGCTGGAGCGGATCGCCTACCGCCCGCTCCGCCGCGCCCCGCGGCTGTCCCTGCTGATCACCGCGGTCGGGGCCTCCTTCGCCCTGGAGTACGGGATGCGCGCGGTGGCCGGGGCCGACCCGAGGGTCTACCCGGTACGGCTGGGCGGCACCTCGATGGAGATCCTCGGGGCCAGGCTCACCGTGCAGCAGATCGTCCTGATCGGCGTGGCGGTGCTCCTCATGGCCGGGCTCAACCTGCTGGTCACCCGCACCCGCGAGGGCCGGGCCATGCGGGCCATCGCGCTGGACCCGCGCACCAGCGCGCTGATGGGCGTCGACGTCAACGCGGTGATCTCCCGCACCTTCTTCGTCGGCTCGGCGCTGGCGGGGGCCGCGGGCGTGATGGCCGGGGCCTACTACGGGAAGATCGACTTCATGATGGGCTTCCTGATCGGGCTCAAGGCCTTCACGGCGGCCGTCATCGGGGGCATCGGCAACATCCCCGGCACGATGCTCGGCGGCCTGCTGCTCGGGCTGCTGGAGTCGTTCGGCACGTTCTGGCTGGGCGGTGAGTGGCGCGACGTGTTCGCCTTCGGGGTGCTGATCCTGTTCCTGACGGTGCGGCCCACCGGTCTGCTCGGCGAGCGCGTCACGGAGCGCGTATGACCGGGCCTGCCGGGCTCGGTGAGTCCACCGGACCCGCCGGGCCCGCCGCGACCGGGGTCCGCCGCCTCGGCACCGGCAGGCCGCCCAGCCGGGCGTCGAGGCTGATGCGGAACCGGTGGGCCGGGCTCGCCGGGCTGCTGGTCGCGCTGCTGGCCCCCTTCGTCGACGCCACGCCGTACGCGCTGTCGGTCATGACCAGCGCGGCCATCGCCGTGATGCTCGCCGCCGGGCTGAACATCGTGGTCGGCTACTGCGGCCTGCTCGACCTGGGCTACGTCGCCTTCTTCGCGGTCGGCGCCTACACCAGCGGCGTGCTGGCCACCCGCTTCGACCTGCCGCTGCTCGCCACGGTGCCCGCCGTGCTCGTGGTCACGGTCGTCGCCGGGATCGTCATCGGCGCCCCGACCCTGCGCCTGCGCAGCGACTACCTCGCCATCGTGACCCTCGGCTTCGGTGAGATCATCCGAATCACCGCCAACAACCTGGACGTCACCGGCGGGCCCTCGGGCATCTACGGCATCCCGCACCTGGTCGAGCATCCCGCGGCCTTCTACTACGTCACCGTGGCCGTCGTCTCGCTGGCCGTCCTCGGCGCGGCGCGGCTGGGCCGCTCCCGCCTGGGCCGGGCCTGGCGCTTCGTCAGGGAAGACGAGGACGCCGCCGAGGCGATGGGCGTGCACACCTACCGGGTCAAGCTCGCCGCCTACATCGCCGGGGCGGTCTGGGGCGGCCTGGCCGGGGTGCTGTTCGCCGCGCAGCTGTCGGCCATCTCGCCGGGCAGTTTCACCTTCCTGTCGTCGGCGCTGGTGCTGATGGCCGTGGTCCTGGGCGGCATGGGCTCGACGCCCGGCGTCGTCGTCGGCGCCGTCGTGATCAGTGTCCTGCCGGAGATCCTGCGCGACCTCGCCGACTACCGGTTCTTCCTGTTCGGCGTACTCCTCATCGCCTTCATGCTCCTGCGACCGCAGGGGATCTGGCCGGCCCGTTCCAAGGAGGTCCCGTGAGCCTGCTGAGCGTGGCCGACCTGCGCCTGACCTTCGGCGGGCTGGTGGCCATCGACGGCCTGTCGTTCTCGGTGGACGAGGCGGAGATCGTTTCGGTGATCGGGCCCAACGGGGCGGGCAAGACGTCGGCCTTCAACTGCGTCACCGGCTTCTACCGGCCGACCTCCGGCCGGATCACCCTGCGCGGCAGGGACCTGCCGGGGTTGCGGCCCTCGGCCATCGCGGGCCTGGGCGTCGCGCGGACCTTCCAGAACCTGCGGCTGTTCGGGGAGCTGTCGGTCCTGGACAACGTACGCGCCGGATCGCACCTGTGGCTGCGCCAGAGTGTCCTGGACGCCCTGCTGCACACCCCGCGCTACCGGCGCTCCGAGCGTGAGTGCACCGAGCAGGCCCACCACTGGCTGGACTTCGTCGGCCTGCGCGGCGACCGGTACGGGCGGGCCGGAAACCTCCCCTACGGTGAGCAGCGCCGTACGGAGATCGCCCGTGCCCTGGCCCGCCGCCCCGACCTGCTGCTGCTGGACGAACCCGCGGCCGGGCTCAACCGGGGCGAGAAGGCCGAGATGCTCGACCTGATCCGGCGCGTCCAGGCGCTGGGGGTGGCCATCGTGCTCATCGAGCACGACATGGGCCTGGTCATGGAGGTCTCCGAGCGCGTGGTCGTGCTCAACTTCGGCAGGGAGATCGCCGACGGCCGCCCCGAGGACGTCCGGCGCGACCCCGCCGTCATCGAGGCCTACCTCGGTGGTGACACCGCCGCCACCGGGGGCGAAACCGGCGGGACCACGACGAACGGGAAAGACGGCGTGGGGAGAGACGGCGTAAGGAGAGACGGCGCCGGGAAGGACCGCGCGGCGGAAGGCGGCACGGGCGGGGAGACCGAGGGGAAGGACGGCACCGCCGGGGGAGACGCCCATGCTTGACATCGACGGGCTGGACGTCCACTACGGCGGCGTACACGCCCTGCGCGGCCTGTCCCTCGGCGTCGCCGAGGGCGAGATCGTCGCCCTGCTGGGCAACAACGGCGCGGGCAAGACCACCACGCTGTCCGCGATCTCGGGACTGCTGCGGCCCAGCGGCGGCAGGGTGACCTTCGACGGGAAGGGGATCACCAGGGAGAAACCGCACAGGATCACCGCGCGCGGCCTGGTGCACGTCCCGGAGGGCCGCAGGATCTTCAGCACGCTCAGCGTCCACGAGAACCTCCAGCTGGGCGGTTACCTCGTCCGCGACCAGGCGGAGCTCCGCGCGCGGATCGACCGCGTCTACGAGGTGCTGCCCCGCCTGGCCGAGCGGCGCGCACAGCAGGGCGGCACGCTGTCGGGCGGCGAGCAGCAGATGCTCGCCATCGGCAGGGCGCTCGTCACCGGACCCCGGCTGCTGCTGCTCGACGAGCCCTCCATGGGCCTGGCGCCCCTGGTGGTCGCCTCGGTCATGGAGCTCATCGCGGGCATCAACGCCCAGGGCACCTCGGTGCTGCTGGTCGAGCAGAACGCCGTCGCCGCCCTCGGGATCGCGCACCGCGGCTACGTGATCGAGAACGGTGAGTGCGTCCTCGACGGGCCCGCCGCCGAGCTCCGCCGGGACCCCCGGGTGGCCGAGGCCTACCTCGGCGGGGCCGGGGAGAGCGGGCGGAGATGACCGGCGGGCCCGCCGTCGGCGCCGTGCCCGCGGGATCGCCCCCCGGGTGTTCGGAGGCCCCCTCATGGCCTGGGAGGATGAGGGGGTGGCGGGTTCCGCCGACGAGGCGCGGACGCGAGCGACACGAGAGGCTCCGGTATGGCTCCTAGGGCGGACGGCCGGCTCGACCTGCCGGCCGTGAGCGAGCGGCAGAGCCTGCGGGAGCAGGTGGCCCACGCGCTCAGGGCGGCCCTGATCGCCGGTGAGATGAGGCCCGGCCTGGTCTACTCTGCCCCGGTCCTCGCCGCCCAGTTCGGGGTCTCGGCGACCCCGGTGCGCGAGGCCATGCTCGACCTGGCCAAGGAGGGCCTGGTCGAGGCGGTACGCAACAAGGGCTTCCGGGTCACGGAGCTGTCGGATCGGGACCTGGACGAGCTGACCGAGATCCGCAGGCTCATCGAGGTGCCCACGGTGGCGCAGCTGGCCGACGCCGGGCGCGCGCCGAGCTTCGAGACACTGCGCCCGCTGGCCCAGGCGATCGTCGACGCCGCCGAGCGCGGTGACCTGCTCGCGTACGTCGACGCCGACATCCGCTTCCACCTCGACCTGCTCGCCCTGGCGGGCAACTCCCACCTCGTGGAGGTGGTCCGCGACCTGCGCAACCGGGCCCGCCTGTACGGCCTGTCCGCCCTGCACCGGAGCGGCACCCTCACCGACTCCGCCCGCGAGCACCTCACGCTGCTCGCCCTGCTCTCCGAGGGCGACGCGAGCGGTGCCGAGCGGCTGATGCGCGCCCACATCCGGCACGTCCGCGGCATCTGGGCCAGCCGGCCCGAGGAGTGACGCGGCCCGGCGGCCGGAACGAGACGGGACGGGGACGGCGGCTCGCCGGGCGGGCGGGACGGGACGTGGCGGCGCGGCTCGGTGGGCAAGCGGGCGAACCGTCCGGGCGAACCGCCAGGGAGCACCGGGAGGGGGTCAGCCGGTGCTCCGGGAGGCGCCGACGCTGGCGATGACCACGCAGCCGATGGCGGCCCACTCGCGGACCTGGAGCACCTCGCCCAGGATGACCAGCCCGACCAGCGCGGCCATCGCGGGCTCCAGGCTCATCAGGATGCCGAAGACCCGCTTGGGCATCCTGCGCAGCGCCTCCAGCTCGATCGAGTAGGGGATGACCGACGACAGCAGCCCCACCCCGAGCCCGATCAGCAGCAGTTCGGGCTGGAGCAGGTCGGTGCCGCCCGAGGCGATCCCGGCGGGGGCGACCAGCACGCAGGAGACGATCATCGCCAGGGCGAGGCCGCTTGTCCCGGGGAAGCGGCGGCCGACCGAGGCCGACAACAGGATGTAACCGGCCCAGCAGATCGCCGCCACCAGCGCGAAGGCGATCCCGGCCCAGTTGATCCTGGACGCCCCCGAGCCCCATGGGGCCAGCAGCACCACGCCCGACCCGGCTAGCGCGACCCAGAGCAGGTCGAGGCGACGGCGCGAGGCCGCCACCGCGACGCCGAGCGGGCCGAGGAACTCGATCGCCACCGCGATGCCCATGGGCAGCCGGGCGAGCGCCTCGTAGAACGACAGGTTCATCACGCCCAGCGTCACGCCGAACGCCACCCCGGCCCCGATGTCCGCCCTGGACAGCCCGCGCAGCCGGGGCCGGACGACCAACCCCATGATCAGCGCGCCCGTCGCGATCCGCAGGAACACCACGGCGCTCGGCGGCAGCTGGGAGAAGAGATCCTTGGCGAAACCCGCACCCACCTGCACCGACATGATGGCCAGCAGTACCAGCCCGGACGGCGGGATGGCGTCGGAGGCGGCTCTCAGCAGCGCTCCGGGCCCGGACAGTCCCGGCTTGTACGGCTCGGCGGGCCCGTGCAGGGCTTCGGCGGTCACGACTCTCCTCATGCCAGGTGCAAAGTAATAGATGACACCTTACTGATCGGGGCTCTCCTTTTCCGTGGCGTCCGCGATGCGAGACGGCGCCGCCAAGGGACGCTCCGGCGGGAGAGCGGCCCTTCCGCCAACGGGCCGTTCCCCCGCGGGGAGGGCTTCGTCGTCTATCCGGCGTCCGGCGCGGGTTCGCGGGTGTAGAGCGCCACGGTCATGCCGGGTACGCGACCCGTCCGCCAGGCCTTGGCCCGGACGAATCCCTCCTTGACCAGGGTGGTGACCCGGCCGACGCGCGAGGCCGCCTCGGATCCGCCCCGCCAGATCACCCAGACCCGCTCGCGCCCGGCCACCGCGGCGGCCACGTCGGAGCGTTCGGGGTAGCCGAAGGAGTCGGGCAGGGGGCCGGGCCCGGCGAGCAGCACGTCGTCGGGCAGCCCCCTCCCGCCGTGCCGTGTCTCGTCGTAGTAGCGGAAACCCTCGCGCAGGGAGGAGCGCCCGTAGAGGAGGGCGTCGCCCGGCCGCCCCTCGCTCGCGAGGATCCGTACCGCCCGGGGGAAGTTCTCGTGGTGCCCGTCCTCCTTGCGGAAGTCCAGCTGGCCGGGGATCCCGGCCGCCAGGACGCCCGCCAGCGCGACCCCGGCGGGCAGGCGGGGCAGCGCGGCGAGGGCGAGCCCGGCCAGCAGCGCGTACGCGGGCACCGTCGCAAACAGGTAGCGGTCGACGTAGACCGGCGAGACCAGGTGCGACAGGGTGAACAGCAGCAGGGGCGGCAGGAGCGCCCAGGCGCCCAGCAGGACGATCCAGAGCCGGTCGGCGCCGTGCCGCCGGCTCAGGAACGGGGCGGCCGCCGCGACGGCCATCACCACGCACCCCGCCAGGGCGGTGCCCCCGGCCATCTTGGGCAGCGCCAGGAACACGTCGGGTCCCGGCATGGTGATCCAGCTGATCGCGTGCCGCTCGGCGAAGCCGACCGCCGCCCAGACGGCCCCGGGGACGGAGCCCAGGGCCATGCAGGCCAGCGTCCTGGGCAGGACGCCCCGCCCGTACACCCCGATGGCGAGCAGGTGCGCGGCCAGTACGAGCAGCGCGAACACCTGCGTGCAGCCCAGCAGCGCGACGGCGGCGGCGTACCTCCACCAGGCGCCGCGCCGTCCGGGCTCCTCGATCGCCCGGTACAGCGCCCAGGTGGCCAGGACCGCGGCGGCGGCGGCGAACGCGTAGGAGCGGACGTTCTGCCCGTGGTAGGAGACCGAGGGCAGGAAGACGTAGACGGCGGCGGCGGTCAGTCCGGCGGGCTGCGAGCTCAGCCGGCGTCCCAGGTCGGCGATGAGCGCGGTGGCCGCGCCCGTCGCGAGCGCCGAGGGCAGGCGCATCCACCACTCGGCCTGCCCGAACTCCAGCCACAGGTGCATGAACCCGTAGTAGGGCAGGAAGTGCCCGTCGATGTGCTGGGCGAGTTCCCAGAGTCCCCCGGCGCCACGGCGGGCCGCGCTGAGGGTGGCGAGCTCGTCCGACGACTGGGAGACCGTGGAGGAGCCCGCGACGGCGACAAGCGTGGCAACGATCCCCATGGCCAAACTTGGCCAGATTCGCCCCGTATGTCGTGTCGCCGGACGGGATGAAGATCGCGTTCCGGTAATGATCACTTGGAGGATGGTAGATCGTGGCGATCATCCTCGTTGATCTTTTGACGTGATAAGTGGGGATACTCCCGGTTAAGTGATGCCTAGTACGAGGTTTCCGGCCGGGTCATTCCCAGCGGAACGTCCGGGAGGTCAGGAAGAGCGACACCGCCGCCCACGCCGCGAGGATCGCCACGGCCGCGAGCGGCGGTCCCGCGCCGTCACTCAGGACGGTGCGGAGCCCTCCGGTCAGCGCCGAGATCGGCAGCAGCTCCAGCACCGGCCGTACCGCCTCGGGGAACTTCGCCAGCGGGAAGGCGACCCCGCCGCAGGCGAGCAGGAGCAGGTAGACGAGGTTCGCCGCGGCGAGCGTGGCCTCGGCGCGCAGCGTCCCCGCCATCAGCAGGCCGAGCCCGCTGAACGCGGCGGTGCCCAGCACGACCAGCAGGAGCGCCGCGAGTGGCGAGCCCTCGGGGTGCCAGCCCAGGGCGAGCGCCACCGCGCAGATGACCGCCACCTGGATGACCTCCACGGCGATCACCGCGAGCGTCTTGGACAGCATCAGCCCGGTCCGTGACAGCGGGGTCGCGCCCAGCCGCTTCAGCACGCCGTACCGGCGCTCGAAGCCCGTCGCGATGGCCTGCCCGGTGAAGGCGGTGGACATCACGGCGAGCGCGAGCACCCCGGGGGTCATGAAGTCGATCCGGGAACCGCCGCCCACGTCGACGATCGGGGCGGAGGAGAGGCCGACGAGCAGCAGCACCGGGATGATCATCGTGAGCAGCAGCTGCTCGCCGTTGCGGAGCATCGCCCGGATCTCCGCGCCGGTCTGGGCCGCCACCATCCGGCCCAGCGGCGCGGCTCCGGGGGCCGGCGTGAGGTCCAGGGTCGTCATGGGGCTCTCCTGCGATCTGGTGTTCGGCATGGCTCGGGCCGCGCCCGGACACGCGCGGGGCGCCGGCGAGGGGGCTTCGGAGTCGTCGGGTGAGCAAGGGGTTCCGGGAGCGTCAGCGGGGCGAAGGGCTTCGAGGACGTCACCCGGGCGAAGGGCGCGGGAGGCGTCATCGCAGCTCACGCCCGGTCAGCTCCAGGAAGACGTCCTCCAGGGTGCGCCGCTCGATGCTGAGGTCATCGGCGGTCACGCCCTCGGCGGCGCACCAGGTCGTCACCGTGGCCAGGAGGCCGGGCGCGACCTGCCCCTCGATGATGTAGTGCCCCGACGGCGACTCCTTGGCCGCGCTGCCGGCGGGCAGGGCGGCGAGCAGCTCGTCCAGGCAGAGGCCGGGCCGGGCGCGGAAGCGCAGCTGCCGCTCGGCACCGGTGAGGGAGGAGGGGGTGCCCTGGGCGACCACCCTGCCGCGGTCGATGATCACGATCTGGTCGGAGAGCTTCTCCGCCTCGTCCATGTGGTGGGTGGTGAGCACCACCGAGACCCCGCTCGCGCGCAGGTCCTCCACCAGCTGCCAGCAGGCGTGCCTGGCCTGCGGGTCCAGGCCCGCGGTCGGCTCGTCGAGGAAGACCAGCTCGGGACGGCCGATGACCGCCCCCGCCAGCGACAGGCGCTGCTGCTGGCCGCCGGAGAGCCTGCGGTACGGGGTGCGGGCGTGCTCGCTCAGCCCCAGCCGCTCCAGCAGTGCCGCCGGGTCGAGCGGGTGGGCGTGGAAGCGGGCCATCAGCCGCAGCCACTGCCCGCAGCGGGACGCGGGGGGAACGCCGCCCGCCTGGAGCATCACCCCGACCCTGGCCCGCAGCTCCGGCCTCGACGGGGCGAGCCCGAGCACCCGCACGCTGCCGCCGTCGGCCCCGCGGAACCCCTCGCAGATCTCCAGGGTGGAGGTCTTGCCGGCCCCGTTGGGGCCCAGCACCGCGGTGACCGCGCCACGGGCGGCGGTGAAGGTCAGGCCGTCGATCGCGGTCGTCCCGCCGTATCTCTTGACCAGGTCGACGATCTCGACGGCTGGGGAGTCCATGGCCACGAGTTTAGGGACTGCGCCCGCCGGTCACTCTCCCGGACCACGCCTCCGGGGCCGCCCCGGGCCCGTTCACCGGCCGGAACCGGACCCGCCCGACCGGCACTTAAAGCTTTTTCCGAGAAAATTTCCGAAATACAGGAATTCGGATGACCGGTTGTTGGTTGGGACGCTTCGGCCCCCATGGGCCCGTCATCGCCCGTAGCCAGGGGGCGTGACCTGCGACCAGAGACCTGCGACCGAAAAGGGGATACGGGTATGACCGCGGCCGTCGTCGAGCCGGAGGTGGCGCCGACCGTACGGCGCAGGTCACTGTTACTGCTCATCCTGGGCGCGCTGTCGGCGGTCGGCCCCCTGTCGATCGACATGTACCTGCCCGCCTTCCCCGCCATCGCCGCCGACCTGGGCAGCGGGCAGGCGCGGGTGCAGCTCACCCTCACCGCCTGCCTCATTGGATTCTCCGTCGGGCAGGTCGTCGCGGGCCCGATCAGCGACGCGCGCGGCCGGCGGGGCCCGCTGCTGGTCGGCATCGCCGCCTACGCCGCCGCCTCCCTGCTGTGCGCCTTCTCTCCCTCGGTGTACGGGCTGGTCGGGTTCCGCCTGCTCCAGGGCATCGCGGGCGGCGCCGCGCTGGTGATCGTCCGCGCGGTCGTCCGCGACCTGTACGAGGGGGCGGCCATCGCCCGCATCTTCGCCACCCTCATGCTCGTCACCGGCCTCGCGCCGATCCTGGCCCCGATCGCGGGCGCGCAACTGCTCGACCACACCTCCTGGCGGGGCGTGTTCGTCGCGCTGAGCGTCTCGGGGCTCCTGCTATTGGCCTCCGCGCTGTTCGGGGTACGCGAGACGCTGCCCGCGGCCCGGCGCGAGAACGGCGGGCTGCGGCACACCCTCGTCACCTTCTGGCACCTGCTCCGCGACCGCCCCTTCATGGCCGCCACCCTGTCCGGCGGGCTGGGCTTCGCGGCCATGTTCGCCTACATCTCCGGGTCGCCCTTCGTGCTCCAGGACGTCTACGACACCTCGGCGCAGACCTTCTCCCTGGTGTTCGGGCTGAACGCGCTGGGCCTGACCGTCACCGCGCAGATCGGCGGGCGCCTCGCCGGGCGGCTGGACCCGGCCCGGCTGATCCTCGCCGGGTTGTTCCTGAGCGTGGCCGGGGCCGCCGGGGTGCTCGTCACGGCACTGCTCCACCTGCCCCTGCCGATGCTGGTCGCCACGCTGTTGACGATGATGTGCGGGGCGGGCCTCGTCCTGCCGGGCACCGCCGCGCTCGCCCTGGCCGGTCAGCCCCCGCAGGTCGCCGGGAGCGCGGCCGCGCTGACCGGTGTGCTGCAGTTCGGGCTCGGCGCGCTCGCCGCTCCGCTGGTGGGTCTGGGCGGCGAGGGATCGGCACTGCCGATGGCCGTCGTCCTGGCCGGTTTCACCGTCGCCGCGCTCGCCGTCTTCGTCGGGCTGCGGGGGACCTCGCGGAGCGTTTCCCCAGGTTAGGTAAGGCTTACCTGCGTGACGAACCACATTCCGGAGGGCCGGGCATCGGGTTTGTAACTGAGGAAGCAATTACGGCACACTGATGTTGTGAAATACGTGACCGGGATGCAGGGCACCGAGGGAACCGCCTTCGCGCGGCCCTCCGGCGTGTCCGCCGAGCGCAGCACGCGAGCGCGTGTCGCCCGGCTCATCCTGGAGCACGGGCCCATCACCGCCGCCGCCCTCGGCGAGCGGCTCGGCCTCACGCCGGCGGCCGTCCGCAGGCACCTCGACGCCCTGCTGGCCGAGGGGATGGCCGAGGCCCGCACCGCCAGGCCGCGAGGCCAGCGCGGGCGCGGGCGACCGGCCAAGCTGTTCGCTATCACCGACGCGGGCCGCAGCGCCTTCGAGCACGCCTACGACGGCCTCGCCGGGAGCGCGCTGCGCTTCCTGGCCGAGCGCGTGGGCGAGGAGGCCGTGGCGGAGTTCGCCCGCTCACAGGTGGCCGGCCTGGTCGACCGCCTGCGGCCGAGGATGAGCGAGGTCCCCGCCGACCAGCGGGTCCGCGTCCTGGCCGAGGCCCTGTCGGCCGACGGCTACGCCGCCTCGGCGAGCAAGGCCAGCCTCGGCGGCGAGCAGCTGTGTCAGCACCACTGCCCGGTGGCGCACGTGGCCGCGGAGTTCCCGCAGCTGTGCGAGGCCGAGACGGAGGCGTTCGCGCGCATCCTCGGCACCCCCGTGCAGCGGCTCGCGACCATCGCCCACGGCGACGGCGTGTGCACCACGCACGTGAGCCCCCACAGGACACCCGGGCCGGGCACGAGGGAGCACGCGACGGGCTCCCCGGCACCCGATCCGGCGCAATCGACGGCAATCCACGAAACGATCGACACATCGAGCAAGGAGACCGGAAGGTGACTGTCACCGACCGCCCGGAGCTGGAAGGCCTCGGGAATTACAAGTTCGGCTGGGCCGACTCGGACGCCGCGGGAGCGACGGCCCGGCGTGGCCTGTCCGAAGAGGTCGTCCGCAACATCTCCGCGCTGAAGAGCGAGCCGGAGTGGATGCTGGACCTTCGTCTGAAGGGGCTGCGCCTTTTCGGGAAGAAGCCCATGCCCAACTGGGGTTCCGACCTCAGCGGGATCGACTTCGACAACATCAAGTACTTCGTGCGTTCGACGGAGAAGCAGGCCGCCTCCTGGGAGGACCTGCCCGAGGACATCAAGAGCACCTACGACAAGCTCGGCATCCCGGAGGCGGAGAAGCAGCGCCTGGTCGCCGGCGTCGCCGCCCAGTACGAGTCCGAGGTGGTCTACCACAAGATCCGCGAGGACCTTGAGGAGAAGGGTGTCATCTTCGTCGACACCGACACCGCGCTCAAGGAGCACGAGGAGATCTTCAAGGAGTACTTCGGGACCGTGATCCCGGTCGGCGACAACAAGTTCGCCGCGCTGAACACGGCCACCTGGAGCGGCGGCAGCTTCATCTACGTGCCGCCGAACGTCAACGTGGAGATCCCGCTCCAGGCCTACTTCCGGATCAACACCGAGAACATGGGCCAGTTCGAGCGGACCCTGATCATCGTGGACGAGAACTCCTACGTCCACTACGTCGAGGGCTGCACCGCGCCGATCTACTCCTCCGACTCGCTGCACAGCGCGGTCGTGGAGATCATCGTGAAGAAGGGCGCCCGCTGCCGCTACACGACCATCCAGAACTGGTCGAACAACGTCTACAACCTGGTCACCAAGCGCGCCGTGGCGTACGAGGGCGCGACCATGGAGTGGGTCGACGGCAACATCGGTTCCAAGGTCACCATGAAGTACCCGGCCGTCTACCTCATGGGTGAGCACGCCAAGGGCGAGACCCTCAGCGTCGCCTTCGCCGGTGAGGGCCAGCACCAGGACGCCGGGGCCAAGATGGTGCACCTCGCGCCGAACACCAGCTCCTCGGTGATCTCCAAGTCCGTCGCCCGAGGCGGCGGCCGCACCTCCTACCGAGGCCTGGTCCAGATCGAGGAGGGCGCTCACGGCAGCGCCAGCACCGTCAAGTGCGACGCGCTCCTCGTCGACCAGATCAGCCGCTCCGACACCTACCCCTACGTGGACGTGCGCGAGGACGACGTCTCCATGGGGCACGAGGCCACCGTCTCCAAGGTCTCCGACGACCAGCTCTTCTACCTGATGAGCCGCGGCCTGGGCGAGGACGAGGCGATGGCGATGATCGTCCGGGGCTTCGTCGAGCCGATCGCCCGCGAGCTCCCGATGGAGTACGCCCTGGAGCTGAACCGCCTGATCGAGCTGCAGATGGAAGGGGCCGTCGGCTGATGGGTCTCGACACCGGAAAACCCCTGTCGACCCTCCACGAGAAGGCCTCGTACGACGTGGCCGACTTCGCGGTACCGACCGGCCGGGAGGAGGAGTGGCGCTTCACCCCGCTCTCCCGGCTCAAGGGCCTGCACGAGGGCGTCGCGGCCTCCGCGAACGTCGTCGTGCAGGTCGACGCCGCCCCCGAGGTCACCGTGGAGACCGTCGGCCGCGACGACCAGCGGGTCGGCAGGGCCTACGTGCCCGCCGACCGGATCAGCGCCCAGGCCTACGCCTCCTTCGAGAAGGCCACCGTGGTCACGGTCGCGCGCGAGGCCGTCGCCTCCAAGCCGACCGTGATCACCCTCACCGGGTCCGGCCAGGGCGCCGCGTACGGCCACACGGTCGTGCGGCTGGAGCCGATGGCCGAGGCCGTTGTCGTCCTCGACCACCAGGGCAGCGCCGTCTACGCCGACAACGTCGAGTTCGTCGTGGGCGAGGGCGCCACCCTCAAGGTCGTCAGCCTCCAGGACTGGGCCGACGACGCCGTGCACGTCTCCCACCACCACGCCCTGCTGGCCAAGGACGCGACCTTCCGCGGCTTCGTGGTCACCCTCGGCGGCGACCTGGTCAGGCTCTCCCCGTCGGTCTCCTACGACGGCCCCGGCGGCGACGCCGAGCTGAACGGCCTCTACTTCGTCGACGCCGGCCAGCACCTGGAGCACCGCCTGCTCGTCGACCACTCCAAGCCCGGCTGCCGCAGCAACGTCGACTACCGGGGCGCGCTGCAGGGCCAGGACGCCCACGCGGTCTGGATCGGCGACGTCATCATCCGCGTCGAGGCCGAGGGCACCGACACCTACGAGCTCAACCGCAACCTGCTGCTCACCGACGGCGCCCGCGCCGACTCGGTGCCCAACCTGGAGATCCTCACCGGCGAGGTCGCCGGGGCCGGTCACGCCAGCGCCTCGGGCCGTCTCGACGACGAGCACATCTTCTACCTCCAGGCCAGGGGGATCCCCCACGACGACGCTCGCCGTCTCGTCGTCAAGGGCTTCTTCGCGCAGCTGCTGGAGAAGATCGAGGTTCCCGAGCTTCGCGAGCGGGTGCTCGCCCGGGTCGAGGCGGAGCTTGAGAAGTGACGTTCGAGAAGGTCTGCAAGCTCGCCGACATCCCCGACGAGGGAGTGGTCGGCCTTGAGGTCGACGGCACCCCCGTCGCCCTGGTCCGCCAGGGCGAGGAGGTCTTCGCGCTGCACGACGTCTGCTCCCACGCCGAGGTGAGACTCAGCGAGGGGGAGGTCTACGACGGCACCCTGGAGTGCTGGCTGCACGGCTCGTGTTTCGACCTGCGCTCGGGCAAGCCCACCGGCCCGCCCGCCAACAAGCCCGTTCCCGTATACCGAGTAAAGATCGACGGCGATGACGTCCTCGTCTCGCTCTCGAAGGAGTCATAAAGTGTCTGACACGAGCCGAGTCCCCTCGGGGTCCACCCTGGAGATCCGCGACCTGCACGTCACCGTCGCCGACAAGGAGATCCTGCGCGGCGTCAACCTGACCGTGCGGGCCGGCGAGACCCACGCCATCATGGGCCCCAACGGCTCGGGCAAGTCCACGCTCGCGTACGCCATCGCGGGCCACCCCAAGTACACCGTCACCGGCGGCCAGGTCCTGCTCGACGGGGTCGACCTGCTGGAGCTCACGGTCGACGAGCGCGCCCGCGCCGGGCTGTTCCTCGCCATGCAGTACCCGGTCGAGGTCCCCGGCGTCAGCGTCTCCAACTTCCTGCGCACCGCCGTCACCTCCATCCGCGGCGAGGCTCCCAAGCTCCGCGATTTCGCCAAGGACCTCAAGTCCGGCATGGACGCCCTGTCCATCGACGCGACCTTCGCCCAGCGCAACGTCAACGAGGGCTTCTCCGGCGGTGAGAAGAAGCGCCACGAGATCCTCCAGCTGGAGCTCCTCAAGCCGAAGATCGCCGTCCTCGACGAGACCGACTCCGGCCTCGACGTCGACGCGCTGCGCGTGGTCTCCGAGGGCGTCAACCGCTTCCGCTCCGGCGAGACCGGCGTGCTGCTCATCACCCACTACACCCGCATCCTGCGCTACGTGAAGCCGGACTTCGTCCACGTCTTCTCCGCCGGGCGGATCGTGGAGCAGGGCGGCCCCGAGCTCGCCGAGAAGCTGGAGGCCGAGGGCTACGAGGCGTACACGAAGGCGTCGGCCTGATGGAGACCGGCCTTGACGTGGAGAGGATCAGGAAGGACTTCCCGGTCCTCTCCCGCGAGCTTCCCGGCGGCAGGCCGCTGATCTACCTCGACTCCGGCAACTCCGCGCAGAAGCCGGCCCAGGTGGTCGAGGTGATGCGCGAGCACCTGACGATGCACTACAGCAACGTCGGCCGCGCCATGCACGTGCTGGGCGCGGAGTCCACCGAGGCGTACGAGAACGCCCGTGACAAGGTCGCCGCCTTCATCGGCGCGCCCGACCGCGACGAGGTCGTCTTCACCAAGAACGCCTCCGAGGCGCTCAACCTGGTGGCGTACGCCTTCGGCAACCCCATCGCCGAGGACCCCCGCTTCCGGCTCGGCCCCGGCGACGAGATCGTCATCTCCGAGATGGAGCACCACTCCAACATCGTGCCGTGGCAGATGCTCGCGCAGCGCACCGGCGCGACGCTGCGGTGGTTCTCCGTCACCGACTCCGGCCGCCTGGACCTGTCGAACCTCGCCGAGCTCGTCACCGAGCGCACGAAGATCGTCTCGATCGTGCACCAGTCGAACGTGCTGGGCACGCTCAACCCGGTCGCCCCGGTGCTCGCCAGGGTCCGCGAGGTCGGCGCGCTGATGATGCTCGACGCCTCCCAGTCGGTGCCCCACCAGAAGGTGGACGTGGCCGCGCTGGGCGTCGACTTCCTCGCCTTCACCGGCCACAAGGTCGTCGGCCCGTCGGGGATCGGCGTGCTGTGGGCCCGAGGCGAGCTGCTGGAGGCGATGCCCCCCTTCCTGGGCGGCGGCGAGATGATCGAGGCGGTCTGGATGGACCACTCGACCTACGCGCCCGCGCCGCACAAGTTCGAGGCGGGCACCCCGCCGATCGTCGAGGCCATCGGCCTCGGCGCCGCGGTCGACTACCTGTCCGAGATCGGGATGGACGCCGTCGTGCGTCACGAGCGCGAGCTCACCGCGTACGCGCTCGACGCCCTGGGGGAGATCCCGGGGCTGCGGGTGATCGGCCCGCTGGACCTCACGGACCGGGGCGGTACGGTCTCGTTCACCCTTGAGGGGATTCACCCGCACGATGTCGGGCAAATCCTGGATGACAACTTCGGGGTGGCCGTGCGCGTGGGACACCACTGCGCCCGCCCGCTCCACCTGCGATTCGGGATTCCCGCGACCACACGGGCGTCCTTCTACCTCTACAACACACCGGCCGAGATCGACGCCCTGGTCCGCGGCCTCCACCACGTGCGGAAGGTGTTCGCCTAGCCATGCCCGAGCAGTCGAGCCGGCGGACGGGCGGACGGCGGGCGGGACACGCCCGCCGCACGGCGCCCGGCGACGCGCGAGCGCACGGCGCAGCGAACGAGAAGGTGAGCACGACCCTATGATCGCCGAGTCCATGTACCAGGAGCTGATCCTGGAGCACTACAAGCACCCGCAGGGGAGGGGACTCCGCGATCCGTACGACGCCGAGGTCCACCACGTGAACCCGACGTGTGGTGACGAGATCACCATGCGCGTGAAACTGGGCGACGGCGGCAAGGTCGAGGACGTCTCCTACGACGGGCAGGGCTGTTCCATCAGCCAGGCCGCGGCCTCCGTGCTGCACGAGCTGGCCACCGGCTCGACCGTCGACGACACCCTCGGCATCGTGGACGAGTTCACCCGGCTCATGCAGGGCAGGGGAAAGGTCGAGGCGGACGAGGACGTGCTGGGCGACGCCGTCGCCTTCGCCGGGGTCGCCAAGTTCCCCGCCCGGGTGAAGTGCGCGCTACTGGCGTGGATGGCCTACAAGGACGCGGTCGTGAGGAGCACCGAATGAGCAAGGCTGTTGAGACCCCCACCACGGCGTACGACGGGGACACCACCCATGACGAGGTCATGGAGGCCCTCAAGGACGTCGTGGACCCCGAGCTCGGCATCAACGTCGTCGACCTGGGCCTGATCTACGGGCTCCACCTGGACGCCGCCGAGGCCGCGGAGGGCGCGGAGAAGGCCGAGGGGGGCACTCTGCCGGTCGCCACCATCGACATGACGCTGACCAGCGCTGCCTGCCCGCTGACCGACGTCATCGAGGACCAGGCGCACTCGGCCCTGGAGGGCATGGTCTCCGACGTGAAGATCAACTGGGTGTGGCTCCCGCCGTGGGGCCCGGACAAGATCACCGACGAGGGGCGCGAGCAGCTCAGGATGCTGGGCTTCAACGTCTGAGACGTGACTCACGGCACGGCTCGCACCCCTGGGTTCGGGCCGTGCCCAATTGTGTGAGAGGATTTCCGAGGCCGGGAAGAAAAGCCCGGCCGGGAGTGTTGACTCCGACCGACGGACAAGCGACCGGCTCCTGCCGGACGCCCCGACCGAACCCGGCACTGCGAACGCCGGGTATGCTTGATCGTGGTTTGACTGCGTGCGGGTAAGCTAGACCCGCCCCGTGCGGTGCGCCTCGACTTGCACCGCACTACCGCCCCCATTGGGCGTTGATCCAGCGCGGCCTCAGGCCGTGCGTTCCAGGCTCGTCCTTTCGCAGAAGCGACGTGCCCCGTTCTTCTATCGAAAGGCACGAGTCTTCGTGACCATGCTTGACGCTGTTCTGCCCGAAATCACCGACATCACCGAGATCTCCCAGGCCCCCGCAGGTCCGTCCGAGTTCACGCTCCTCGGCCTGCCGAAGCCGCTGGTGACCGGTCTCTCCCGTTCGGGCATCGACAGTCCCTTCCCCATCCAGCGGGCCACGATCCCCGACATCCTCGCCGGTCACGACGTCCTCGGCCGAGGCCAGACCGGCTCCGGCAAGACGCTCGCCTTCGGCCTGCCCATGATGTCGCGCATCGCCGGGGCCAAGGCCCGTCCGGGTCACCCCCTCGCCGTCGTCCTGGTCCCGACCCGTGAGCTCGCCATGCAGGTGACCGACGCGCTCGAGCCGCTCGGCCGGGGCCTGTCGCTGCGGATGAAGACCGTCGTCGGCGGCATGTCCATGGGCCGCCAGATCGAGGCGCTGCGCCGAGGCGTCGAGGTCGTCGTGGCCACGCCCGGCCGCCTGACCGACCTCATGCAGCAGGGGGAGTGCACGCTGGACGAGGTCCAGGTGACGATCCTCGACGAGGCCGACCACATGTGCGACCTCGGCTTCTTCCCGGTCGTCAGCGCGATCCTGCAGCAGACCCCGGCCGACAGCCAGCGCCTGCTCTTCTCCGCCACCCTCGACGGCGACGTCGACAAGCTCGTCCGCCGCTTCCTCACCAACCCGGTGACCCACTCGATGGCTCCGGCCGCCTCCTCGGTCGACACCATGGAGCACCACGTGCTGGAGGTGCACCGCGACGACAAGTTCCCGGTGACCGCCGAGATCGCCAACCGCGAGGGCCGGACCATCATCTTCGTGCGCACCCAGCACGGGGTGGACCGGCTGTGCAAGCAGCTCGCCCAGGTCGGCATCCGCGCCGGCGGCCTGCACGGCGGCAAGCGCCAGAACCAGCGCACCCGCATCCTGGCCGAGTTCAAGGAAGGCACGATCAACGTCCTGGTCTGCACGGACGTCGCGGCCCGCGGCATCCACGTCGACAACATCAGCCTCGTGCTGCACGTCGACCCGCCCCAGGACCACAAGAGCTACCTGCACCGCGGTGGCCGTACCGCTCGCGCCGGGGAGAAGGGCACCGTGATGACGCTGGTGCTCCCCAACGAGCGCCGCTCCACCGACGCGATGACCCGCCGCGCGGGCATCAAGCCGTTCCGTCTCAAGGCCACCCCGGGCCACCCGCGCCTGGAGGAGGTCGCCGGGGCGCGTACGCCCAGCGGCGAGCCGATCCCGGTCTGGGAGCCCTCGGCACCGGTCGCCAAGCAGCGTCAGGGCCGTGGCGGCTTCGGCGGCAACGGCGGCGGGCGTGGTCCGCGCCGCTTCCGCTCCGACCGTCCCGCCCACGGCGCGGGCGAGGGCCAGCAGCCCCGCGAGCGTTCCTTCGGTGACGACAGCCGAGGCACCGGTGGCGGCCAGTACCGCTCCGAGCGCCCGGCCGGTGGCGGTTACCGTTCCGAGCGTCCGTCGGGCGGTGGCTTCCGTTCCGAGCGTTCCACCGGTGGCTACCGTGGTGGCGAGCGGCGCGAGCCGTTCCGCGCCGACCGCCCGGCCTCGGCCGGTGGCGGTTACCGCTCCGAGCGTTCGGGCGAGCGCGAGCCGTTCCGCGGCGAGCGCCAGGGCGGCGGCTTCCGCGGCGGGGAGTTCCGCGCCGACGGCCGAGGCTCCGCCCCGCGCGGTGGCGGCAGCCGTTACGGCCGCTGATCATCTTGTAGCACCCCGAAGGGCCGGTTCATCTTGTAGCACCCCGAAGGGCCGGTACGGCGTCCGCCGTACCGGCCCTTCGGTTTTCTCCGGTCTCTCGGGCGGAGTGCCGACGGTGGGATCAGCCGGAGATCACCAGGGCGAGGGGCGCGGATCGACCCGCACGTGGATCACGTAGTGCCAGCCGCTCGTCTTCCTCTCGAACTCGTAGAACCGCGTCTGCTCGATCGGTTCGAGCTGGATGCTCTGGTCGAGGAGCAGGTCGTCCCCGATGTAGTCGTCCTCCATCAGGGTGAGACGCACGGTCTCGCTCGCGTGGAACAGCGGCTCCTTCATGGGGCCTCCGTACACCAGGACGGTGCGGTCCCTGGGGCACCTGTAGTCGTGCAGCGTCCAGGCGCACCGCTGCTGGGCGAGCGACATGGTCCTGCCGTTCCAGTTCGGGTCCGGCCACAGCTCGACGACCTGGCTCGTCGGCGGCAGGATGCTGGGACCGGTCGCCTTGATGTAGACCTCGTCGTGTCCGCTCTCCTCGAGGTCGTAGGCGATCACGCTCTCGATGGCGACGCTCACGTACTCGGAGGGGGCGGCGGTCGTCGCGGTGGACGCGGTGGCCGTACCCGTGGAGAGCAGGACGGCCGTGCAGACGGCGGCGGTGAAGAAAGATCTGATGTTTCTCACGCGCCCACCTTGCACAGGGGGGACTTGCGGACCGGTTGGAAGCGGCTTGGACCTCAGGCAGGGGCCGCGCCGGATCTTCCGGTTGACGATCTAGGTCCAGTCGTCATTATGGCTTTATAGTCCGCTATTTCCTTTCAGCGTCGAAGGTCCCGGGGCGCCCTTCGTGAGGCGTCTTCTCGATCAACCGATGCGTTCGGCCCGTCCGAGATAAGAGGATAAATGCGCTTTTCGTGGTCTGGTTTCCGTGTTCTCGCCCGCCTTCCTCTCGTCCTCCTGCTGGCCACGGCCGGGGCCGTCACCACCGTTCCCCCCGCGACCGCCGCGCAGAGTTACCGTGTCCTGCAGCTCAACCTCTGCCACAGCGGCGTCAACACCTCCTGCTTCAACGGTGCCGACGTCATCCGGGAGGCGCGCGACATCATCACCGCCAGGCAGCCGCAGGTCGTCACGCTCAACGAGATCTGCCGCGACGACCTGGCCCAGCTGGCCCCCTCGATGGGAGACGGCTACCGGACGTTCGCCCCGGCGCTGCGGCCCGACGGCACGCCGGTGCGCTGTGTCAACGGCGACGAGTACGGCAACGGCCTGATCTTCCGCGCCACCGGGGCGACGAGCTTCTCGGGCGTCTACGCCACCCAGGACGGCGGGAGCGAGAGGCGCGTCTACGTGTGCGCGGAGTTCTCCGACCTGACCGGCTGCACCACCCACCTGTCGACCACCGGGAACGTCGCCATGGCCCAGTGCAAGGCCGCCATCGCGATGCTGCGCGACCGGGGCGCGGCCGGCAGGCCGACCTTCCTGGCGGGCGACTTCAACATGAAATACGCCCCGCTGTTCGGGCAGAACGTCCAGAACTGCAACTCCGCCCCCTTCTTCAGGAAGGGGGACGGGGACGTGCAGCACGTCTTCGCGGCGAGCATGGGCTTCGAGCGCACCGACGTCATCTCCATGAGATACACCGACCACCCCGCCCTGCTCGTCACCCTGACGAAGCCCTGATCCGACGCCGCCCCGGACACCGCATGGCGGCTTCGGATGAAGCGGTGCCCCGGCCCTCCGGACGGGGGCACCGCCGCGACCGCGTGCGACGGCGCCTTGCCCGCCGTACGGGAACCGCGCGTTCTCACGAGCCTGAGCCGGGCACGACGCCGTCCCTGGGAGAAGATCGGCGGGGCGTTCCCCGATGTCCGGGAGAAAGGGGACGGCGCGCGTCCCAGAGCGTGGACCTGCACGCGTCGGGGTCGGATGGCCCGTTAGGCTGAACGGGCACATCCGACGACGCCGAGAGAGATCATGAAGACCTTCGAAGAGCTGTACGCCGAGCTGTCCGACAAGGCGCGCACCCGGCCCGAGGGCTCGGGCACCGTGGCCGCGCTGGACGCCGGGGTCCATGCCATCGGCAAGAAGGTCGTGGAGGAGGCCGCCGAGAGCTGGATGGCGGCCGAGCACGAGTCGAACGAGCGGGCGGCCGAGGAGATCTCCCAGCTCCTCTACCACGTGCAGGTCCTCATGATCGCCAAAGGGATCGGGCTGGACGAGGTCTACAAGCATCTGTGAGCCGGTGCGCCCGGCTCCCGGTCTCGTAGGCAATCCCGTCCACACGTAAGGAATCTCGCCATGCTGCGTCTCGCCGTACCCAACAAGGGCGCCCTCACCGAGGGGGCCCAGACGATCCTCAAGGAAGCCGGATACCGCGTCCGCAAGGACAGCAAGGAGCTCGTGGTCGCCGACCCGGAGAACTCCTGCGAGCTGTTCTTCCTGCGGCCCAAGGACATCGCCGTCTACGTCGGCGAGGGCACCCTGGACGCCGGGATCACCGGCCGCGACATGCTCCACGACTCCGGCGCGCGGGTCGAGGAGATCATCCCGCTCGGTTTCGGCCGCTCCACCTTCCGCTTCGCCGCCAACCCGGGCGACTTCGACTCCGTCGCCGACCTCAAGGGCAGGCGCGTCGCCACCGCCTACGCGGGCCTGCTGGAGGCCTACCTCGCCGAGCGGGGTGTCGAGGCCCGGGTGATCAAGCTGGACGGCGCGGTGGAGACCGCCATCCGGCTGGGCGTGGCCGACGCCGTGGCCGACGTCGTGGAGACCGGCACCACGCTGCGCAACATCGGCCTGGAGGTGTTCGGCGAGCCGATCACCCGCTCCGAGGGCGTGCTGATCAAGGGGGTCGGCGCCGAGGAGACCCCGGGCCTGCGGCAGCTCATCCGCCGTCTGCAGGGCGTGCTGGTGGCGCGCGACTACGTGATGATGGACTACGACATCCGCGCCGAGCGGATCGAGGAGGCCATCGCCCTCACCCCCGGCATGGAGGGGCCGACGGTCTCCCCGCTGCACCGGGAGGGCTGGGTCGCGGTCCGGGCCATGGTCCCGCGCAAGGGGCACCAGCAGATCATGGACCAGCTCTGGGAGATGGGGGCCAAGGCCATCCTGGTGACCGCCATCTTCGCCTGCCGTCTCTGACCCGGCGTTTCCGGGACGGGTACTCCCGCAGGCACGCCTGTTGTCCCCGTGGCGCCGGTCCGGCTCGCCGCCGGGGGCCACGGGGTCGGCGTGCCCCCCGGAACGCCGCCGGTTCAGGAGGGGAGCGCGGCGGCGGCCTCCTCGGCCTCGATCCGCTCGTTCCACTCGCGCTTGGAGGAGCGCCACTCCTCGTCGTCGCGGCCCAGCCGCCAGTAGCCCGAGATGGAGAGTCTCGCCAGCGGGACGCCGCGCTCGGTGCGCAGGTGGCGCCTGAGTTCGCGGACGAAGCCCGCCTCGCCGTGGACGAAGGCGTGCACGTCGCCGTCGGGGAAGTCGAGCTCGCGGACCGCCTTGACCAGCTTCTCGCCGTACGGGGCGTCCCCTCGGTGCAGCCAGACGATCCGCACGTCGCCGGGGGAGTCGATCTTCTGCTCCTCCTCGGGGCCCTCGACCTCGATGAAGGCCCAGGCCGGGGCGCCCGCGGGGAGGTTCTCCAGGGAGGCGGCGATGGCGGGCAGCGCGCTCTCGTCTCCGGCGAACAGGTGCCAGCCGGCCTCCGGGTCGGGCGCGTACGCGCCGCCGGGGCCGAAGAAGTGGAGCTCCTCACCCGGCTGGACCCGGGCGGCCCACGGCCCGGCCAGGCCGGAGTCACCGTGGTGGACGAAGTCGAGCGTCAGCTCGCCCGCCTCGGCGTCCCAGCGGCGGACGGTGTAGGTGCGGGTGGTGGGCCACTGCTCGCGGGGCAGGTCACGGCGGATCGCCTCCATGTCGAGCGGCTGCGGGTAACTCACCCCGGCCGGGGCGAACAGCAGCTTGACGTAGTGGTCGGTGTACTCGTCCGCGCGGAATCCGGCGAGGCCCTCGCCGCCCACCACGACCCGGATCATGTGGGGGGTGAGCCGCTCGACTCGCCGGACCAGGCCGCTCGTCACCTTCGGTGTGCGGCGTTCGGTTCTTGCGTCTGCCATACGTCACTCCGTGGGGGTCTAAGTTAGGTAAGCCTAACTCGTACCATACGTCATCGGAGCGCGGCGACTGCCTTCACCGCCTGGTCCACCTGCTCGGGGGTGGTGACGATCCCGGGGCCGAAGCGCAGGTAGATGTCCTGGTACGGGGTGGAGCTGGTGACGATCCGATGGTCCCGGCGGAGCCTGCCCACCGCGCTGGGGGCGTCCATGCCGTTGACCGTGCAGCAGACCAGCCCGGCCGACAGCTCGGGGGAGACCGGGGTGATCAGGCGCACGTTGGGCAGGGCCGCGAGCCCCGCCTTGAGCCGGGTGGCCTGTTCGGTGATCCTGGCCGCCACCCGCTCCTTGCCGATCGCCGTGTGGAAGGCGAACGCCTCGCTCAGCGCCCAGCGGTGCTCGAAGCTGTGGTAGCCGCCGGGGGTGTGCAGGAGCCCGCCGGGGCTGGTCCACGGATCCTCGGTCACGCTGGAGAAGGTCGTGATCACCGGCAGCAGCGCGTCCCAGGCCTGGCCCTTACCCCACAGGATGCCGGTGCCCCGGGGGCCGAACAGCCACTTGTGGGTGCCGCTGACCAGGAAGTCGCAGCCCAGATCCTCCACCCCGTCGGCCATCGCGCCGAAGCCGTGCACTCCGTCCACGCACAGCAGCGCCCGATCCTTGGCGTCCCTGGAGCGGTTGGCCTCGGCGATCATGTCGGCGATCGCCCTGACCGGCATCCGCACCCCGGTGCCCGAGTGCACCCAGGTGATCGCCACCACCCGGGTCCTCGGTTTGAGCGCGGCCTTCAGCCGGGAGACGATCTCGTCGGCGGAGGCTGTGGCCGGCTCGTCGTACAGGCGGGCCCTGCGGACCTTGGCGCCGGTCCTGGCGGCGAGCAGCCGCAGGCTCTCGTAGGTGGCGAAGAAGTCGTGCTCGGTGGTGAGCACGTCCTGGCCGGGCAGCAGCCGCATGCCGCTGTAGAGCAGGCCCAGGCCCATCGTGGTGCTGTCGGTGAGGGCGACGTCGGGGGCGTCGGCGCCCAGGTAGGCCGCGGCGGCCTCGCGCACCGCCTCCTCCCGGTCCTCGCCGTGCAGGTAGGCGTCGGTGTCGGTGTCGAGGCCGCGCCGGTGCTCCTCGATCGCCCGCCGCACCGGGGCCGGGTGGGCGGCGAGGACGTAGGCGGCGAACTGGGCGTAGGAGGGGTCGAGCGAGAACTGGGCCCGTACCGACTCCCAGCTGGCGGGGTCGAACGGCGCGGGCCGCGACGGGGTGGGCGTGGCGGCCTCGTCGCCGGGGGTGCATCCGGACAGCGCGGCTCCGGCTCCGGCCAGGAGCCCCGCGCCGAGTAACCCACGCCGCCCGACCCGAGGTCCGCGCTCGTCCATGTCCTGCCCCCCGTCGTCGTTACGCCCCTGCGCCCCTTCCTATCGTGATCATGCGCGCCTGCCAAGGGGGTACGGCGACGGCGTGACGAATATTCGAATCTACAACGTAAAGGCGTCGGCGCTCGACGGAACGGGGTGGACCGTTCCGGCCGGGGACGGAGAGGTCCTCAGCGCTGCATGGCCGCGACCTGGCGGATCAGGTCGGCGACCCTGACGACGCCCATGCAGCGGCCGACCTCGTCGATGACGACCAGGTCGTCGTAGACGCGCTCGGCGTCGCGGCCCGCGACCTGCATGGCCGCTATCGCGGGGGTGGTCTTGGGAACGGTGCGGGCGGGGTCGGCCAGCCGCCCGGCGGCCTTCTTGCCGTGCAGGGCGTGGCCGAAGCGCCCGGCGATCGAGAGCAGGAAGCGGCTGCGGTCGAGGCTGCCCCGGGGGCGCTGGTACTCGTCGACGAGGATCACGCTGGTGATGGACGGCTCGCTGCCGAAGGCGTCGATCACCGCCTCGGCGGTGGCCTCGTAGGGGAGGGTCACCGCGGGCAGCAGGAACTCGTGGACGCGGGGGCCGAGGACGAGCCGGGAGGGCTCCTGCTCGACGACCGGGAGCGGCACGCGCACCCGCCCCGACGGGCCGGGGACCAGCAGCGGGCCCTGGGCCAGCCGTACCCCCCAGCCTCGGACCGCGGCGAGCTGCGCCTCGTCACCGACGCCCGGGGCCAGCACGTGCGCCCCCACCCCCCGGGCGAGCCGTGCCAGGCCCTCGCCGATCGCGGCGCGGCGCGGGTCACGGGGCACCTGGGCGATCAGGTCGGGTGAGATCACCGCCAGGTACGGCGCCGCGTCGGCGATCAGGTCCAGCGGGACGTGCCCGGTGCCCAGGTCGCCGACCGCGATGAGGTAGCCGATGGCGCGCAGGCCGTCCAGCCCGGTGAGCAGGGAGCGGCGCTCGAACTGGGCGAAGTCCCCCCGTACGGTGAGGATCACCTCGCGGGGGCGGCGGCCTGACGCGCGCAGGGCCTCGTGGAGCGGTGCGAGGGCGGCCGAGCCGCCGATCACCGCGGCCGTCGGCAGGGGGAGCACCAGGGGGAGCAGGACCTCGCTCGCGGCGACGTCGCGCACCGTCTGGACAGTGGAGGAGATGTTCCCTCGGCCCGCGCCGTCGGCCTGGAAGGCGATGACGCCCCCGGTGTCGAGATCGACGACGGGCGTGACACCCACGCCCGCCGCGGAGGAGTGCGGGACGGCATGCGCTCTGGTCGTCACGTTCCGAGAATGGGGCATTCTTTACGGTCACAGAAGTAACGCATTGTGATGTTCACCGATATTTCGCCATTCGTTGGACTTGATCCGGTGAGACGGTGTGTCCGGCGAGGTCAGCAGGTAGTGTCGCGTTCCATGACGTCGCGACCGGCCAAAGGGGGAGGCCGCTGGGTCTCCGTGGCGCCCGAGCGCCTGAACCGCTGGATCGACGGCTTCGTCGATCGGCACGGCCCGCCGAGCGTGACGGCCTCGGCCTCCGTCGTACGTCTTGAGGGCGCGGACGGCGCGGTCGCCGAGTGTCAGGTGCCGTTCCCGCCGCTGACCTCCTCCGGGGGTGGTCCGATGGCGCGCCTGGTCACCCACGTGCGCACCGAGCGCAGGATCGGCGTGCTGCTCGTACGGCTGGGCGGCCACGCGGCGGGGATCTTCCAGGGTGAGGAGCTGCTCTCCTCCAAGGTCGGCTCGCGGCAGGTCCACGGGCGCAGCGCGGCGGGCGGCTGGTCACAGCGGCGCTTCGCCCGGCGCAGGGAGAAGCAGGTGGACCAGGCGCACGAGGCGGCGGCCGAGGTGGCGCTGCGCGTCCTCGGCCCGCACGTGGAGGAGCTGGAGGCCGTCGTGCTGGGCGGAGACCGGCGCGCGGTCGACGCGCTGCGGCCCGACCGCAGGCTCGCCCCGGTCTTCGCGCTGGAGACCGAGCCCTTCCTTACGGTCCCCGATCCGCGGCTGGTGATCCTCAGGGACACCCCCGCCCAGTTCCGCGCGGTCCGCATCAGGGTGAGCGATCCGGTGTAGCCGGTCTCCGCGTGGCCGGGCGTCGTGTGGCCGCCCACCACGTGAGCGGGTTCCGCGTGCGTGAGGGCCGTACGAGCGGATTTCCGGTGAGTGATGCTCTTATGGGTGGGTTCCCGGTGAGCGAGGCTCCGCTGGACAGGCTCTGCTGGACGGGGGCTCGGCTCGACGGGGGCTCGCGTAATCGTGGAGAAGTCGGCCGGTGCCGCGCCGTACACTGATCGGTATGCGCACTCCCGATTGACCGTCGTCCCGATGAAGGTGAGACGGCCGAGCCGAGAGCCGGGAGACACAGGGCGCGGCGGGTTCGGCCACAGTGAAGTGAGCCTGTGTATTTCCTGCTGGGAGTGTTCTCCAACCATGATCGTAGCTTCTGACATCGAACTGCGGGCCGGGGCCCGGTTGCTCATCGAGGCCGCGTCCTTCCGGGTGAACCCCGGCGACAAGATCGGGCTCGTCGGCCGCAACGGGGCCGGAAAGACCACGCTGACCCGCGTGCTCGCGGGAGAGGGGTCGGCCGCCTCGGGCACGGTCTCCATCAGCGGCGAGGTCGGCTACCTGCCGCAGGACCCGCGCACCGGCGACCTGCACGTGCTCGCCCGCGACCGCATCCTGTCGGCCCGCGGGCTCGACCAGGTGCTGCGCGAGCTGCGCGAGGCCGAGTCCGGCATGTCCTCGGCCGACGACCGCACCAGGGACCGCGCCGTCCGCGCCTACGGGCGCCTGGAGGACCGGCTGCACGTCCTGGGCGGGTACGCCGCCGAGTCGGAGGCCGCCTCCATCGCCTCCAGCCTGGGGCTGCCCGACCGGGTGCTCGGTCAGCCGCTGGAGACCCTCTCGGGAGGACAGCGCAGGCGGGTGGAACTGGCCCGGATCCTCTTCAGCGGGGCGGAGACTCTCCTACTTGACGAGCCGACAAACCACCTAGATGCGGACTCAATCGGGTGGCTTCGTGATTTTTTACGATCCCACCAGGGCGGCTTGATCATTATTAGCCACGATGTCGCGCTTCTTGAAGCGACGGTAAACCGCGTTCTGCACCTCGACGCGAACCGCGCGGTGATCGACACCTACAACGTCGGTTGGAAGGCCTATCTGGCCCAGCGGGAGACCGACGAGAAGCGCAGGAGGCGTGAGCGCGCCAACGCCGAGAAGCAGGCCTCGGCCCTGATGTCGCAGGCCGACAAGATGCGCGCCAAGGCCACCAAGGCCAAGGCGGCGCAGGACATGCAGCGCCGCGCCGAGCGCCTGCTGTCGGGCCTGGAGGTGGAGCGGCGAAGTGACAAGGTGGCCAAGCTGCGCTTCCCCCAGCCCGCTCCGTGCGGGCGCACCCCGATCATGGCGGAGGGGCTGTCGAAGTCGTACGGCTCCCTGGAGGTCTTCACCGACGTCGACGCCGCCGTCGACAGGGGGAGCAGGGTCGTCATCCTCGGCCTGAACGGCGCTGGGAAGACCACTCTCCTGCGGATTCTGGGCGGCATCGAGGAGCCGGACACCGGCGCGGTCAGGCCGGGACACGGGCTCAAGCTGGGCTACTACGCGCAGGAGCACGAAACGATCGACCCCGAGCGCACCGTGCTGGAGAACATGCGCTCGGCCGGGGGAGAGCTCCCCGACGTGGAGCTGCGCAAGGTGCTGGGCTCGTTCCTGTTCACCGGCGACGACGTGGACAAGCCCGCGAGGGTGCTGTCGGGCGGGGAGAAGACGCGGCTGGCACTGGCCACGCTGGTGCTGTCCGCGGCCAACGTCCTCCTTCTCGACGAGCCCACGAACAACCTTGATCCGGCCAGCAGGGAGCAGGTACTTTCAGCACTAACGTCCTATTCTGGGGCGATTGTGCTCGTCACGCATGATGAGGGGGCTGTAGAGGCTCTACGACCCGATAGGGTGATCTTGCTGCCTGACGGAGTTGAAGACGCGTGGAGCGACGAATTTTCCGATCTTGTGGCACTTGCCTGATCTTAATTTGAGCGGGTACGGATCTTTTCCCGTGGAGTAGGTAGCCGATCTCGCTGAAATGACTGATCATGGCGTGTGTAACGCTGCGGAAGTCTGGCACTACAGGAGGTACTCGTGGCCGAGACTCTGAAGAAGGGCACCCGGGTTACCGGGGCCGATCGTGAAAAACTGGCCTCCGATCTCAAGAAGCGCTACAGCGCGGGTGAAAGCATCCGTGCCCTGGCCGCTTCGACCGGCAGGTCGTACGGGTTCATCCACCGCATCCTGAGCGAGTCCGGTGTGACTCTGCGCGGGCGCGGTGGCGCCACCCGAGGCAAGTCCAAGCGCTGACCCCGCCTCGGAACGCGCGACCGCAGCCGCTCGTCCCCCACGCCGAAACCGTCCCCGCCCGGACCTGTAGAACCTCATTCTGGGGAATCGATAGGCTCGGGCGAGGCGGACATCGAGGGTGGGAGAACGGCGATGGCTGAGGTGGCGCTCGGGGGGAGTGCGGAGGAGATCTCTCTCGAGGAGGTCGGTCTGCGCTGCGAGGTGGACGGCGAGATCGCGACGATCACGCTGGACCGTCCGGAGAAGCGAAACGCTCAGACGTTCGCTACCTGGTCGGCTCTGGCTCAAATCGGTGACGGCCTGCCGCAGCAGGTGAGGATCGTCGTGATCAGAGGTGAGGGGCCGTCCTTCTCGGCTGGGATCGATCTGAGGATGTTCACCCCGGAGGGGGTTCCAGGGCAGGGGCCGTTCGCGACCTCGGCGACATTCGACGAGGCGGCTTTCGCCGAGCGGGTGGCGCGGGCCCAGCGGGGCTTTCTCTGGCTGAGGCGTCCCGACATCGTCTCCGTGGCGGCCGTTCAGGGCCACGCGGTCGGTGCGGGGTTCCAGCTGGCGCTCGCCTGTGACCTGCGGGTCCTGGCGGACGACGCCAAACTGTGCATGAAGGAGCCCGCCCTCGGGCTGGTTCCCGACCTGACCGGCACCAAGCCGCTGGTCGACCTGGTGGGCCTGTCCAGGGCGATCGAGATCTGTCTCACCGCCCGCGTCGTGGGGGCGCGGGAGGCGGCCAGGATCGGCCTGGCCGAGCTGGTCGTCGCCCCGGAGGAGCTGACGCAGGCCGTACGCGACCTGACCGACGCGCTGCTGGCCACCGACCGTGACGCCGCGACGGCCACCAAGCGGCTGCTTCAGGATGCCTCGGGGCGCACACTGGAGGAGCAGGGCGCGGCCGAGGCGCGCGAGCAGGCGAAGCGTGTGAAGGCGCTCTTCGGACAGGCCGTACCGCCGGACCGCGCGGGTGTTCGCCCCAAGCTGACAGGGGAATGATCGCGCTTCTCCCGATGCTCGCATCGGGAGAGGAGGCCGCATGGCGATGATGGGTGGGGGACTCGGTCCCCAGGCGATGTTCTCGTTCCGGCGTGACAGCTCGGTGACCAAGCAGCGTCTCGCACCGGGCACGGTCCGGCGCATCGCCCGCTACGCCCAGCCCTTCTCGCGGCAGATCGCCGCCTTCCTCGCGCTGGTCGTGGTCGGCTCGGTCATCGTGATCGCCAACCCGCTGCTGATGAAGGCGATCATCGACGACGGCATCATCGCCAAGCGCCAGGGGGTGGTGGTCGCCCTCGCGCTGGTCATCGCGGGGCTGGCGGTCGCCGACGGGGCGCTCACCCTGGCCCAGCGCTGGTTCTCCTCGCGGATCGGCGAGGGCCTCATCTACAACCTGCGCGCCGAGGTCTTCGACCATGTCCAGCGGATGCCCGTGGCCTTCTTCACCCGGACCCAGACCGGCGCCCTGGTCTCCCGGCTCAACACCGACGTCATCGGCGCCCAGCGCGCCCTGACCAGCACCCTGTCGTCGGTCGTGGCCAACGTGGTCATGCTGGTGCTGGTGCTCGGCGCCATGCTGGTGCTGTCGTGGCAGATCACCCTCGTCGCCCTCGTGCTGCTGCCGATCTTCATCTTCCCCGCGAAGTGGGTCGGCAGGAAGATGTCCGGGCTCACCCGCGAGCAGATGGAGCTCGACGCCGAGATGAGCACCATGATGACCGAGCGGTTCAACGTCGCCGGGGCGATGGTCGCCAAGCTGTACGGCCGCCCGGCCGACGAGACCGCCGCCTTCGGCGGCAAGGCGGGGCGGGTGCGCGACGTCGGCGTCACCGTCGGCATGTACGGGACGGTCTTCCGCGTCGCGCTCGGCCTGGTCGCCGCGCTGGCCACCGCCCTGGTGTACGGCGTGGGCGGTGTGCTGGCCGTCGCCGACGTCTTCGAGCTCGGCACCCTCGTGGCGCTCGCCGCCCTCCTGATGCGCCTGTACGGCCCCCTGACGAGCCTGTCGAACGTGCACGTGGACGTGATGACCGCGCTGGTGAGCTTCGACCGGGTCTTCGAGGTGCTCGACCTGCGGCCCATGATCGCCGAGAGGCCCGACGCCCGGCCCCTTCCCGGCGGCCCGGCCTCCGTGGAGTTCGAGGACGTCCGGTTCAGATACCCGTCGGCCTCGGAGGTGTCGCTGGCCTCGCTGGAGGCGGTGGCCCGCCCCGACACCGGGCCGGGCCACGAGGTGCTGCGCGGCGTCACCTTCACCGCCCGCCCCGGCGAGATGGTCGCCCTGGTCGGCCCCTCGGGCGCGGGGAAGACCACCATCACGGGCCTGGTCTCCCGTCTCTACGACGTGGGCGAGGGCGCGGTCCGCGTCAACGGCCTGGACGTGCGCGACGCCACCCTGACCTCCCTGCACGAGACCGTGGGAGTCGTCATGCAGGACGCCCACCTGTTCCACGACACCATCGGGGCCAACCTCCGCTACGCCAGGCCGGGGGCGACCGACGAGGAGATCTGGGAGGCCCTGCGCGCCGCCCAGATCTCCGACCTGGTCCTGGACCTCCCCGACGGCCTGGAGACCGTGGTGGGCGACCGGGGCCACCGGCTGTCCGGTGGCGAGAAGCAGCGGCTGGCCCTGGCGAGGCTGCTGCTCAAGGCGCCCCGCGTGGTCGTCCTCGACGAGGCCACCGCGCACCTCGACTCCGAGTCCGAGGCCGCCGTCCAGGAAGCCCTCAAGATCGCGCTGGCCGGGCGCACCTCGCTGGTCATCGCCCACCGGCTGTCCACGATCCGCGAGGCCGACCAGATCCTGGTGGTCCAGGACGGCCGGGTGGTCGAGCGGGGCCGCCACGAGGAGCTGCTGGCCAGGGGGGCGGTCTACGCCGAGCTCTACCGGACCCAGTTCAGCCTGACCTCCTGACCTCTCCCGGGAGCCCGGCCCGGCCGCACCTCCGGATCCCGGGCCTGTCCCGGCACCGGTTCGGCCGGACTCCTGACGTTCTCCGGGTCCGCCCCTCACCGAATCCGGCTCCGGCTGACCGCCCGGTGTCCGCCGGGCCCGGTCCGGCCGGGTCTCCCGGCGGCTGACGACGTCCGGCGGCGCGGCTTCGAGTGGATCTTCCGGTACCGATGGTGTTAGATCATGGGGACGTGGACGACCGGTTGAAACGCGATGACCTGACCGACGACGAGTGGGGGCGGCTGGCGCCGTTGCTGCCCGCTCACGCCCGGCGGGGAAACCGGTGGGCCGATCACCGCACGATCATCGACGGGGTGTTCTTCCGCACCCGGAGCGGCTGCCCCTGGCGCAAGCTGCCGGAGGTCTACGGCAACTGGAAGACCGTCTACAACCGGCACCGCCGGTGGTCGGTAGACGGCACTTGGGAGACGATCCTGGGCGCGCTGCGGATCGGCGACGGGGCCGGCGGGGATCCGGTGCCCGGCACCGCCTCCACGGCCGTCACGGCCCGGCCGGGGGACATCCGGCCCGGCGCGACGTTCGAGGTCCCCGGCTGGTGACCGCACCCCGTGCGGGGGCTCGTACGGCCTCGGGGAACTGTCCGAATGTCTGGCGAAGACGGTCGCGGCCGGAGACGTGCAGGGCCTCGTACGACCCCGGGGAACGCGGACCGGGCGTCAGGATGACGCGTAGCCCAGGCGGGTGAGCTCCTCGCGGGCGACCTTGGCCACCAGCTCGGCGTCCTGGCCGCGCAGGCGGGTGCGCCAGACGCCGACCTTCGGCACGCTCCTGCCCAGCAGGGCGATCTTCGGAACCCGCGTCTCCAGGAACTGGGAGAGCCCGTCCAGGGACTCGGCGGGGGAGGAGACCAGATCCTCGTAGCGCAGGGTCAGCAGTTGCTCCCGGGGCAGCTCCTGGTGGAGCGAGGCCGACAGCCGCACCGCGCTGCGCCAGCGCAGCGCGCACTTGCCCGCGGTGGGCATCGCCTTCCAGCGCTCGCGGTGCTCGCCGGAGTTGACGCCGAGGAACGGGTTGGGGAACTCCGTCTCGTCGCTCAGCATGGCCGGCTTGAACCACGTCAGGGACGCGGGGTCGGCCAGCATGTCGGCGGCCACGTCGCGGCCGTCCCTGATGAGCTGGACGAAGCGGGCGTCGGGGAAGGCCTGCAGCAGCACCGAGGCGCTGTAGAGCAGGTCGGGGCTGGCGTCGCCGAAGCGGATCACGGAACCGGAGGCCACGCAGGGGCCCGCCCCGGTCACGCCGCCCGCCTCCCGGCACGGCGCCGGGCACTCCTGGCAGGCGCCGGGGACGATCTGCCAGGACTCGGCCATGGCGTCGCGGAGCACGCGGGTCGCGCCCATGCCCCGTCCCGCGATCGAGGGCCGCCGGGCGAAGGCGTAGACGACGTGCGCCACCGCCGCCCGCCCCATGGTGACGTGGAATCCGGGGGAGCGTTTCAGGGCGCGGGCCAGCAGATCCGCGCCGGAGTGCGGGGCGGCGAGCACGAACACCGGCCTGCGGACCTTGATGCCGTTGACCACCAGGATGTGGGGCGGAGGTCGCATATGAAAGCCCAGTGTGGCACCGTTTGCGGAGTGAACGAACCGGCTGCCGGGATACCGGTCCCACCTCCGCCGCGTCCGGGCGACACGGTGGCGGTGGTGGCCCCGTCCGGACCTCCCGATTCCGAGCGGCTGGCGCGCGGCGTCCGCGTCCTGGAGGGGCTCGGGCTGAAGGTCGTCGTCGGCGCCCACGTCCTCGACAGGGACCGCTACCTGGCCGGCTCCGACGCCGACCGCGCGTCCGATCTACAGGACGCCTGGTGCGATCCCGCGGTGAGCGCGGTGTTCTGCGCCCGCGGCGGCTACGGCGCCACCCGCCTGCTCGGCCACCTCGACTGGGACGCCATGCGGGCCGCCGGTCCCAAGGCGCTGATCGGTTCCAGCGACGTCACCGCCCTGCACAGCGCGTTCGCCGTGGAGCTGGGGGTCGCCTCCTGGTTCGGGCCGATGCCGGCCTGCTCCACGATCAGCGATCCCGAGGGACCCGAGCCGCGCACCTTCGGGAGCCTCACCGCCGCGCTCGCCGGAGCCCCGCCGGCGGTCACCGGCGACAGGGTGATCGTCGCCGGTGACGTCACGGCGCCGGTCACCGGCGGTAACCTCAGCCTGCTGGCCGCGCTCTGCGGCACGCCGTACGCGCTGTCGGCGCGGGGCCGGATCGTCCTGCTGGAGGACGTCACCGAGGCGCCGTACCGGATCGACCGGATGCTCACCCAGCTGTTGCAGAGCGGGGCGCTCGACGGGGCGGCCGGGTTCGTCCTGGGATCCTGGGTCGGCTGCGGCGACCCCTACCCGGTGCTGGAGGAGTTGCTCGCGCCGCTCGGGGTGCCCGTTATCGCGGGGCTTCCGATAGGGCATGGAAGTCCACAGTTTTCTGTATTGCTCGGGGCACTTGGTGCTATTGATGCAAAATCGTGCTCTCTGGCCTACTCAACAGGGGGCGTCGGCACGGCACTCTGGGTGCGAACCTAGGAGGAAACCGGCAGAGGAGGCGCACGCGTGAGATTGTTCCGGCGGCACCGTGACCGGCGGACCGAGACGCCGCGGCGTCCGGTCGAAGAGGTCGATCTCGACTCCCTGCTCGCCCTGGTCGCGGACAATCTCGGCTATGCCTGCGCCTTCGACCCCGGTGGCGGGACCCTCACGCTCACCGGCCCGCGCCGGGTCGTGGTGCGGCTCGCCGGGCTGCGCGCCGAGGCGCTGCGGCGCTCCCGCGAGGACTGGCCCGTGATCGTCTCCGAGCACCTGTCCCACGCCCTGGCCACGGCGGACGAGCCGTTCGACGCCTGCGATTTGGAGCAGGTACGCCCGCTGCTGCGCACCCGCATCCAGCTCGACGACGACCTCGATCCGGCCCGCGTGGTCGGGCGCCACCTCACCGCCGACCTGGTCGAGGTGCTCACCGTCGGTGACGGCGCCGCCGGGCGCCAGGTCCGCCCCGAGGAGGTCGGCTGCTGGCCGATCACCGCGGCCCAGGCGCTCGACATGGCCCTGGACAACGCCCGGGGGGACGAGCGGCTCTCGGTCACCGAGGGGGACCTCGGCGGGGTGGCGGTCCGCAGGCTGACCGGCCCCACCGAGGGGGCCGCCGCCCACCTGCGCAGGCTGGGCGACTACCTGCCGGTCCCCTCCGACGGGGTCCTCGTCGCCCTGCCCGACCCGGCGACGCTGATCGTCCACCCGGTCGAGGGCATCGGCGTGGTCCGCGCGATCGAGCGGCTGCGGCTGTTCGCCCAGCGGGAGTTCGACAGGCGCGCCGAGGCGCTCAGCCCGCAGGTCTACTGGTGGCACGGCGGCCGCCTCTCCCTGATCAGGGCCGACCTGGTCAGCCAGGACGGGCAGACGCGGCTGGTGGTCGCGCCCCCGCCTGACTTCGCCCGCGTCCTCGCCGCCCTGGCCGTCCGCCCCGCCGAAGGCGGCGGCACCGACGGCTGACCCGCGACCCTGCGAGGACGGCTCCCGAGGGGACGGCTCCTGAGAGGACGGCCACCCGCCGCGCGGCCGGTTCCCGGCCATCGCCGTACCCCTGGTCCTGGCCGGTCCCCGCCGCCGTACGAGCGGAATCGATCCCGGCGGCCCTGTCGCCGTACGGCGGGATCGTGAGCCGTGGAGACGGCACCGGCGCGGGCGCGAGAGGATGAGGACCGCTCCCGCGCCCACTCCGGCGACCGCCGACGCTCCGGACCCTGGACCGGTCCCGTCCTCGCTCGCGCCCTGGCCGTGGTCGCCGGATGCGGGATGATGGGGGCTGGATCTACGAGGAGTGGACATGGCGCAGTGGTGCCTCGGTGTCGATCTGGGGACGAGTTTCTCCGCCGGGGTGATGGCGGCGGACGGGCGCTTCGACGTCCTGGAGGTCGAGGGGGAGCGGCGCATCCCCTCCGCGGTCATGCTGGACGAGCGGGGGACGCTCGTGGCGGGCAGGATCGCCCAGCGGGGCATCGCGATCAGTCCCGAGCGCGTCGAGCGCAACCCCAAGCGCTACGTCGGCCGGGGCCGGATGCTGCTCGGCGGCGTCCCGGTGGACGTGGCCGACGCCCTGGCGGCGCTGCTGGAGCTGTTCGTCAGCGAGGGACGGCGGCGGTTCGACGGCGCCGAACCCGACTGCATCGCGCTGACCCACCCGGTGGCCTGGGGCGCCGACCGCAAGGCGGTGCTGCTGGCGGCGGCGCGGAAGGTCGTCAGCGGCGTGCGGATCGCGCTCATCGACGAGCCCGTCGCCTCGGCCCGCTACTTCGCGTCCGCGGGACGGGCGACCGGCGGCGGATCGCGGCTGGCCGTCTACGACCTCGGCGGCGGCACGTTCGACGCGGCCGTCCTCACCGTGGACGGCGGTGACTTCGCGGTCGTCGGCGAGCCGGGAGGCAGCGACGAGATCGGCGGAGAGGGGTTCGACGAGCAGGTCTTCGCGTTCCTCGGCGCCCAGATCGAACGGCTCGACGCCGACTGGTGGCAGCAGGTGACGACCAACCCCGAGCGCCGCTACGTCAGCTACGCCGCCGACCTGCTCAAGATGGCCAGGGAGGCGAAGGAGACGCTGTCGAAGTTCGACACCTCCTCCCACTACGTGGTGGGCATCAACGAGGACGTGCACATCACCAGGGCCGACCTGGAGGACCTCATCGGCGAGGAGATCGTCAGGACGGTCGACATCCTCGACCAGACGATCCGCGGCGCGGGGGTCGAGTCCGGCGAGCTGGCCGCGGTGTTCATGACCGGCGGGCCCAGCAGGATGCCGCTGGTCCAGAAGGCCGTGCGCGAGCGCTTCGGTGAGCGGGTCAGGACCTACGACGACCCGAAGATCGTGGTCGCGTACGGCGCGGCGCAGCTGGCCTGGAAGCTCAAGGTCGAGCACCGCGAGCCGGGAGGGGGCCCCGCCACCGGCGGTCACCCGGTGCCCGCCGGTACCTCCGGTGTCCCCGGCGCCCGGCAGGCCTCGGACTCCCCGCTCCCCGCGGGCGGCCCCGCCGGGGGACAGTGGCCCGCCGGAGCGCCGGTCGCGGACCTGCGGGCTTTCACCGGCCCGGCGGGCGGCGCCACCGGGGACCACCGGGTGCTCACCGGTCCCGGGGACGGCGCCACCGGCGGCCACCGTGTCCCTGGCGTCCCTGGCGCCCCCATCGGCCCGTCAGGAGGCCCCGGGGGTCCCGTGGGCACAGCGGGCGGGCCCACGGTCCAGGGGATCGAGAAGGTCATGGACGCCGTGCTCGAGGCGCGGGCCGAGGCGGGCCGGGTCTTCGTCCACCAGGCATTCGACAACGGCCACCTCCTGCGCAGGCTCGACGGGGCCGGGGGCCGCCACGACCGGGAGCTCCGCTTCGGCAGGCTCGTGGAGTGGGCCGCGTCCGGGGAGGGCGTCGTGGCCGTGGAGCAGGTGGGGCCCGCGCAGGTGCTGGTCCGCACCCTCACCCCCGACCTGGCCATCCGCGCCACCCACCCGATGCAGATGTGGGGCAACCCCACCGTGATCGCCCACGGCCGTACGGCGTGGGTCTTCTTCCACTCCCGGCAGGTCGTCCCGGTCGACACCGCGATGGGCCTGCCCTGGGGGGAGACCGGCCAGCTGGCCATGATCGAGCTCGACCTGGGCGGGAGCTTCGCCTTCCAGGCTCCCCAGCCGCGCGAGCTGGGCTCGTACGCCCAGTGGTTCCTCAACGAGGACAACAGGCTGCGACGGCTGCTCGACCAGGAGGCCCCCAGCGGCACCGAGCCGTCGCCCTCGGTGGGCGCGCCGGGCTGCACCGTGGTGCTCGGGCAGTTCGGCAGCAACAAGCCGATGTTCCAGAACCGGCACCAGGACTTCAGGCCGTGGCAGGTCCTGTGCCTGGTCGACCCCGGCGGCGTCGTGCGCCCGACGGTGCGCGAGCCGGGACGGAGCTGGCTGCACCAGGTGGTCCTGCACCGGGGCCGGTGGTTCACCTCCGGTTCGGCGGGGCTGGAGGCCGACAGCGCGGACGGCAGGACCAGGCTGATCATGCCGCGCCCCCGGGGCGGCGCGCTGCGCTGGTTCCCCGCGGGCACCCAGATCTACGCGGTCGGCACCGACCAGGTGAGCCCGGCCAGGGGCTGGTCTGTCGGGATCTTCGACCAGCGCTCCCAGACGCTGGAGTTCCTGATGGGCAAGCAGTCGGCGACCCTGGCCGGTCACCTCACCTCGCGGCACCGCTGGGAGCGGCCCAGGTTCGTCGCCGACGGTGACTCGATGTGGATGACCATGCTCGACGCGGGCCGCAGCAGACTGCTGCACGTCACCCCCGCCGGGGCGCGGGAGGTGCACCGCGCACAGGGGACGTTCGAGCCGGTCGCCCGGGTTCCGACGGGCCTGCTCTGCCTGCACCGCTCCGCCGACGCGACCGGCGCCACCCGCGACCAGCCCGCCACCCTGGTGCACCTGCCCCTCTGATCGTCTACGGCCCCGCCCGGAGAGGCGGGGCCGGTCACCGTGGGCCCGTCGTCGCGAGCGGTCGCCACGGCCTCGCCTCGCCCCGCCTCGCCACGGCCTCGTCGCGGCCGGTCGGCGCGGCAGGGAGGTGTCCGGTCAGGTCGCGGCGGGCACCGGCCGTTCCGCGCCCAGGGCGGCCACCGCGGCGGCCAGTTCCCCGCGGAGCTCCTGGCCGCGCCGGGTGAGGGCGGCGATCGCCGCGACGCGCTCCTCGCCCGACTTGCGCGCCTTGAGACGGTCGGCGGCCGAACGGGCCGAGGCGGACTTCAACTCGGCCCGCCTGGTCTCCAGTTCCCTGCGGCGCCGTGCCAGGCTGTCGTCCGCGGTCTGCTCGACGCCCACCCGCCAGGTCGCCACCATCCGCTCCAGGTCGAGCGTCATCTCCCTGGCGACCACCGAGAACTGGTCGCGCAGCGCCCCCCTGATCGCCGCCTGGCTGCGCTGCACCTTCTCCATCGAGCGCCGTCCCATGAAGATGGCCGCCCCGATGGCCGGGGCGACCAGGATGAAGCCCACCGGGCCGAGCAGGGCCGTGGCGAAGCCGCCCAGCGACAGTCCGATCGAGGCCGAGGGCAGCACGTCCCGGATCAGGTCCACGCTGCCCGGGTCGTCCGCGGCCATGTCGCCCTTGACCTGGACCTGCGTCAGGTTGGGCATCGCGCGCCCGTCGGTGGCCAGGTCGACCGGGTCGAGGCCGAGATCGCGGGCGAAGGCGTCCAGCGTGGTCCTGGCCAGCGTCTCCACGTCGTACACGATCTGCGACCACGCCGCCTCCAGGGAGCGCTGCACGCTCTCCGGCAGCTCCGCCATGTACTGGTCGATCTGGGCCTGCTTCTTCAGCGTGGCGATCGTGTTCTCGTACGGCTGGCGGATCTCCGACACCCGCGCCGCCACGATGCCCGCCACCTCGCGCCCGAGGAAGGTGTTGGCCACCGCGCCCGCCCTGCGGCGCCCCGCCAGCTCGGCGAGCTCCGCGAGACCGGCGTCCACCTCGGCGAGCCGGGCGGTGACGTCGCCCTCGTCGTCGGAGCCCACGGCGACGTCGTCCTTCGCGCCGGTCGCCAGCGAGCCCAGCACCGACAGCGCGGCGGCGACCACCGTGGCACCCCGCGCGGAGTCCCTGCCCTCGGCGAAGCCGCGCAGGTGCCGCTCCAGCGCGTCCATGCCGCTGCGCGCCCGCAGCGTGTCGGCGCGCTCCACACGCCCCTCGCGCCGCTTGGCCTCGGCGGCCTCGGCGAGCTTGGCGCTCACCGGGATCCACGGCGCCTCCAGGAGCGGGGCCAGTGTCGCCGCCCTGCCGGGACTCGCCGCGATCGCCTCGGTGACGAACGTCCTCAGCCGGGCCTTGTTCTCCTCCTGCAGGGCACGCCAGTTGGCCGAGTCCTCCACCTTCGTCAGGACGAACGCGATCGCCTGGACCCGTTCGGCGGCCTCGGCGAGGAACTCCAGCTCGTGCCTGAGCACCGGCTGGTCCTGCGCGCTGAGGGTGAACAGCAGCGCGTCGGCCCGCTGCAGCATGGCCACCGTCACCTGCCGGTGCCCCACCGTCAGGCTGTCCACGCCGGGGGTGTCGAGCAGCCGCAGGCCGTCGAGCAGCGGGTTGTCGAGGGTGATGTCCACGCTGACGACGTCGCGGCGCTTGCCCGCGTCGCCGCGCATCGAGGCGTAGTCGGGGATCGACTCGACGGTGATCGGCGTCTGGACCGGTCCCGCGTCGGTGCCGCGGTGCACGACGGCGGCGAGCCGGGGGCCGCGCCGCAGCGACAGGAAGCAGTTGGTGGCCACGTCGGCGTCGACGGGGAGCAGGTCGGGGTGGGCCACCAGCGTGTTGAGCAGCCGGCTCTTGCCGCGCTTCTGCGCCCCGGCCACCACGATGTCGGTGCACTCGTCCTTCCAGCGGCCCGCGCACGCGGCCAGCACCTCCGCGAGGTCCTTCCTGCCGCACTGCCCGGCCAGCGCGTGGACCTCGTTGGCGTAGCGCAGCAGCCTGGCCACGGGGCCGGTCGGGTCGGGGGTCGTCATGGTCCTTTTCTCCTGTCGGGGATGGTCGGGTGTCGTGGGGGACGGGCCTGCGCCGTCTTAGGAGTTGTAGTGCGACCAGATGGTCTCGTACGCCTCGCACAGCGTCTCGGCCGCCCGCCGCTGGCGCAGGGAGAGCGGCCGGTGGGTGAGGGTGCGGAACCGGGCGCCCAGGGCGGCGGCGTAGCCGGCGACCTCGGCGCGCGGTGCTCCGGGCGGCGCCCCGAGCTGGGTGGCCAGCTCGGTGCCCGCGAGCAGGAGCTCCAGCGCCCGCCGGTCGTCGGCGGGGACCATGGGGGAGGCCCGCAGCGCCTCGATCGCGGCCGGGTCCACCCGGACCGGGGGGAGCGCCTCGCCGCCGGAGGGCACCCGCTCGCCCCGGGCGGTCCCGTATGCCGCCTCCTCCAGGGCCACCTCGTCCAGCGCGGCGGAGACGAGGTCCTCCAGGACGGTCAGCACGTCCCTGGCCCGGTGCCCGCCGGTCCTGCCCTCGCTCATCATCGCCAGGGTGCGCCAGCGCATCGACGCCGCGGTGGCCGCGGCGGCGACCTCCGAGGGCGCGGCCCCCGGGGGCAGGCCGAGCTGTTCGGCGGGCTCGTCGTGGCGGGCCAGGCGCAGGAGTTCGGCGGTCATCTCCTCGTTCAGCACGAGCGTGCCCCGGCCGAGCGCCTCGGCGGCGGTGAAGATCCGCAGGCCGCCCAGGGAGGTCGCGATCGGCCGGTTCTCGTCGAGCTGGGCCGCGAGCGCGTCCAGGGTGGCGCGGTCGGCCCCCAGCGCGGGCGTGCGGGCGATCGCGCGCAGCCGGGTCAGCGCGTCGAGCGCCTTCAGCTGGTCGGCGCGGCGGGCGAAGTGGGCGATGCCCGCGGCCACCGAGCCGGTCGCGGCCCGGCCCGCGGAGGAGTAGCCGGAACGCTCCAGCAGGTGGGCGGCGAGCGCCTCGGGGTCGGCGGTCCCGGTCGCGCGCACCGCGTCCACCGCGCTGGTGATGCCGTAGCGGTGCAGCCGCTCCACCAGCCGGTGCCGCACCTCGGCCGGTACGGGCAGTTCGGGCGCCGAGCGGAAGTCGTCCAGGTCCAGGAGGTAGTCCTCCAGGTCGTCCTCGTCGAGCCCGGCCAGCGCCGCCAGGGCCGCCGCCTCCTCGGTGCCCAGCGGGCGGGCCCGCGCGGTCTCGGCGAGCAGGCCGATCACCGGGACCACGTCGAAGACGGAGGTGCGCAGGTCCGCGTAGCCCTTGGCGGCGAGCCGCCTCGCGGTCGGCCACGGGTCGCCCTCGTCGCCGCGCCGGTCGACCTGGCCGAGTACGGCGAGGGTGTTGACGCAGCTCATGCCGCAGGCGTCGGTCAGCCCGCGGAACTCGGCGAGGGTGGTGTCGTCGAACTTCTGCACGTAGCGCAGCACGTAGATCATCGCCTGCGCGCGGTCGTCCTCGTCGCCGGAGCCGAACAGCATGCTCCTGGCCGCCCGTTCGTTGGCGACCGTCACCGTGTTCATGCCGGGGGTGTCGACGATGGTGATCGTGCGTAGCGACGGCAGGTCGAGGGTGACCCGCAGACGCCGGATCCGGGCCACGTCGACGCCGAACTCGGAGGGGAGCCGGTGCCCCGGCAGCAGCCGGGAGTGGGCCACCCCGCCGTCGGTGAGCTCGACCGTGATGTGGCCGTCGTCCTCGCCGTACTCGTACTGGGTGACCACGAAGGTGCACTCGCCCGCGTCCACCGGGGCGACGGGCAGTCCGAGCAGCGCGTTCACCAGCGTCGACTTGCCGCTGCTCACCGCGCCCGCCACCGCGACCCGCAGCGGCGCGTCGAGGCCGGCGCGCACCTGCCTCACCCGCTCGCGCAGCTCCGCGCCGGAGAGCCTCGCCGAGGTGGTGTCGCACAGGCGGCGCAGCAGGTCCGCGGGCCCGGCGTTCACGCGTCACCGTCCCGGCCGCCCGAGGTGGTCTCGCGGGCGGGTACGCGGGTCCGGCCGTCCGGCGGAGGCGTCTGAGCGGGCATGTCCGGGATCTCCTCCTCGGTGGGTACGGGAGCTCGGTGGGGCGGGAGTGGACTTGAAGGCGGGGCGGGGGTGGATGCGAAGGCGGGGGGAAGCGAAAGCGGGGCGGGGACGTGAAGGCGAGGAGGATGTGAAGGCGGGGCGGGGGACGTGACGGCGAGGGGGCGAGTTCCGGCGCGGTGGGGCCGGGCGTCTCACCACCCCACCGTCTCAACGCCGTTCCGCCCCGGGGCCCGGCGATCCGTGGCGGTAGACGACGACCCGCGGCACGCGGATCACGCGCTCGCCGTCGGCGTACCCGCACCTGATGGTCTCGGCCACGACGTCGTGCAGCTCGGGGCGTCCGGCCGTCTCGGTGCCGGACGCCTCGTGCAGGCGCGGGTCGAAGTGTTGCCCGTCGGCGACGATCTCCCGGATCCCCGCGCGGTTCAGCGCCTCCAGCAGCGTCCCGGCCAGCCGGGGGTGCCGCTCGGCGAGCTGGTCGCGGTAGCCGACGCAGGCCGCCACCAGCGCCTCGCGCCCCGGATGGCCGTCGGCGAGGAGCCGTTCCACCTGCTGCGTGAGCGCGGCGCTGATCCCGCTCCCCGCGACCTCGGCCAGCGCCCCGGCCAGCGGGTCCGTAGCGAGATCCGGCGGTGGGACGGACGGCGGGGCGGACGGCGGGGCGGTGTGGTCCGGGCCGGGCCGCCCCGGTGCCGGTCCCGCCCCGCCCGCCGGGAACGGCGGCGTCCCCGGCGGTGCGGGAGCCGCCCGCCAGGTGCCGGGAAGGGGTGCCCGGGAGGTGGGACGGTCGCGGCGCCGCAGGTACAGGCCCACGGCCACCACGGTCACCACGGCCAGGGCGCCCACCGCCACCGTGAGCACCAGGGGCGGCGTGAGGAACCCGAACGGTGTCCCCACCGTGACGGTCCCCGCCTCCCCGGGATTCAAGGAGCGCACGCCGCCGTCCCGCAGCGGGGCCGACGGTGCGCCGACCGCCTCTCCTCCGGGCCCCGTCACCGCTCCGCAGCCGGTCAGCACCGGCCAGGCCAGGAGCAGGGGAAGGAACGCGCGTCGGTCCCTCATCGCAAGCCTTCCTCGTCGGCCGCCCGTGTGACCTGGATCCGGATCCCCCCTCGGTGAGATCACACGGGCTCGTGCCGGTCTTTCTCGTTCAGACGGTTCAGACGGTCGGGAAGGGGCCCGCGGTCTCGGTGTAGTCGGCGACCCCGTCGCCGTTCAGGTCGACGCGCGTCTCGTCGATGTAGCCGTCGCCGTCGTGGTCGAGGTAGACGACGTCGGTGACGCCGTCACCGTCGGTGTCGTAGCGCTCCTCGTCGGCGAGACCGTCACCGTCGATGTCGATCAGCTGGGCGTCGGTGCTCCCGTCGCCGTCGTAGTCGACCAGGTCGGTGGTGGTCACGTCGAAATCGCTCATTGGTTCGATCCTTTCCGGTGGTGTTACATCGAGTGAGAGTCACGATCGCACCGGATTGTTGCAGCCGAATCCCGGATTTCTTAACAAATTTCCGAGAAGTCAGCCGTTTCCTATGACCTGTTCAGACGAAAAGGGATAAAGCGGTCTAAAAGTGCCCAGAAGTCGGCGTCAGCTGAGCGCGCGGGCGGTGTGGATCAGCGGAACGTGGCTGAACGCCTGCGGGAAGTTGCCGACCATCCGGCCGTAGCGGGGGTCGTACTCCTCGGCGAGCAGGCCGACGTCGTTGCGGAGCGCCAGCAGACGCTCGAACAGCTCGACGGCCTCGTCCTTGCGGCCGATCATCGCCAGGGCCTCGGCCAGCCAGAAGCTGCACGCCAGGAACGCGCCCTCGCCGCCGGGCAGGCCGTCCACGTCGTTGTCGGGGGAGACCGGGTAGCGCAGCACGAAGCCGTCCACCATCAGCTCGCGCTGGATCGCCTCCACCGTCCCGATCACGCGGGGGTCCTCCGGCGGCAGGAAGCCGACGATCGGGATCAGCAGCAGGGCCGCGTCCAGCTCCTGCGAGCCGTACGACTGGGTGAAGGTGCCGCGCACCGGGTCGAAGCCCTTGTCGCAGATCTCGGCGTGGATGCGGTCGCGCAGGTCCCGCCAGCGCGTCAGCGGGGCGGCCTTGCCGAAGGCCTCCACCTGCCTGACGGCCCTGTCGACGGCGACCCAGCACATGACCTTGGAGTGGACGAAGTGCCGTCGCGGGCCGCGGACCTCCCACAGGCCCTCGTCGGCGTCCCCCCAGTGCTCCTCGACGTAGGAGATCAGCTCGTACTGCAGGGTCCACGCCCGCTGGTCCGCCTCAAGGCCCGAGAGGCGGGACAGGTGCAGGGAGTTCATGACCTCGCCGTAGACGTCCAGCTGGAGCTGGTCGACCGCGCCGTTGCCGATCCTGACCGGCCGGGAGTTCTCGTAGCCGGGCAGCCAGTCGAGCTCCAGCTCCGTCAGCCTGCGCTCCCCGGCGACGCCGTACATGATCTGCAGGTCCTGGGCGCGGCCCGCGATGGCCCGCAGCAACCAGGACCGCCACGCGCCCGCCTCCTCCAGGTATCCGGCGCCGATCAGGGCGTCCAGGGTCATGGTGGCGTCGCGCAGCCAGCAGTAGCGGTAGTCCCAGTTGCGGACGCCGCCGAGGTCCTCGGGCAGCGAGGTGGTCGGGGCGGCGACGATGCCGCCGGTGGGGGCGTACGTGAGCGCCTTGAGCGTGATGAGCGAGCGGACCACGGCCTCGCGCCACGGCCCCTGGTAGGTGCACTGCTCGACCCATTCGGCCCACAGCGACTCGGTCTCGCCCAGCTGCTCGTGCGGGTCGATCTCGACCGGCTTGGGCTCGTGCGAGGGGTGCCAGGTGAAGACGAACGCCAGGCTGTCGCCCTCGGACACCTCGAACCTCGCCCGGTGGGCGTAGTCGCCGCCCTCCAGCGTGACGGGGGAGTGCAGCCACACCGAGTCGGGTCCGCCGACGGCCTGCAGCAGGCCGTCGCTGCGGCGCACCCAGGGCACGATGCGGCCGTAGTCGAAGCGGATGCGGATCTCGGTGGCCATCTCCACCGTCCCGGACACGCCCTCGACGATCCTCACCAGGTCGGGGTTGGTGTGCCGGGCGGGCATGAAGTCGATCACCCTGACCGTGCCGGTCGGGGTGTCCCACTCGCTCTCCAGGATGAGGCTCTCACCCCGGTAGCGGCGCCGGGTGGCGCGCGGACGCTCGGCGTGCGCGGGGCCGATCCACCACTGGCCGTTCTTCCTGTCGCCGAGCAGCGCCCCGAAGCAGGAGGGCGAGTCGAAGCGCGGCAGGCAGAGCCAGTCGATGGAGCCGTTGCGGCCGACCAGGGCCGCCGACTGCATGTCGCCGATGAGAGCGTAGTCCTCGATCCACATGCCTCGAAGCTAGTGCCTTCACGCGGCCCGCGGTGGCCTCCGGAGGAACTGGGCGCCCGGCCGCGTCCTGGGCATGAAGAACTGGCTCAGCGGCCCGATGGCGAGGGCGAAGACGAGCGTTCCCACCCCCACGGTCCCGCCGAGCAGCCAGCCCGCCGCCAGCACGGTGACCTCGATGACGGTGCGCGCCGCGCGGATGGACAGGCCGAGGCGGTTCAGGCCGGTCATCAGGCCGTCGCGCGGCCCGGGACCGAGCCCGGCGCCGATGTAGAGGCCGGTCGCCGCGCCGGTGACCACGACGCCGAGCAGGAGGTACGCCCAGCGCGCGGCGAGCGCGTCCGGGGCCGGGAGCAGCCACATGGCCCCGTCGGCGAACAGCCCGAGGAAGACGACGTTGCTGAGGGTGCCGATTCCCGGTCTCTGCCGCAGCGGGATCCACAGCAGCATGACCAGGGCGCCCACGATGATGATCCAGGTGCCGATCGACAGGCCCATGTGGATGGAGAGCCCCTGGTGGAACACGTCCCAGGGGCTGCCGCCCAGCCGTGACTCGATCTGCAGGCCGACGCCGACGCCGTAGAGGGCCAGGCCCGCGTACAGGCGGGTGAGGCGGTTGGGAAGGGAGACGAGGGTGGGCAGGGAGAGTTCGCTCATGATGAGGTCAATCGTCCGGCCTATAGTGACGGACCGAAAGGGCCAATTCCCGGAAGTGGCCTTAAAGTGGTCGGTATGGATCGGCATCTCAGCGGCTCCCAGCTCGCCCGCCTCCTGGCGATCGACCCCGACGCCCGGCCGTACTACCGGGTCCTGGCCAGGACCGTGCGGTCGCTGGTCCTCGACGGGCGGCTGCCCGTGCGGGTGCGGATGCCCGCCGAACGGCACCTCGCCGAGGCCCTGAGTGTGAGCCGCACCACCGTGACCTCGGCCTACGACCTGCTGCGCGAGCAGGGATACCTGGAGAGCAGGCAGGGCGCGGGAAGCTGGACCGCGCTGCCCGACGCGAGCTCGCTGGGCGCCGACAACCCGTGGCTCGCCGGTGAGGACGACGGGCTGCTGCCGCTGCACAGCGCCGCGCCGAGCGCGACCTCGGCGCTGCCCGGAGCGGTCGCCGCCGCCACCGACCGCTATCCCCGCTACGCGCTCGGCATGGGCTACGACCCGGTCGGGATCGCCCCGCTGCGCGAGGCGATCGCGGCCCGCTACACCGCGCGCGGGGTGGCCACCCGTCCCGAGCAGATCCTCGTCACCACCGGCGCCCAGCAGGCCATCCACCTGGTGACCACGATGCTGCTCTCCCGGGGCGACCCGATGCTGGTGGAGTCGCCCACCTACCCGCACGTCCTCGGGCTGGCCAGGACGCGCGGTGCCAGGATCGTCCCGGCCGGCGTCCCCGACGAGGGCTGGCGCGACCTGGACCTGCTGACCAGCGCGATGCGCCAGTCGGCCGCCCGTCTCGTGTACGTCATCCCCGACTTCCAGAACCCGACCGGGCACCTGATGGACGACGCCGCGCGGGCGGCCCTCACCGCCGAGGCCAGACGGTACGGCACCACCCTGGTGGCCGACGAGAGCTGGGGCGAGCTGGCGATCGACGAGGGGGCGAGGGCCGCGCCGCTGGCCGCGTTCGACACCGACGGCAGGGTGATCACCATCGGCTCGGCGTCCAAGCTGTGGTGGGGCGGGCTGCGCATCGGCTGGATCCGCACCACCGCCGCGACGGTCCGCCGCCTGGCCATGCTCCGCGCCTCGGTGGACATCGCGAGCCCGCTCTTCGAGCAGCTGGTGGTGGCCGCGCTGTTCGAGGGCATCGAGGAGTCCAGGGCCGAGCGGGCACGCCTCCTCGGCGTCTCCAGGGACGTCCTGGCGGCCGAACTCGCGGTGCGCATGCCCGACTGGAGCTTCACGACGCCCCGGGGCGGCGGCTCGCTCTGGGTGCGGCTGTCCGGCCCCTCGGCCACCGCGCTGGTCGACGCGGCGGCCTGCCACGGGGTCCGCCTCGCCCCCGGCCAGTGGTTCGGCGTGGACGGCACCCTGGAGGGGCGGCTCCGTCTCCCCTTCACCCAGCCGCCCCAGGTCCTCGTCGAGGCCGTGCGGCGCATCGCCGAGGCCAGGCTCAGGGGCGCGTACGGCATCCGCCCGGCCGAGCCCCTCACCCCGAGCCTGTGAACCGGCTCCGCCACCCCGCGAGGGTACGGCTCAGTCCGAGGCGACACCCCTGGCCAGCGGGGCCCGCAGTCCCAGCCGCATGGCCGCGATCCGCAGCCCGAAGGCGAGGAGCGCGGCGGCCAGCGTGGCCGGCCAGCCGTGCAGGCCGGCGGTGTAGAGCAGTGCCATCAGCGCCGAGCCGACCATGGCGGGCACCGCGTACAGCTGGCGGTCGTACAGCAGGGTGGGGATCTGCCCGGCGAGGATGTCGCGCAGGATGCCGCCGCCGACCGCGCTGGTGACCCCGAGCAGGGCCGCGTGCAGCGGGGTGAGGCCGAAGTACATCGCCTTCTCGGTGCCGACCGCGCAGAACAGGCCGAGCCCCGCGGCGTCGAGGACGTTCACCGCGGGCATCACCCGCTCGACCTGCGGGTGCCAGAAGAACACGATCGCCGTGGCCACCACGGGAACGACCACGTAGCCGACGCTGGAGAAGGCCGCGGGCCGCACGTTCAGGATCAGGTCGCGCAGGATGCCGCCGCCCAGCGCGGTCATCTCGGCCAGCACGGCCATGCCCACCACGTCGAGCCGCCTGCGTACGCCGACGAGGGCGCCCGAGAGGGCGAAGACGAAGATCCCGGCGAGATCGAGCACAGTATTCACGGATAAATCATCCCATGACCGGACATATGGGCTTTCCGTTAGGTGGGCGGGGTGGCACTCGGCGCCCGGTGTTCACGCATCATCGCGTGCAGCCTGCCGGAGAACGCGAGCAGCACCAGCGACGCCACGACGGAGATCGAGGCGAGGGTGAGGAAGTACGCGGGCTCCGACATGTGGTTCTTCAGCCGCCCCGTCTGCCCGCCCACCGCGTCGCCCACCGAGAAGGACAGGAACCACAGTCCGAGCATCTGGCTCTTGAACGCCTCGGGGGCGAGCTTGGTGGTGACCGAGAGCCCGACCGGGCTCAGCGCCAGCTCCCCGAAGACCTGGACGAGGTAGACCAGCACCAGCCACCACACCGAGATCTTCCCGCTCTGCGCCAGCGTGGCGGCCAGGGCCATGACCATGAAGCTCAGGCCGTTGACGAACAGTCCCACGGAGAACTTGTGGGGAGCGGTCACCCGGTTGCCCAGCCGGACCCAGAGCGCCGCGAAGACCGGCACGAAGATCATGATGAACAGCGGGTTGAACGCCTGGGTGGTCGCCGGGGTGATCCGCAGGCCGAACAGTGACAGGTCCGTGTTGTGCTGAGCGAAGAACAGCAGCACGGTCGGCGCCAGGTCGTAGACCATCCAGAAGATGGCGGCGGCGGCGAACAACCAGACGTACGCCTTCATCCGGGAGCGTTCGTCGTCGGTCAGGTTGTGGCTGCCCAGCAGGATGTAGCCGAAGTAGAGCACCGGTACGGCCACGATGAGCAGCGTCATCACCAGGGCGAAGGTGTCGAGGGCGAAGGTGCCCGAGGCCACCCACACCGCCAGCGCGCCGCCCGCCACGACGGCGGCCACCACGAGGGTGAGGGTGAAGTGCCGGCGCTCGCGCGGGGTCAGCCGGTGGCCCGGCCGCTCGCCCACGCCCATCAGGTGGCGCCTGCCCAGCACGTACTGGACCAGGCCCAGCGCCATGCCGACCGCCGCCGCGCCGAAGCCCAGGTGCCAGCGGTCGTCCTGGGCGAGCCAGCCGACGACAATGGGGGCGATGAAGGCGCCGATGTTGATGCCGAGGTAGAAGATCGAGAAGCCCGCGTCCCTGCGCGCGTCGTCGTCCTGCGGGTAGAGCTTGCCGACCATCGTGGAGATGTTGGGCTTCAGCAGCCCGGTCCCGGCGATGATGAGGAGCAGCCCGAGCGCGACGAAGGCGCCGGTCTCGGCGGGGATGGCCATGCTGATGTGGCCGCACATGATGACGAAACCGCCCCACAGCACCGCCCTGCGGGCGCCGAGTATCCGGTCGGCGATCCAGCCGCCGGGCAGCGCGACGAGATAGATGAGGGCGCCGTAGATGCCGATGATCGCCTGGGCGGTCTGCTCGGTCAGCCCGAGGCCGCCCGTGGCCGGGGAGGCGGCCATGAAGGTGGCGAGGATGGCCCGCAGGCCGTACCAGCTGAAGCGCTCCCACATCTCGGTGCCGAACAGCGTGGCGAGGCCGCGCGGGTGCCCGAAGAAGGTCTTCTCGCGAGCTCGTCTCCCCGATGGCATGCGTCCCCCCGAACGTCATCGCGTGATCAGAGGTTAACTCTACGTACGCGTCCTGCCGGACCGGGAAAGACGGCTGTGCAATGTGGCGTTTCTTCTCCCTTTCAGGGTCTTGTCCGAGGGGAATGGCGTGTGGTGCGATGCATGCCACTCGTGCAAGTGAGCACTTTCAGGAGGCGCGTCATGGCCGGTGTCCTTGAGGAGCGGGCGGCGATCGAGAGGGAGATCGCGGGCCGTACGGTCTGCGGTCAGCTGAAGGAGGCCGCCGAGAGCAACCCCGACGCGCCGGCGTACTCCGACCCGGTCGAGGGCGGCTGGTCCACCCTGACGTACTCCCAGGCCAGGCAGCGGGTCCTGGAGATCGCCGCCGGGTTCGCCGCCCTCGGCCTGGAGCCCGGCGAGGCGGTCGCGCTCATGATGGTCAACCGCAGCGAGCACGTGCTGGCGGACCTGGGCGCGGTGCACGCCGGTGGCGTGTCCTGCTCGGTCTACTCCACCTTCGCCCCCGAGCAGGTGGCCTTCGTCGCCGGTGACGTCGCGGCGAGGATCGCGGTGCTCGGCGGACCGGCCGACCTGGCCAGGTGGGAACCGGTCCTGGACGAGCTCCCCGGGCTGCGCAAGGTCATCGTGCTGGAGGGCGCCCCGGCCGGTGACCGGTTCGTCTCCTGGGACGACTTCCTCGCCCTCGGCCGCGAGACGCTCGCCGCCGACCCCGCCGCCGTCGACGCCCGCTGGCGGGCGGTGACCGCCGACGACGTCCTCACCGTCCTGTACACCTCCGGCACCACCGGCAACCCCAAGGGCGTGCCGCTCACCCACTCCAACGTGTTCTTCGAGGTCGTCGCCACCGACCGGATGGTCGACCTGCCCGGCAACGGCACCCAGATCTCCTACCTCACCTACGCGCACATCGCCGAGCGGGTGCTCAGCCTCTACCTGCCGCTCTTCAAGCTCTCCCACACCCATTTCTGCATCGACCTCGCCCAGCTCGGCGCCGTCCTCGGCCAGGTCAGGCCGGTGCTGTTCTTCGGCGTGCCGCGCGTGTGGGAGAAGATGGCGGCCCGACTGCAGGCGCTGCTGGCCACCCAGCCGGAGGAGCAGCAGGAGAGCGTACGCCAGGCCATGGCCGCCGGGCTCGCCTACGTCGAGGCCAACCAGTACGGGCGCACCCCCTCGCCCGAGGTCCTCGCCGCCTACGAGCAGGCCGACGCCGCCCTGCTGTCGATCATCCGGTCGATGATCGGCTTCGACAACGCGGGCTGGCTCGCCACCGCCGCCGCGCCCATGCCGCTGGAGGTCCAGCGCTTCTTCGCCGGTCTCGGCCTGCGGGTCCTCGACGTGTACGGCATGACCGAGACGACCGGCGCGTTCACCGCCAACGCCCCCGGCCGCTTCAAACTCGGCACGGTCGGGCAGGCCGGTCCCGGCGTCGAGGTCAGGATCGCCGAGGACGGCGAGATCATCACCCGCAGCCCGGCCAACACCCGCGGCTACCTCGGACGGCCGGAGGCCACCGCCGAACTCCTCGACGAGGAGGGCTGGCTGCACACCGGGGACGTGGGCTCCATCGACGAGGACGGCTTCGTCAGCATCGTCGACCGCAAGAAGGAGCTCATCATCACCTCCGGCGGGGAGAACATCTCCCCGGCCAACATCGAGAGCCACCTCAAGGAGCACCCGCTCATCGGCCAGGCCCTCGCCTACGGCGACGGCAGGCCGTACCCGGTGGCGATCCTCACCCTCGACGGCGAGGTGGCCCCCGGCTGGGCGCAGGCCAACGGCGTCACGTTCACCACCCTGGCCGACCTCGCCGAACACCCCGACGTCCTCAAGGCCGTCGAGGGCGCGATCGCCGTCGCCAACGAGAAGCTGGCCCGCGTCCAGCAGGTCAAGCGCTGGCGCCTGCTGCCGGTGGAGTGGACGGCCGAGACCGCGGAGCTCACCCCGAGCCTGAAACTCAAGCGCCGCGTCATCCACGCCAGGTACGCGGAGATCATCGACGGCATGTACGAGAGCTGAGCCCGCGTCGATCGCGGACCGGCCACGAGCCGCCCGGCGCCCGCCGTCGCAGGGCGCCGGGTGACCTTTTCCCCGGGTGTTCCCCGGCCGCGGGGTTCGGGGTCACCGGGCCCGGCTCCGGCCGTTGCGTTGAGCCGCGCCTCCGGGGCGCCGGGTCCCGTTTCCGGCTGTTGAGCCGCGCTTCTGCGTTGACCGGGTCCCGCCTCCGGCCGCCGAGCTCTGGGAGGGCTCCGGCGTGAGTCTCGTGGCGGGGCCCCGGCGGCCCGTCCTCGCTTTGCCCAACGGGGCGTGTGTCCTCTACCTGCTTGTTACCGGCGGCCTCCTAGCGTCCTGATCATGACGATGAGAGCCCTTCTCGCATCCCTCGCGGCCGGGGTGGTGACCCTGCCGGTACCGGCCGGAGCCCCGGCCGAGGCCGTCGAGGACCTGACGATCCGCTCGGTGACCCTGCGCCCCGCGACCCCGGTGGTCGGGCCCGCCGACTCCGTACGCATGGTGATAGAGGTGGTGGCCCGGGGCGTCGCCGGACCCGAGGGAGTGAGGATCAAGGTCGAGCCCGGCGCGCCTCCCGCCTCGGCGAACACGTCCTTCCCCGTCACCGCGCCCCGGCCGGGATCCGGACGGGGCCCGGCCCTCGCGCCGGGGCCCGTACCCGGTCCGATCGTGTCCGCCCGCCTGGCCCCCGGCGCGGGGAGGATCGTCTCCCGCCCGGGAGAGGGCTGGGAGACCTGGAGGTTCGCCCCGGAGAAGAGCCTGAGCCGCTGGTACCCGGCGGGACCGTGGACGGTCTCCGTGACCGCCCAGGGCGCGGACGGCGCCGAGGTCACCGGGCACACGGGCTTCCTGCTGAAGCGCCTGACCAGGTTCGGCGGGGTCGAGGCGGTCAGAGAGGGGCCGGGCGTACGGGTGACGGGCGTGCTGAACAGGGTCGATCCGCAGGGAGCCCTCGACTACGCGCCCTTCCCCGGCCAGCCCGTCGAGATCCTGCACCGGCCGGGGGAGAAGGCAGGCTGGACGAAGGTGGCCGGTGCCACGACCGACTCGCAGGGACGTTTCGCCCGGACCGTGGGCGATCGTACGGGCGGCGAGTGGCGGATCCGCTTCCAGGGCACGAACCACTACGCCCCAAGGCTGGGCATCGTCCACAAGGTCTCGCGCTAGGTGTTCCGCCCTGCGGATCGCCGGGCCGGGCCCCGTCCGCCGACACCTGTGGGGTGTGGGGCGGCCGGGCCGGGCTCCATCCGCCGACACGTCTGGAGTGTGGGCCGTCCCGCGCGTCTCCGGGTCAGGCCAGGGCGTGCACCGCCGCGCCGAACAGGGAGGGCATCCGCCGGGCGGCCGGGACGATCAGCCGCGCCGCCGTCCGGTACCGGCGGGTGCCCACCAGCGCCCCGGTGAGCAACCGGTGGCGCCGGGACAGCCGCAGCCAGGCGGCCTCGTACGACCCGGGGGTACCGGCCCGCAGGCAGTCGACCAACAGCCGCGCGGACGTCAGCGCGAGCGACACCCCCTCCCCGGTGAGCGCGTCGACGTAGCCGGCCGCGTCGCCGACCAGCAGCACCCGCCCGGCCACCCGGGCACGCACCCGCTGGCGCAGCGGACCCGCCCCGCGCACCGGGGTCGCCGCGGGTCCCCGCAGCCGTTCCAGGAGCGCGGGGAAGTCCGCCAGGTGCTCCGGGTAACCGCGCCGCCGCGAGCTCAGCACGGCGACGCCCACCAGGTTCTCGCCCACCGGCGTCACGTACGCCTCGCCGTCCGCCGCCCAGTGGACCTCGACGAAGTCCGTCCACGGCGCGACCGGGTAGTGCCGCCGCAGCCCGTACCTGCGCGGCCCGCGCCCCGGCAGCTCCAGCCCGAGCCGGGCGCGCAGCGGGGAGTGCAGGCCGTCCGCGGCCACCAGCCAGCGGGCGCGCAGGCCCGCCGCCTCGACCCCGTCGCCGTCCTGTCGTACGCCGTCCACCTTGCCCGGCACGACCTCCACGCCCAGTTCCCGCGCCCGCCGGGCCAGCGCGGCGTGCAGCGCGGTCCGGCGCACCCCCAGGCCCGACCCGTCGCGGAACGCCGCCTCCACCTCGTGCCGGCGGTCCAGGTAGCGGATGCCGCGCAGCGGCCTGCCCTCGACCCGCACCCCCAGCGACCCCAGGGCGGCGGTCCCGCTGGGCATCAGCCCCTCGCCGCACGCCTTGTCCACCGGTACGGACCTGGGCTCGACGACGACCGCCTCCATCCCCGCCAGGGCGGCGTGGATGGCGGTGGCCAGCCCCGCGGGCCCCCCGCCCGCGATCAGGACGTCGATCACGCCGGAGCCCTCCCGGCGGGCGGCGCCGTGGCGAGCGAGGCCAGGGCCTCCTCCTCGCAGCGGATCCGCACCACCATCAGCGCGGCGTTGAGCACGGTGAACACCAGCGCGGTGACCCACGCGGTGTGCACCAGCGGCAGCGCCGCCCCCTCGACGGCCACCGCGACGTAGTTGGGATGGCGGAGCCACCGCAGCCGGTAGGGGCCGCGCTCCACCGGAGGCAGGCCGGGCACGACGATGACCTGGGTGTTCCACTGCGGGCCCAGCGTGGTGACGCACCACCAGCGCAGCCCCTGGGCGGCGACCACCAGGACGACCATCGGCCAGCCGAGCGCGGGCACGAAGGGCCGGTCGGCCAGGCCCGCCTCGAGCAGGCATCCGGCGAGCAGGCCGGTGTGCAGGACGACCATCCACGGGTAGTGGCCCTGCCCGGACACCACCCCGCCGCGCGCCATGCTCCAGCGCGCGTTGCGGCGGGCGACGACCAGCTCGGCGAGGCGCTCCAGGCCGATGAGCAGCACGAGCGACAGGTACCAGGACGACAGATGCCAGGCCATCGGGCTCCTACCAGCGCAGCAGTACGAGTTCGGAGCAGAAACCCGGCCCCATCGCGAGGAGGAGCCCCGGTGTGCCCGGCGGCGGAGGCCGCAGGGCGAGCGTATCCCGCAGCACGTGCAGGACGGAGGACGAGGAGAGGTTCCCGATCGCGGCGAGCGAACGCCAGGTGAGGTCCAGCGCGCCCTCGGGGAGCCGCAGCGTCTCCGCCACCGCCTCCAGGACCTTCGGGCCGCCCGGGTGGCAGACCCACGCCGTCACGTCCTCGACCCTCAGGCCGTGGTCGCCGAGGAAACCGTGCACGTCGTCCGCCAGGTAGGTGCGGACCACCTCGGGCACGCTCGCGTCGAGCACCACGCGGAAGCCGGTGTCGCCGACGTCCCAGCCCATCACGTGCTCGGATCCGGGATACAGGTGACTGCGCGAGGCCACCACCATCGGCCCCGTCAACGCGTCCGCCGGCTCCGGGATCCCGTACGCCTCGTATGCCCCGGCCGGCTCGGGGAGCGGCCGGGGCGTCACGGGCGCGCCGGTCGCGGGGGAGGACCTCGCGGCTCCCGAGGACGCCGAGGACACGGGGGACACCGAGGGCACGGAGAGGGGGAGCCGGTGGTGCGCGGCGGGCGAGCCGTTCGCCGGGGAGGACCCGGCGGGCCCCACGGGCCGCGTCGTGGCGGACGCGCCGTTCGCCCCGGCGGCACGGGAGGCCGAGGAGGATCCGGTGCGCCGGGGCCGCCACTCGTCGCCGCAGGCCACCACCGCCGTCGCCCCGTCGCCGAACAGGGCGCTCGCGACCATGTTGGCGATGGAGGCGTCGCCGCGCTGCAGGGTGAGGGAGCACAGCTCGACCGAGAGCAGCACCGCCAGATGGTCCGGCCAGCCGCGCAGGTAGTCGTGGAGGCGGGCGATCCCGGCCGCCCCCGCGACACAGCCCAGGCCGAAGACCGGTATCCGCTTGACGTCCGGGCGCAGCCCGAGCCGCCCGGCCAGCCTGGCGTCCACCGAGGGCGCCGCGACACCGGTCACCGTGGTGAAGAGAATCATGTCCACGTCCTCGGGGACGACCCCCGCGTCCTGCAGCGCCCCGCCCACCGCCTCGACGCCCAGCTCCACGGCCGTCTCCACGAAGGCGCCGTTGGCCGCGCCGAAGCCGTCCAGCTTGGCGTACCGTTCGAGCGGCAGCGTCAGGTGCCGTGACTCCACCCGCGCGGAGGCGTGCAGCCGGTCGAGCAGCCGGCGGCTGGCACCCTCGGGAAGGCACGCTCGCGCGAACGCGTCGGTGATCTCTGCCTGGGAGTGACGGTTCGGCGGGAGCGCGCCGCGGACAGCGACGATTCGCGTCATCTATTAACCCCCGGCTCGCGAACAGCGGACACCTCCCTTTTGCCCACCTGCCGTGTGCGGCATGCGTCACGAAGTCCTCTGTGCCCGCTTTCCAAAGCGTTCCGGCTTCGTGAAGCGGGCGATCCGTCCGTGGACCGTGAGGTGGGCGGCCGGAGAGTGGGGACGCATTCCGGTTTCGTGAGGTCCGCGAGGGAGTCGTGCTTCGGTTCGTGAGGTGGGTGGCCGGAGAGTGGGGACGCGCTCCGGTTTCGTGAGGTCCGGGAGGGAGTCGCGTTCCGGTCCGCGAGGGTGCCCGCGCTCCGTTGGGTTCCCGCCTACGATCGACGCGTGACGACGAGCCGGCCATCGCGCCTGGGTCCCGGGCCGTTGCTCCGGGCCGTACGGGGACTGCTGCTGGCCTGTCACCCGGGACCGACCGCGGCGGTCACCGTCCTGGTGACCGCGCTGGCCGTCGCGAGCGGGCGCGACGCGGCCGGGTGCGCCCTGGTGGCCGCGGCCGTGCTGACGGGGCAGCTCTCGATCGGCTGGTGCAACGACGCGGTGGACGCCGCGCGGGACGCCGCCGCGGGCCGCACCGGAAAGCCCGTCGCCTCCGGCGCGGTGAGCGTCCGTACGGTGTGGGCCGCCGCGATCGCGGCCCTGGTGCTCTGCGTGCCGCTCTCGCTGGCCTCGGGTCCCGCCGCCGGTGCCGTCCACCTGGTCGGCGTCGCCGCCGCGTGGGCCTACGACCTCGGGCTCAAGGCGACCGTGCTGTCCTGGCTGCCGTACGCGGTGGGGTTCGGCTCGCTGCCGGGGTTCGTGACCCTGGGCCTGCCGGGACATCCGTGGCCCGCCTGGTGGGCGGTGACGGCCGCGGCGCTGCTCGGCTGCGGGGCGCACCTGGCCAACGTGCTTCCCGATATCCCCGCGGACCTCGCGGGCGGGGTCCGGGGCTGGCCGCAGCGGCTCGGCACCGCCCGCGTCCGCGTCCTGATCCCGGTGCCCCTGCTGGCCGCGACGGCCCTGCTCGTCTTCGGCCCCCCGGAGCCGCCGGGCGTGGGAGGCTGGGCCGCCCTGGCCACGGCGGTGGCCTTCACCGTCGGAGGGGCGGCACTGGGCCGGTGCTCGCCGCGCGTCCCCTTCGCCGCGGCGATCGCCGTCGCCTCGGTCGACGTCGTCCTGCTCCTCGCACGCGGCACCGCCATCACCGCTCCCTGACCGGCTCGCTCCCGTGAGGTTCCCGTCCGGTGCGACCGCTCGCGGTTCGGCGGTTCGGCGTGCCGGACGCGAGGCTCGCCGGGGCCGATGGCCGTGCGCGTGCGCACGGTCCGGCGGGTGAGGATCCGCCGGGGGAGCGCCCGCGTCGTGCGACGGTGTTTCGGATGAGCGACGAATATCGATTCGGTCGCAAGGGAAACGGGGCGGCGTCGCCGGTCGCACCCGAGGGGTATTTCCGCAAACGCGAATAAAGCGGGGACCGAAATCGGTATGTCAAATAGGTTCGGAGCGGGGTAAGATTAAATCCGTCCGGTCGGCGACGCTTTGGTTCCGCATTTTCGACTTTATTTATAGGTTTTGTGGGTTTTCTGGTTTCCGAGGGAGAGTTCTCGATATTCCGTATCGCGATCCGGTCCGGGGATCTTCGGCGGGCCGCGTCCGGCGACGGAAACCATGGGCGGCCGGGCTGCGTGATGGACCTCAAAGTCCCAGCTCAAAGCGGTTGTCGATCTGAGGCGGAGAAGTGGCGGCCACCCTCCCCGCCCGTGGGCCGCGACCTCCGCCGAGTCGTGACGCCCCCACCGGAGCCGCGGGCCCGGTGATTTATCCGGCGTGGAGGGAAAACGCGGCTGGTCGCGGATACGTGCGGAAGGCCGCCCTGTCCATTGCCGCGGCCATACCATTTCTGCCCATTGACACCCCTGGCGCATTTAGGGAACATTCTAAAGATTTTCCTCGTCCCCAACATGATCGAGAAACCCGCCCCACGAACCTGATAAACCCTCGGAAGAATTGATCTCCGCGATTTCCCGGACGATCACCAGTGTTGTTTCCGGTCGGCTCCCGGCCCCGCGACCGCGGCGGGGAGCGCGACAGACGAGTTCGCCGCCGCCACCTTCGACACCACCGGGACCGCGTGACCATGACCGCGCCGTGGTGGTGATCACGCCTGCCCGGAAGCCATCGACGAGAAAACCAGCCAGCCAGCAACAAGGAGCTCGACGGTGAACAGAAACAAGGAGGGACCCGCGCCGGTCCTGTCGCTGCCGGGGAGCGAAACGGCCGAGGACGCGCGGCTCGCCATACACGGTGGCGACCCCGTCCGGCGCGTGCCCTGGCCGACCTACGACAAGGGAGCCGTCTTCGTCCACCCCGAGGACGAGGAGGCGGCGATCCGCGCCATCCGCAGCCATCTCTACTTCCGCTACGACTACCGATCCCAGCGTGACACCGAGTGCGGCCGGTTCGAGGAGGAACTGTGCCGCTACTTCGGGACCAGGCACGCGCTGGCCGTGTCGAGCGGCACCACCGCGATCGCGCTCGCCATCATGGCGGCGGGGATCCCTCGGGGCTCCCTGATCGCCTGCCCCGGCTTCACCTTCGTCGCCACCCCCAGCGCCATCGTGCTCGCCGGGTGCACCCCCCTCCTGGTGGAGGTGGACGAGAACCTCCACATGGACATCGAGGACCTCCGTCGCCGCTGGACACCCGAGATCAAGGGAATCCTCGTCGTCCACATGCGCGGCTTCGCCGCCGACATGGAGGCCCTGACGCGCTTCGCCGCCGAGATGGGCGTGCCGGTGTTCGAGGACGCCGTACCGGCCCTCGGCGCCGAGCTGAAGGGCCGCAAGCTCGGTACCTTCGGCCTCGCGGGCGCCTTCAGCACCCAGTCGGACAAGTCGCTCAACTGCGGCGAGGGCGGCTTCCTGGCCACGGACGACAGCGTGCTCTTCGCCCGCGCCGTCGTGCTCTCCGGCGCGTACGAGGGACGCTTCCGGCGGCACTTCCCCGACGGTGAGCCGCCGATCGGCACCGATCTCGACCTGCCGCTGCTCAGCTTCCGCATGGACGAGATCCGCGCGGCCCTGCTGCGCGCCGAGATGACCCGGCTGCCGCTGCGCCTGGAACGTTTCCACCGCAACTACGCCTACGTGGCCTCGGCCCTGTCCGGCCTCTCCCGCATCGCGATCCGGCAGCCGGTGGAACCCGGCGCCTACCTCGGCGAGGCGTTCATCTTCCGCGTTCCCGGGATGGACGCGAAATGGTTCGCGAACGCGCTCTGCCGCGAGGGCGTCGACGCGCGCAACCTCGGCTCCGACGAGGACACCAACGTGCGGGTCTTCTGGAACTGGCGGTTCATGTTCGGCGCCAGGGACGCCGAGGAGATCAAGGCGCTGTTGCCGAACACCACGGGATACCTGGAGCAGGCGGTCGACGTCCCCCTGTCCTCCAGCCTCTCGATGGAGGACTGCGACCATCTGATCAAGGCGGTCCGCAAGGTGGCGGCCGCCGTCGCGCCGGATCACCGCCTCGCGGAACCGGCGCGGGCCGCCCTGGGCGACGAGCGTGGGTACGCTCCCGGCGGCCAGGGCTCCGGCCCGTCGACGGAACCGGTCGCCGGGCCGGCCGACACCGCGACCGTCGGGCAGTAGCGATGGAGGCCCCCGCGGAAAGGAGCACGATCCCGCGCCTCGCCCTCGTCGGGGTCTTCGGGGGACTCTTCTGCGGCTACCTGGGTCTCACCGCGGCGATCCCGGTCCTGCCCGGCTTCGTCAGGGAGAGCTTCGGCGCCGGTGACCTCGCCGTCGGGCTGGTCGTCATGGCGACGGCGCTCACGGCCCTGCTCGTACGGCCCGTCTCCGGCCACCTCGCGGACCGGTACGGCCACCGCCTCGTCATGCGGGCCGGCGCGCTGATCATCGCGGTCGGCGGCCTGCTCTACTTCCTGCCGCTCGGCCTGAACGGTCTCGTCGCGGTCCGCCTCCTGCTCGGCGCCGGCGAGGCGTCGCTCTTCACCGCCGGTGCCGTCTGGGTCGTGTCGCTCGCGCCGCACAACCGCCGAGGGCAGCTGATCGGGCTCTACGGCATCAGCATGTGGGGCGGGATCTCGGCCGGGACCTTTCTCGGCGCGGTGCTGCTGGATCTCGGTTACGGCGCGGTGTGGGGCTTCGGCGTCGTCGCGGCGCTCACCGGTCTCCTGCTGATCAGCCTGGTTCCCGCGCCCCCCGGGGCCGGGCGGCCCGGCGAGCGGCGGCCGGAGGAGTGGCCGGACGGTGCGGGGCGGCGGGAGCAGGCGCGGCGGAGCTGGGGGAGCACCCTGCTACCGCGCCCCGTCCTGCTGCCGGGACTGGCACTCGCGCTCGCCGCCGCGGGGTACGCGGGGCTCGCCGCCTTCGTCGTCCTCCATCTCCAGGCCCGCGGCGTCTCGTCGGGCGTCGTGGTGCTCAGCGGTTTCAGCGCCGTCTACGCGGGCACCCGCCTGTTCATCGGCCACCTGCCGGACCGGCTCGGGCCGCGCAGGGTCGCGATCTGGTCCGGTGCGGGTGAGGCCGCCGGCCTGCTGATCATCGCCCTGGCCCCGAACCTGCCTGTCGCCGTGCTCGGGAGCCTGATCATGGGGGTCGGGTTCTCGCTGCTGCACCCGTCGCTGGCCCTGATGGTGATGAACCGCACCGACCCGTCGAGGCAGGGAGCCGCGATCGGTGCCTACACCTCCTTCTGGGACCTGGGCCTGGCCGTCTGGGGACCGCTGGCCGGAGCGGTCGCGGCCGGGTTCGGCTATCCCGCGGTGTTCGTCGTCGGCGCCGCCTGCGCGGCGACGGCCGTGGTCGTGTCGCTGTGTGTCCGCCAGCCCGACGCGCGGCCGGCGGCCGTGAGTTGAGTCAGTCGAGTCAGGAGCACGCCATCAACACATCGGAACCCCCGGGCGCGTCGCCGCTCAGGATCCTCTGCATCACCGGCTGGTGCCGCAACGGCAGCACCATCATCGGCAACATCCTCAACGAGGTCCCGGAGTTCTTCCACGTCGGGGAGATGCACTTCCTGTGGAAGAACTCCGCGGGCAGGGGCGCGAACAGCTCGTGCGGCTGCGGCAGGCCACTGACCGAGTGTCACATCTGGTCCAGGATCCTCCCGCTCGACCGGCCGCCAGGGGTCTCGGCGGAGGCCCACGCGGACACCGTCATCCGCCGGCAGCTGGCCTGCGTACGGACGCGGCACACCTGGCGCGTGCTCGGCCGCGGGCCGCACTCCGCCGAGATCCGCGAGCACGCCGCCCTGATGACGCGGACCTACCACGCCGTCGCCGCCCTGACCGGGGCGCGCGTGCTCGTGGACACCACCAAGATCCCCGGTGAGGCGGCCCTGCTGCCGCACCTCGAAGGTGTGACGCCCTACTACGTCCATCTCGTGCGCGACCCCCGGGCGGTCGCCCAGTCGTGGAGCCGGGAGAAGCAGTACTGCTACGTCATGTCGTCCAGGAAGAGCACGGCCTACTGGCACGGCTTCAACGTGGCCTCGCGGGCGATCCTCCGGCGCCATCCGGAACGGTCGACGTTCCTGCGCTACGAGGACTTCATCGCCGACCCGGCCGGGACGATCGGCGCGCTGCTGCGGTTCTGCGGCGCCGATCCCGCCGCCAACCCGGTGCGGGGCCGGACGGTCGAGCTCCACACCAACCACACGGTCACCGGGAATCCGGATCGCTTCAACACCGGCACCACCGTCATCCGGAACCGGGACGACTCCTGGAGGACCGGTCTTCCCGTGCCCGCCAGGCTGGCCGCGACGACGCTGTCATGGCCGCTCTTCCGGCGCTACGGCTACGAGTACGGCGGCACCCTCCCCATCGGCCCGAGGCGGTCCGGCACCGCGCCACCGCGGGCGACCGGTGAGCGTTAGGCCCGTACGACGGCGGGTGCCCGTCGAGGAACCCGTACGACAGCACGGCAAGCACGGCAAGCACGGCAAGCACGGCAAGCACGGCAAGCACGGCAAGCACGGCAAGCACGGCAAGCACGGCAAGCACGGCAAGCACAGCAAGCACGGCAAGCACGGCAAGCACGGCAAGCACGGCAAGCACGGCAAGCACGGCAAGCACAGCAAGCACAGCAAGCACGGCAAGGAGGAGGACGGTTGGACCTGGGGCTCAAGAACAAGGTCGCGCTCGTCGCCGGTGGCTCCAGCGGCCTCGGCCTGGCCACCGCCATGGAACTGGCCGGGGAGGGGGCGCACGTCGCGATCGGCGCACGCGACCGCGACCGGCTCGCGGAGGCGGAACGGAGCGTCAAGGAGGTGGCGCGCGGACGCGTGCACGTCACGAGCGTCGACGTCACCGACGGGGACGCGGCGCGCCGCTGGGTCGACGAGGTCGCCGCCGACTTCGGCGCGCTCCACATCGTCCTGGTCAGCGGGGGCAGCCCGCCGATCGGCACGGCCTCGCGGTTCGAGCCGGCCGACTACCAGGCGGCCGTCGACAAGGTGCTCTCCCCGGCGATCGCCCTGGCCCTCGCGGCGCTGCCGCACCTGAGGGCCGCCCGGTGGGGCCGGCTGCTCTTCGTGGCCTCGGAGACGGCGAGCGTCCCCATCGCGCAGCTGGCGCTGTCCGGGGTGACCCGCGCCGCCATCGTGCGTTTCGCCCAGTCCCTCGCCTCGGAACTCGGCCGCGACGGCATCACCGTCAACGTGCTGGCGCCCGGCACGACCCGTACCCCGCCGGTGGAACGGGCGGCGGTGAGGCTGGCCGTGGACGGCGACGTCGAGGCCCGGCTGCGCGCCATGGGCGATCACAACGCCCTGGGCCGCCTCGCCGACCCGGCCGAGTTCGCCGCCGTGGCGGCCTTCCTCGCCGGGGAGCGGGCCTCGTTCGTCACCGGCGCGCTCCACCTGATCGACGGTGGCGCCAGCGTGGTGGGGCCGGAACCGGCCCACCTCACCTCCGCGAACAGGGACACCTTCACATGACGGCCGGGGCGGTCCCCGCCGGGGCCCGGATGGCGGGGCTCAGGAGGGTGGGGCCACGAGATACAGGCCCGGGAAGACGGGGCCTCGGAAGACGGGGCCCCGAAACGCAGGGCTCCGGAAGACGGATTTTCGGAAGACTCGGAAGACAAGGAAGGCACCCGTGATGTCGACGACCAGTCACGCCTACACCGAGAGAGACGTCCGCGACTTCTTCGACCAGACCCTCAGCACCTATCTGAGTTTCTGGGACGGCGACGGTGTCCTGCACACCGGCTACTTCACGGACGACACCGACGACGACTACCGCGCCGCCGCCGAGCGGACGTCCGACATCCTGGCCGCGGACGCCATGATCGACGGCTCCTCCTCCGTGCTCGACGTCGGCTGCGGCTGCGGCAACTTCCTCATCCACCTCGCCAGGCGGTTCGGCTGCCGGGGAGCGGGGCTCGACCTGAGCGTGGAACGCGTGAAGTTCGCGCAGGAGGCGCTCACCGCCGAGACCGGGCTCGACATCGGGTTCCGCCAGGGCTCGGTCATACAGATGCCCTACGAGACGGGCACCTTCAGCCACGTCGTCAGCCAGGACGCGCTCTGCCTCGTACCGGACAAACCCAGCAGCCACCGGGAGATCCACCGTGTCCTCAGGCCGGGGGGCGTCTTCGCCTTCTCCGACTTCCTCCAGCCCAAGGAGGAGATCGGCGAGCGCGCCCGCAAGCACGTCTACGACCGCGTGAGATGGAACGGCGGCTACTCGTTCGTCGGCTACCAGGCCGTCCTGCAGGAGGCCGGGTTCGAGATCCTCCTGGCCCGCAACCTGGAGAGCCACCTCAGGCAGACCTACCGCGTACTGGGCAGGACGGCCACGGAGCGCGCCGGGACGACGCGGGACGCCGCGGCCCGCGACTGGATGCTGGCCTTCGCCGAGTCCTGCGCGGAGATCCAGGTCGCCATCGACGACGGCGAGTTCGGCTGGGGGATGTTCGTCACCCGCAAGCCCGGCGACACCACGCCGTAGCGCCGGTCCACGCCGGGCGCGGAACCACCATGACCGCCGGATCACCGTGAGCGAGGACGTCATGCAGCGTACAGAAGGTATGAAACGGACGATGGCCGAGGTCGTCGCCGAGCGGAAGAAGCAGATGTCGCCGGGCCGGACGTTCGTCGAGGCCTGTATGGCCAAGGGGCTTGAGGCCTCCGTCGAGTACGACGTGACGATCACCGACTCGCTGACGAGTTCGCGGCGCAAGCCGCGTTACCCGGCGCGCAACATGCTCAAGGTCGTCGACCTCTCCAGGGACCCCCGGCGGTACTACTGGCACGAGAGCCCGCCCCGGCCGGGCGACCCCGAGGTCGACGAGGCCGACCTGAGGCGCGAGGCGGCGAACCGCTTCCACAGGTCGCCGATCCCGGAGCTCTATCCCACCACCGCGTGGGTGCAGGTACCGCCCGGCCTGTGGGAGGACCCCGAGACCTTCGAGTCCTTCATCAACTACCGGCTGATCGTCCGCCTCGGCACGGCCGAGAACCACACGATCATCCGAGGCGAGGGCGGGCTGCTGAACATCCCCGACGTCATACGCATGACGTCGAAGGGCCCGTTCACCTCGACGATCCTCGCGGCGTGCAACGAGGCGGAGCAGATGGGAGGCACGGCCGACGGCCTCATCATCAACCCCGTCGACTACTACCGCTTCATGGGACAGGGCCGCCTGATGGACGACCTGGAGCAGAACGGCGTCTTCATCGTGCGGACGCGTCTGGTCGACCCGGGAACCGCCATCGTCGGCGACTTCGGGCACGGCGCCCAGCTGTTCGACGCCGGCCGCTCGGTGATCCGCTTCGCCGAACCGCCCCCGGGGACCTTCGCCGAGCCCGGCATCGCGCTCATGGCCGAGATCTACGAGCGGGTCGTGATCAACCTCATGACCAACTTCTTCATCGTGACCCTGTGACCGCGCCCCCCCGCGAGCGTGATCCCGTGATCGTGACCCCGTAGAGGACCGCACATGGCTCCCCCGTTCCCGCCCCCGCCTTCGCGGCCCTCACCGAACCCGGCACCCATCCGGCGCGATCCCGACGTCCTCGTCATCGGCGGAGGCGTCGTCGGCCTGTTCTGCGCCTACTACCTGCGCCGCGCGGGCAACGGCGTGACCGTCGTGGAACGCGGGCCGCTCGGCGGTCCCCAGTCCTGCTCGTACGGCAACACCGGCTTCGTCGGCACGCAGGGCGCGCTTCCCCTCGCCGAGCCCGGCGTGATGGCCCAGGGGTTGCGCTGGCTCCTCAACCCGGAAAGCCCCTTCTACATCAGGCCGCGGCCGGATCCCGAGCTGCTGTCCTGGCTCCGGCACTTCCGCCGCGCCTGCAACGAGCGGGACGCGAAGGCCGGGTTCCGGGTGCTGGTCGACCTGAAGAAGCGCAGCCTCGACATCCTGCGCGAGCTCTGCACGCCGGGCGACCTCGCCTCCACCTTCACCGCCCGGGGCATGCTCCTCGCGTACCGGACACCGCAGGGGTTCGAGAAGGCCCGCCGGTCGGTGCCCGGTACGGTCGCGAGCGGCGTGCCGCTGCGCGTCCTCGAACCGGGGGAGCTGGGCGTGCTCGAACCGGACGCCGAGTTCGACATCCACGGCGCCCTGTACAACGAGGAGGGCGCCTGCCTGCGGGTCCCCGAGTTCGTCACCGGTCTCGCCCGGACGCTCGAAGGCATGGGCGTCGAGATCCACGAACGGACCGAGGTCGTCGGCTTCGAGGTCGCGGGCCGCGAGATCCGGCGGGTCAGGACCACGCGAGGGGATCTCAGCCCCCGGGAGACGGTCGTCGCCGCCGGGACGTGGTCGGCGGAATGCGCCCGAGGGCTGGGCCTCGGGCTCAGGCTCCAGCCCGCCAAGGGGTACTCCGTCACGGTCAGGGCACCGGCCAACGCGCCCCGGCTGCCGGTCCTGCTGGGGGAGGGGAAGGTCGCGATCGTGCCCCTCGGCGACCGTCTCCGCTTCGGCGGAACCCTGGAGCTGTCGGGCCTGGACGCCACGATCTCCCGCCGCCGCGTGGACGGCATCCTGCGAACCGTCCACACCTACCTTCCGAAGCTGGAGAGCACCGAGATCCTGGAAACCTGGAGCGGCTTCCGCCCCTGCAGCCCGGACGGTCTTCCCTACCTGGGACGCGCCGGCCCCTACCGCAACCTCTCCGTCGCGTGCGGCCACGGCCACATCGGCATGGGCCTCGCGCCGGTCAGCGGCAGGCTGATCGCCCAGATCGTCGCCGGAGAGCGGCCCGAGACGGACCTCACCCCCCTGCGCCCCGACCGCCACGGAGGTCGTACCCGGTTCCGGCTCCGGTCCTGACCGACCGGCCGCGCCCGCATCCGTGCCCAGGACGTGACAGCACCCTCCGACGGGAGAGAACCATGATGACAACCGAGGCGGACGCGACGCGCGACGTCGCGATCGGCGTCCTCTGCTGCGACACCGACTTCACCAAGGTTCCGGGGCACATCCGCAACCGGGCCACCTTCGACTTCCCCGTCATCTACCGGGTCGTGGACGGCGCGACGGCGGAGCGCGTGGTGACCCTGGCCGACCCGAGCCTGCTCGACCCGTTCGTCCAGGCCGCGCGGGAACTCGAGGCGCGGGGCGCGGCGGCCATCACCGGTGCCTGCGGCTTCCTCGCCATCTTCCAGCGGGAGCTGGCCGACGCGGTCAACGTCCCGCTCCACGCCTCAAGCCTGATCCAGCTGCCCATGGTCCACCGCATGATCCGCTCGGACCGGAAGGTCGGGTTGCTGGTCGCCAAGAAGCCCTCCCTCACCCGGCGTCACCTGGAGGCGGTCGGTGCCGAGCACGTCCCGGTCTGCGTCGCGGGCCTGGAGGACCAGCCGGAGTTCCGCGAGGTCATGCTCGAAGGACGGCGAGCCGAACTCGACGCCGACCGCCTGGGCCGCGAGGTGCTGGGCCAGGCCGAACGACTGGCGAAGGAGAACCCGGACATGGGAGCACTCGTCATCGAGTGCACCGACGTGGTGCCCTACGCGCACGAGATCCAGGCGCGGCTCGGCCTGCCGGTCTTCGACATCGTGACGCTCACCCAGATGGTCCACCGGAGCCTGACCCGCCGCCCCTTCGGCACCTCCGGCTCCGCCGGGAACCCGTGACCGCGACCGGACGGAACCCGCCCGGATCCCCACGGACGCCATCGTTCTGGCCACAAGAGGTCATCTCGTTGTCACCGGGGAAACGCGGTGGAAGTGTCGTGGTTTCTTCAAAAAAAGTAAGTGGGAGGTCACTATGAGCCAGAGCACGCACGCGACCCCGAAACAGATACGGATGGCGGCCGTGCAGGCGGCGATCGCCAAGACGAAGATGACCACGGCCAAGCTGTGGAACCCCTGGCCGGACGTGGTGGACGACACCGTCGACATCAAGACCCTGAAGGCAGTGGCCGGCGGAGGGAACGTTCCAGAGATCATTCCCGACGGCCGGCGGTTCTCCGACCTCAAGCCCACGCACCTGACGACGCTCGGCACGGAGGCGGGGCTCGGCGGGCCGGTCACCCAGGGCACGTTCGACGAGGCCCGCCAGAAGATCAAGAGCAAGTACGTCGCGACCGGGCGGGCCAACTACCGCGAGCTCGCCAACGCCAACTGCACGCTCTTCGCCTGCTGCGTCATCGGGATGCTCGCCGCCCAGCCCAAGCTGCTCGGCTCGGGCGTCAAGGTGGAACTGCTCAACCTCCTCGACACCACCGGGGGCGGGGGGCACGCCTACGTCGTCGTGGGGCGCGCCGAGGGCGACGTGGGCGACATCGAGACCTACGGTCCCGACTGTTTCTTCATTGACCAGTGGTACGCCCGCCACAAGAGCGGCACACCGGGCGTCCAGGGCGTCAAGGACGCCATCCCGGGTGAGTCTCCCAATCCCTTCTGGGACCCCGGTTTCCACACCTTCGTGAGCGAGGGGACCTCCCCCGCCGTGAAACTGACCTTCACCAGCGACGAACTGTCCAAGCTCGGACTCTGATCCCCCCGCCGCACCGAATCCGAGGTCCAACCGTCCATCGGGCGGTCGTGGCCTCGGTCCTTCCTGGCCGTACGCGGCCGCACCGGGCGTCGAAACCCTTTTCGGCCTTTCCCCGCGGCGGAAGAAAGTGACTCGAAATGCCAGAGTTTTGTCGTTGAACGTGGATGGTATGTGAGTGCCGGTGCACGCTCCGGCACTCACATACCGCACGAACCTGAAAGCATATGGTGACGAGTTCGGGAACGGTGTAAGTTATTGTGTCAAAGACTCTCAAATTTAACGGTGTAGGTGAGAGTGTTAACCGAAGTCGTCGGTGACATCGCACAGGCGCTGGCCCTGCCCATCGCGGTGCTTGCGTTGGTCGTGGCGCTGGTTGTTCAGCGCCGCAGCGCGCACTCCGCGACAATACAGAGTGTCTACCAGGCGTTCGGTCAGCTCACGACCCTGCGCATCGAGCACTGGGAGACCGCGCATCTGTTGGAGATGCCCGAGAATTACGTCGTCCAGTTCGAAGCGGTTCGCCGGGCGGTCGGCAGGGTTTCCGTCAAAGAACAGGAACGACTTTTACTCCTTGAACGAGCCGTGGCCGTGCGGATCTTTGAGATGTTCGAGCAAAATTTCTACGAGCAAATCCAGGCCCGCCGTGCGGGAGAGAAGCAGCGTCTTCTTTTTCTGCAGGAGGTCGAAGGATTCTTCCTCAGGCTTCTGCAGAATCCACGGCTCGTCTGGTATTGGGATCCTCAGAACGGAAATCTGTGCCAGTACGCCGAGAAGGAGACCCGCGCTCACTACGACAAGATCATGGCCGGTCTCCCTCTTCGATCCGATGCGGAGAGTCCGTACTCGGATCGTCGGCCACGCGGTTTGAGGGCAGTTCCTCTGCGATGGCGTAAGGCCGGGCCGCGGCCGGGGGCGTCGCGACGGCCTCCCCGATCTGCGTGACCACGCCGCCCGCCAACGCGACCCCGAGCAGGACGGCAACGGCCTTGCCGGTGTCGACCAACGCGGCTCGCAGCCACCGCCTCTCGTCCTCGGGACTCTTCCAGATCCCGAAGCGGATGGCCTCCCAGGCAAGGACAAAGGCCGCGACCGCTCCGTATTGACACCCGGCCCGCCCCCCACCCTCAGAGACGATCGAAGCGCCGACCAGGCCGAGGGCGAACGACCCTGACGTAAGGCGCGTTGCCCGGACCACCCTGGGCATCCGGTCGGCGACGCCACTCGGCGCGTCCGTGCTCGAAGGCGACCTTCGGATGGCTTTACGTGGACTGCTCGGCTATTGCCTGAGGCTCCGCGTGCCGCATATCACTGCCGCATTCACCTCGGACACCGGCTTCCCCGGACGTCGCCCTCGGCACTCTCCATCGTTCGCAGAAGCAAGCGCAAAACGCCTTATTTACCAACAAACGTTCTCTCGGGACGACGGCAGGAACGTCACTCGCATCGGTACCCTCCAACCGCGTTGACCGCAGGCGTCCTCCCGTTGCGTTCGCCGTTGCCGGCATGGCCGGATCCGGTCACCGCCGGCCGGTGTGCCGGCACCCTTTCGCCGACTGTCCCGATACCCCTTGCTTAGTCCAACTTACTAAGTTTTACTGAGTACATGGGACGGCGAACACAGGACCTCGGGCGCTTCACCGACGTGGCACTGCTCGTGCTCGTCAGCCTCGCCGAGGGCGACAAACACGGCTACCGGATGATCCAGGACATCGAGGGGTTCTCCGGGACCGCTCTGGAGCCCGGCACCCTCTACGGGGCGCTCATGCGCCTGGAGGAGCGCGGCTGGATCGAGCAGGTCGCCTCCGACGAGCGGCGCAAGCCGTACCGGCTCACGGAGAGCGGCAGGGGCGCGCTCACCGAGCAGCTCGCGACGCTGCGCCGGATCGAGCGGACGGGCGCCAGGCGCGCGGGGGTCGCCTGGGGGTCGTCATGATGCGGGCGCTGGCCGTCGGAGCGCTGCGGCTCTATCCCAAGGTGTGGCGCGGGCGCTACGAGGAGGAGGTCCGCGAGCTGGTCGAGGCGCGCCCGGTGCGGCTTCGCACGGTGGCCGACCTCCTCGCGGGCGCGTTCGACGCCCACCTCAACCGTGACCTGATCCCGGGGGGTTCCGCCGTGCGAATTCCGCCCACCGCGCTGCTGACCGCCGGCGGCATCGCGCTCATCTATCTCTGGAACCCCGGCATCCGCCAGATGGACAGCCTGGAGGCCACCTGGTCGCACGCCCGGGAGCACGGGCCGATCGCGGAGCCGCTGGCCGGCGTGAGCACCACCGCGTTCACGACGGCGCCGGTGATCGCCGTGCTCGCGGTGGTCCCACTGCTGGTGAACGCGATGAGGGTGGTCAGGCGCAGCGAGCTCTTCGCCCCCTACGGGGTGATCGCCTTCGCCCCCCTGTGCCTGGTCCCGGCGGGACTGATCGGGTGGCTGTACGTGGGCATGGCGTTCCTGGACGTCGGGTTTCCGATGGGAGTGTTCGGCAACGCCATGACCGGCGGATTCTTCGTGCCGATGATGCTCTCCTTCCTGCTGGGGCTGCCCTCGGCGGCGGTCGGGGATCCCCTGCTCGCCCCCGGTGTCCGTATCGCCGGCCGGTTGCTCGCCGTCGCCGGCTGGGCCACCGCCCTGGCCTGGCTGCCGATCGCCGTCCTGATGCTCATGGGCGCCGAGGGGGTCACCGGCTCCTTCGCGACGGCGGTGGCGGCGAGCGCGGCGGTCAGCGTGGCGATGTCGGCCCTCGTCGCCACGCGGGCCCTCGGCCACGACCGCCAGGCGGTCCGCCACCTCGCCCGCGCCTGACGACACTGGGGTTAGTTCCTGCCGTTCCGGTGTTGATCCCACTGCTCGGGTTCCTGCGGTGGCTGCTCTCGCCCATGCCGATGAAGATCCTCCAACTCGGTGGCGAGCTCCGGCTGTTCGTAGCTCCTGAACACGCGGCCGACCTGGCTGATCAGCAGTTCGCGATGCGCCGGGCCGAGACCAGAGAGGAACTGCCTGATCAGCTCTCCTGCCGGGTCTGGGCGGGACGCCTCCCCAGATACCACCTCATGATGAGCGTCCGGCGTGCTCGTACCCGGTACGCCCTGCGTCACCAGATCGACGGCCCGCTCGAACACACCTCCCATCTCCACCAACCTGGACAGCTTTTCCGCGTTGCCGTCGAGCCACCACAGGCGTGCCGTTCCTCCGTCGGCCAGCACATACTCGCGGAGCGAAAGAAGCCGATCCCGCTGGGCCTGGTGCCTTTCTCGCACCAGCGCCGTCTCCCGCTGCATGCTGTCGTATTTCCTGGCGAACTCCAGGGTCTCCGTATCGACGGATAGCGTCGCGCGGGCATGGACCAGCCAGGAACCGGAGCTGAAAACGCGTCGTGCTCTGCCAAGCTCGATGTTCACCCGGCTTTGAGCCTCGTTCGCCTGCAGCACGCCGAACGGCTTCGCGGCCTTCGACGCGATGTCCCACAGACAATCGTGCATCTCGGCCTCGTCTCCTCCGGTGGGCCGATCATCCATGTGGATAGTCCAGGTCACCTCTATGGATGCCCGGAAGGAAGCGTCCCGCAGGTCGCTGGGCAGCAGGGCATGGAGACACGTGTGATGGGTGACCGGCCCACCGCCGCGCGTGTGCCGGAAAAGGAGACGGTCGAGCCACTCCGAAAAGGTCATGTCCTCTCCTTGAGCATCGCGTACACGGTCATCGGTGACAGGCCTGGCGTGAGCGGGTCCTGCGCACCGATCCTGTCAAGCAGTTCCCGGCAGATTGGCTCCCGCGGGAAGGGGGCGGGTGTTTCGGTGTGGGCCCAGTTCCACACGAGGGGCGAGAGCCTTCCGATGTCGAGGTTGCTCTCGCAGCTGCGGGCGAGGACCTCCACCACCGTCTCGGCCGGTGCCCGGCCTTGCGCGACGGCTTCCAGCCAGCCAGCCGCCGCCACCTCGGCGGTGCTCTCCGTCACCGGTTCCCTGAGTATGGTTCGCCAGGCGAGGGCGAGCCGCTCGACGAGGCCGTCATCTCGGAAGGACTCCGGAACAAGAAGAGGACGCCCGTCGTCGCCGACCCCGGCCAGCGTGACAAGAGCGAGCTGGCCGGTGGTTCTCTGGCGACCGTACGCATCCCACCAATCGAGGATCTCGCCGAGGACCGTCCCGCGAAGCTTTCGGTGCTGTGCCAGCGTCTTGAGCGCCTCGATCACCGCGTCACGAACGTTCACGCTGTCTTTTCGCGAGAGATGCCGGAGTCGGGTGAGTGCGATCCTGGGGAAGGACTCTCCCAGTGGTCCTCCGCAGACCTGCGCCACGGCGATCTGGACGTCTTCGGGACCGCTCGCTATGGACCACTGGTAGAGCTTCCTGCGGATGCCGAAACCGACCTCGTCGCTCACCGCCGCCGCGGTCAGAATTCCCACGGCCCGTACCCGGCTTATCGCGGACGTTCCACACCATCGGAAGGCGGCGTCAGCCACCACGCCCGGGTCTCCATGGCGCAGGGCCATACGCAGTAGCGTCACCGCGGCTCGGTCGCCGTGGCGAGAAGCACCTAGGGCGATGAGCCACTCCCGTAGATCCGTCCGGAGGTGAGGGCGGTCGTGCCAGACGTGGTCAAGGACCGAGGAAGCGTACTCGGGACGCTGGAAGACGATCCGCTCATCGATCAGTTGCGCCCCTATGTCGGCCAGTTGGTCGGTCATCCCGTGCCCGGTGAGTCGTACGGTCGGATCCCGTACGAGAGTGACCTGTTCGGCGAGGAGGTCGGCCGCAGCGAACACGTCCTCGGCCGATGCCTCTTCGAGCGCCGCCGTGGCGAGCAGCAGTGCCCGCGAGTATCCCTTGCCCTCGCCGTGGGAGCGTTCGAACCAGTCTCTGAGCGCATCCTCCCAGTTGTGATACGCAGCGAGGATCTCCTTCAGTCGATCTTCGGCTTCTCGCGGCCCGCTCTCCGAGTCCCGCTGTACGATCCCGGCGAGTCGGACCGCGTCAAAGGGCGTTCCCCCTTCGAGGGCGTTCACGATCTGGTCGTTGCGTGCCCACTCGCGGGCTTGTGCGGCGGATGTCCAGTAGGCCAGGTGGGATTGGAACACGGCGAGGGGGCGGGGGCCTGTCATCGTCGTCGTGACGCGCTCGTCGGCCAGATCGAGGAGCCGCCAGGCCTGTGGTGTGGCAAGGATGACGAGGCAGGATCCCACCTGCCTGAGCCGTGTCACATACCCTTCCACCAACCTGCCGACCTCGGGAACGAGTTCACCGTCGACCTCACCGAGATCGAGGAGATAACCGTGGGAGGGCTCCGCGACAAGGGATCGTTCCAGGTCCTCCGGGTCGAGAACGAGTTCTTTGGGGGTCGGCGTCAGATCGGTCAGGGCGTTGATCGCCGTTATCCGGCGGCCGGTGCCTTCTGGCCCGCGTAGGACGACGACAGATCGGTCCCGGAGCACTGAGACCGCCCGGCCGACCACGTCGGCACCGTGACGGTCGACCCGTACGCAGACGGCGCGTTTCAGCTCCACCGTCTGCGCATCCAGTGCCCGCGCCGCGGCCACCGCACGTGCCTGCTGGTAGATCATGTACAGATCGCCTTCAACGTGTCCGCCGGCGAAGACGTTGCCCGCGTCTCCGTAAATGTCGGTGCGATACCTTCCGGACTCCTCCGCGCCGGTCATGATTTGTTTCCCGGGTCATTCGAAGGCTTTTTGTGAATATTTCCTGTCATGTTCACGTCGCTGGAGAAGGATCCGCCGGTGATGGCGTTGCCGACATCTCCGTGGAAGGCGGTCGTGGAACCCCCGACGGGGCCGACAGGCTCTGGGGCTGTGCCCCTGGGGCGAGGTGCCGGTTCGCCGTCGTCGTACGACCGCTTGGGAATGTAGATCCAGGCGGGCTGGACGAAGTCCTTGCCGGGGACGTCGGCCGTGACCGGTCTGAACTCACTGGGGTGCAGACCGGTGTATCCGGCTTTCACGACATCGTCGAACACCCGTTGGGAAACGATCGCCCCGAGCAGGGTAATGTCCGGTTGGCCTCCCCTGAGCGCCTCCCTCAACGACGTGGAGTCCAGGAGTCGGAATGTGTCGATGGTCGGAGTGCCGATCCGGTCCCGCAGTTCGTCACCTTCGTCGGGTACTGGGCCCACATGGACGCTTACCCGAAGGCGGAGCCCCAGCTTCCGGTTTCGGCTCCGGAGAGAAGGCGCCTCCTCCCAAAGCACCTCCTGCAGCCGGTGGAGGAGCGGATCGATCAGAAAAGGCAGGTGCTTCGGCCGGACGCCGAACACGTAACCGTCACCCGTGGCCTGGGGGAAGCGGCGCTGAGCCCAGACTTCCGGGATGCCGCATCGATCGAAGGCAGTCTTGAGGACATCCGGGATCCTGGCACTCAGATCGGGCAGATGAAGACTCGGGTTGTCGCTGAACCGGACGCAGTCGACGGCGAAGATCCCCCGGTACGCTGGAAGCGGCCGGGTGCCTTCCTTGGCGTGTTTGTCCAATGTCATTCCTCCTCGACGGGGCGTTTCCGGACTGAGACCACGATGCGGGCCGGCGGTCGGAGGCACCGTCCAGAAATGGACGTAGGAGAAATCGACATGCGCGAACTATGAGTGCGGGTGTCACCCAGCACTTCGCCGGGAATCGTCGATGGCGCGTCCTTCGGTGAGTTCCGTCAGACCCGAAAGGTCGCGGATCATGATCCGTCGACGGGACGTGGCGATGTGACCAAGCCTTCTTAGCTCGGCCAGTTCGGCGGCTACGGCAGAGCGGGAGAGGCCCATGGCGCTGGCCAGTTCATCCTGTGAGAGATCCACGGCGCGCTGGGAACCGTGTGTGACCTCGGCGAGCCGGAGCAGGATCCGTACGACCCGGTCGAACGCCGGCAGTCCCGCGAGTTCCACGCGGATGTCCTCGCCCTCCCTGTAGCGACGCAGAAGCAGTCGCATGAGAACGTCGCGCAGATCGAATCGGTCGATGATCCGGCTGAAACGTTCGGCGGACAGTATGTAAGTCACGCATACGCTCAGTGCGGTCACGGTCGCCGAGCGGCCGGACCCATCGAGCACGGCGATCTCACCGATGACCTCACCGGGCCCTCGTACGGCGAGCAGCAGTTCGGTCCCGTCGGGCTCGACGCGCACAACCTTGACCTTCCCCGCCGTGAGAACGAGCACATGGGTGCCGGGATCGCCCTGACGGAGCATCACGTCCCCCGCGTCGTAGCGGCGCGCGATCCCACCCGATAGAAGCGCCCGCCAGGCCTCGCCGGGAAGGAGGGAGCCGAGCCCCTGCAACGTCTGGTCCATTCCCGTCTCCTCAGCCGCCCGAGGCACCGCCTTCGGCGTGCACTCCATGCGTATGACGATCTCGGCGCGTTGACAACCGGGAGGAAGCCCGGAGGAGGTCCTCACCCTCGGATTCCGATGCGGCCGGCAGCCGACAAGGCGCTGGAGAGGTCATTCCGGGCGTCAAAGCGCCAGATTCATCAGGATCGCGCCGAGGGTCAGGACGATCGCCTTCAGGAGCAGCCAGAACCCCCAGCGGATCAGCCGGTACTTCCGCTCGATGATCCTGCTCAGACGACGGATCTGATCGGTGGTCCGTTCGAGGTCCAACACGGAGGAGCGCGACAGGGCCGCGATGGCCGCCTCGTTGGAATCGAACCGCAGCACGTCGCCGTAATAGCCTATGTATCCAGGGTTGTTGGTTTCGGTTTTTCCCGTCCTGGGATAAACCGCTCCGATGAGGCAGGAAAGGGCGGCGAGGGCCGCGAGGATCCCCGCCCACCACAGCCATTCGACGGCGTTGGACAGCTCGAACGGTGACCAGCTCCCGGCGAGCAGACCTCCGGCGACGGCGCCGAGCCCGATCCCCACGACCCCGAGCAGCACCTGCGCCTTCGCGTCGGCGCGGTTGAGCTCCTCGCGGGCCTCGGTGAACAACCGGGTGGCATAGGAACGGGCGGCGTCCGCGCGGTCCCGCTCCGCAGCTCGCGGTTCCACCACGTTCCTGACAAGACGACGCAGCACTTCAGGCCCCTACCCTAAGCCGGCTCGACGGTCGCGGCCACTCCCGCTTTCGGTGCCGTTCTGCGATCCGGCGGGAACCCGGCGCACTCCCGCACCATTGAACCGAGGACGGTCGTGACCTGTACATGGATGTCACGATCACATTTTGCGGGCGGGGACGCCCTCTGGGACAGCCCGGCCGGCTCCCACGGATTGGGAGCCGGCCGGGAGACCGGCGACAGGGCCTGGGGAGCGCGAGGTCAGCCCTTGTAGTTGAACACCTGGCGCAGCGTGTGCTGGATCGCGACCAGGTCCTTCTGGTCCGCCATCACCTGGTCGATCGGCTTGTACGCCTGCGGGTGCTCGTCCACCAGGGCGGCGGCGCGGTCCGCGTTCCAGGTGCGGCCGCGCATCGCCTCGGCGAGGGACGTGGCCGTCAGCTCACGCTTCGCCCGGGTACGCGACATCCTGCGTCCGGCTCCGTGGGAGCAGGAGTTGTAGGACATCGGGTTGCCGAGCCCGCGCACGATGTACGAGCGCGTCCCCATCGAGCCCGGGATCACGCCCTCGTCGCCGGTGTCGGCCTTGATGGCCCCCTTACGGGTGATCCACAGGTCCTTGCCGTCGTGCGTCTCCCGCTGCGTGAAGTTGTGGTGGCAGTTGATCGTCCGGAGTCGCCGCCCCTCGCCGACGACGCTGAACAGGGCGTCGCTCAGCACCTTGTCCATCCGGGCGCGCGAGGCCATGGCGTAGCGCTGCGACCACAGCATGTCCTCGATGTAGGCGGTGAACTCCGGCGTGTCCTGCACCAGGTAGGCCAGGTCCGGGTCCTCCAGGCCGATCGTCTGCCTCTTCATCATCTTCTTGGCGTCGACGATGTGCTTGGTCGCGAGCAGGTTGCCGATCCCGCGCGAACCCGAGTGCAGCACCGTCCAGACCCGGTCACGCTCGTCGAGGCAGACCTCGACGAAGTGGTTGCCGGACCCGAGGGTGCCGAACTGCAGGGACACCTTCCTCTCCTGGTCAGGGGTGAGGTCGGTGTGCGGGCGGCCGAGGCCGCTCAGCGCGCGGTCCATGGACGGGTCGTCGTGGCCCTTGCCGACACCGGCCGGGATCCGCTTCTCCACCAGCGGCATCAGGGCCTCGAGGGTGTCGGGGAGGTCGGCGGCGGTGAGCGTCGTCTCGGTCGCGACCATGCCGCAGCCGATGTCGACGCCGACGGCGGCCGGGATGATCGCCCCCTCGGTGGGGATCACCGATCCGACCGTCGCGCCGATACCGATGTGCGCGTCGGGCATGAGAGCGACGTGTCCGGAGACGAACGGCAGGCGGGCGGCGCGCGCGGCCTGCGTGATCGTACCCTCGTCGATCTCGCTGGCCCACGACACCAGGTTCGGTGCGGGGTGGTTCGGCATCATGATCTCCTTCGTTGCGAGATCCAGTTTTGCCCACGCTCCCTATGAGATCCCACTCATTTTATCGGCCGCCGCCGGTCATGATCACTCGGTGTCCCTCGCGCGTACGCGGGACATCCGGCCGGTGATTGCGGCGCGGGCCCGGCCGGGCCGAGACCGCCGCCCACCTGCGGCGACCGGTCCGCGCCAACGCGACGAGACGCTCCCGGCGGCCGGGGGAGGGGGCGTACGAAGTCAGCACGCCAGGAATCAACCGCCTTATGGTGATGTTGAAACAATGAGGCCTGTCCAAGGTCGGGCAGGGGGCTGGCCGTAGGCTGGCCCCCTGTTCCACAAGGTGACCAACTGAGAGGTGGCGTCCCGTGTTGCAGGATTCCTTCGGTCGCGTGGCGACCGATCTGCGGGTCTCCCTCACAGATCGCTGCAACCTGCGCTGCTCCTACTGCATGCCACCCGAGGGCCTCGAATGGCTGCCGAAGCCCGAGTTGCTCACCGCCGACGAGATCGTCCGGCTGGTCACCATCGGGGTGGAGCGACTCGGCATCACCGAGGTCCGCTACACCGGCGGCGAGCCCCTGCTCCGCCGCGAGCTGGTCGACATCGTGACCCGTACCACCGCGCTCGACCCCGCCCCGCAGGTCTCGCTGACCACCAACGGGATCGGGCTGAGCAGGATGGCCGCCTCCCTGGCCGCCGCCGGCCTGCACCGGGTCAACGTCTCCCTCGACACCCTCGACCGCGAGACCTTCAAGAAGCTCGCCCACCGCGACCGCCTGGCCGACGTCCTCGAAGGGCTGGAGGCGGCCGACGCCGCCGGGCTGCGCCCGGTCAAGGTCAACACGGTGCTGATGCGCGGGATCAACGACCACGAGGCCGTGCCGCTGCTCCGCCACTGCCTGGAGCGGGGCTACGAGCTCCGGTTCATCGAGCAGATGCCGCTGGACGCCCAGCACGGCTGGCGCCGGGAGAACATGATCACGGCTGACGAGATCCTCGCCACGCTCAAGGCCGACTTCGACCTGGCCGATGCCGACGCGGCGGAGCGCGGCAGTGCGCCGGCCGAGCTGTTCCTCGTCGGAGGCGGCCCGGCCAGGGTGGGGGTCATCGGCTCGGTCACCCGCCCGTTCTGCGGCGCGTGCGACCGGGTACGGCTCACCGCCGACGGCCAGATCCGCAACTGCCTGTTCGCCACCGACGAGTCCGACCTGAGGGCCGCGATGCGCGCGGGCGCCGGTGACGACGAGATCGCCGAGCGCTGGCGGTCCGCGGTCCGGATCAAGAAGGCCGGTCACGGCATCGACGACCCGGCCTTCCTGCAGCCGTCCCGCCCGATGTCCGCCATCGGCGGCTGACGCCCCCACCCGGAGACCCCCGTACCCAAGGCCCCGGAGGTGCCCGATGACCGCCCGCCACGACGCCTGCATCCTGGCGGGCGGTCTCGCGCGAAGGCTAGGCGGGCAGGACAAGCCCGGCCTGCACGTCTCCGGCCGTCCGCTGGTCGAGTCGGTGGCCGCCGCGGTGCCCGGCGCGGCACGGCTGATCGTCGTCGGGCCGCCCCGCCCCGGGCTGCCGCACGCGATCTTCCGGCGTGAGGACCCGCCGGGGAGCGGCCCGGTCCCGGCGCTGCGGGCGGGGCTGGCCGAGGTGACCGCGCCGTGGGTGGCGCTGCTCGCCGCCGACCTCCCATTTCTGACCGCCGGGCACGTGGACGCGCTCCTGGACGCCGCCGGGGCGGGGGACGGGCAGGACGCCGCGGGGGCGGTGCTCCTCGACGACGGCGGGCGCGAGCAGTGGCTCGCCGGGGTGTGGCACACGCGGAGCCTGACACGGGCGCTCGCCCGCTACGAGGGGCGGTCGCTGCACGGGCTGCTGGCCCCGCTCTCCCCGGTCACGCTTCATCTCACCGGCCGGCCGTGGTTCGATTGCGACACCATGGACGATCTACAGCGGGCCCGGACGGTGGAGCCGGGCTCCGACGGCGAAGGCGCGGATTCCGGCGAGGGTCGCGAGAGCGGCGACGGCACGGAACGGGCGCGACCGAGGACAAGGAGCGAGAGTTGAACGTGCTGACGGAGTGGACCGCGCTGGTCTGCCGGGAGCTGGGCATCGACCCCGCGGTGGTGGACCGCGACGAGGTGCTGGACCTGACCAAGGAGGTCGCGCACGGGGTGGCCCGGCCGGCCGCGCCGCTGACGGCCTATCTGCTCGGCCTGGCCCAGGGGGCGGGCACGGCGCCGCCGGACATCGTGGAGAGACTGACCACGCTGGCGCGCAACTGGGAGCAGGCGACGACCGAGACGCTGGGCGACAAATAACGCCAAAGAAAAGGCGGCCTGTTGTTAAAGTCTGAGAAAAGGGCGACGCCGGGTGGTTACGGGGGCAAACCACCCGGCGTCGCTTCATCGGCGTTCCGACGGGGGCCCGGAACGCCGGCAACAGTGCCCCGACGGGGGACCAGGGCACTTGGCTAAAGCGTACACCTACTACCCTTGGGGTGCGTCAAGACTTAGTCACGACCCGATCTCGCGTCGATGGCGCGGAATCTGGTTTTGTCCGGAATCTTCCACGTCAGGGGCATGCGGAACTCCGCGCGGCGGCGCATTGGCCCCGATCACGGCAACGTATGGTAAAAAGATCGCCCCGGCGAAGAGTAGCAGCCGGACGGGCATCGGAGCGGGCACCGTGAAGGCGAGGACCAGGCAGATCAGCCGGATCCCCATCTTGATGAAGTAGCTCCTCTCGCGCTTGCCGATGTCGGCGCTGAGAGAGGGCCGGGCGTCCGTCACCTGATGAACCACTTGACGCCTGCGCAATCCCTTCACGATTCCCAATCTAAGCCTCATATCGGCTGGGGGCGAACGGTCATGTAATCGTGGCTTTCCGGGAAGAAGCAGGGGATGACAGATCGAACGTACCGGGTGACCGAGATAGTCGGCACTTCGGGGGAGAGCATCGAGGCCGCCGTCCGCAACGGGATCCGCAGGGCCTCCCGGACCCTGCGCCACCTCGACTGGTTCGAGGTGACCGAGATCAGGGGGCACATCGAGGAGGGGGAGATCGGCCACTTCCAGGTCGGCCTGAAGATCGGCTTCCGCCTGGAGGACGACTGAGCCTGTACGCCGGGCGCCCGGTGACGCAGACTGCGGGAATGGACGAGACGCGGGCCGCGAGGGCGGGAAGGCCGCGCGGTGCGGCGGGGACGCTGGTACGGGCCGCGCTGGCCGCGGCGGTGGTCCTCCCGACCGGCTGCGCCACCCGGGCGAGCGGCGCGCCCACCGTGCCCACCGTGCCCATCGCTCCCACCGCCACCACCGCGTCCGCCTCGCGAACCACGTCCACCGCCACCGCGCCCGCCCCGCGAGCCACGCCCGCCGCCACCGCGCCACAGCCCTCGCCCGCCGCCGACGCCGGGACGCGATCCGGGACGGAAGGGGAACCACTGCTGCGCCAGAGCGCCACCGACGTCGCGCGGACGATAGGCAGTCTCCGTAAGATCGACGACCTGCCGCTGTACGAGATGACCTTCCACGGGTCCTACGACCGCGAGGCGCCCCTCGGGGAGGAGGAGCTGGCGGGACGCGCCGACGGCTGGGCCTGCTCCCTGTTCGCCCTCGATGGCGACCGGCCGCTGTTCGGCCGTAACTTCGACTGGGACCCCAACCCGGCGCTGATCGTGCACGCCGACCCGCCCGACGGCTACGCCTCGGTCTCCGTCGTCGACCTGTTCCACCTGATCGGAGGCTCCGCCCCGCCGGACCTGTCCGCCGCGCCCGCCCGCCGCAGGATGGCTCACGCGGTGCTCGCCCCCTTCGACGGAGTCAACGAGAAGGGCCTGGCGATCGGTATGGCCACCTCACCCGAGGGCGGGCTGCCCGACCGCTCTCCCGACCGCCCCGACATCGGCAGCGTGCGCGTCATCAGGATGATGCTCGACAAGGCGGCGACCGTGGACGAGGCACTGGCGATCATGCGCCGCTACGACGTCGACTTCACGATCGGGCCGCAGGTCCACTACCTCATCGCCGATGCCGCGGGCGGATCGGCCGTCGTGGAGTACGCCGAAGGCAGGCTCAACGTCATCGACGACCGCGTGCTCACCAACTTCGGCATGACCGGCACGTCCGCCGCCCAGCGCCGGGCCGACCCCCGCTACCGCACGCTCGCCGAGGGGCTGCCCGCCGCCGGGGACTGGCGCGACGCGATGGGCCTGCTCCAGAGAGTGGCCCAGACGCACACCCGATGGTCGGTCGTCTACGACCTCACCGACGCCACCGCCCGCGTGGTGGCGGGTCGGCGATGGGACACCGTGCACACCGTCCCGCTCGTCCAGCGCTGAGCGGGCCCCGCCCGGCGAGGGCCTAGCTGGCCTGGCTGACCGTCGACATGTTGAAGTCGGGCACCCGGATCGGAGGCATGATCGCGCGGTTGAAGTAGTCGCTCCACTCGCGCGGCAGGGTCTGCTCCGAGGCGCCGACCTCGGTGAGGCGGCGCAGCAGGTCCACCGGGCTCTCGTTGAAGCGGAAGTTGTTCACCTCGCCCACGACCTCGCCGTTCTCCACCAGGTAGACGCCGTCGCGGGTCAGGCCGGTCAGCAGCAGCGTCTGCGGGTCGACCTCGCGGATGTACCACAGGCAGGTGAGCAGCAGGCCGCGCTCGGTGGAGGCGATCATCTCCTCCAGCGACCGCCCGCCTTCGGGCCCCCGCATGATCAGGTTGTCGACGGCCGGGGTCACCGGCAGGCCGGTCAGCTCGGCCGAGTGCCGGGTCTGCAGCAGGTTGGCCAGCCTGCCGCCGGAGATCCAGTCGGTGGGTGCCAGCGGCAGCCCGTTGTCGAACACCGAGTTCTCCCGGCCCGAGGCGTGCGCCACCACGAACGGCGGGCACTCGACGCCCGGCGCCGAGGGGTCACCGTAGAGGCGGATCGGCAGCTCGGAGAGGACGTCGCCGACGCGGGTGCCGCCACCGGGCCTGGAGAAGACCGTGCGCCCCTCCATGGCGTCGCGGGCTCCGGCAGTCCAGTACAGGTAGGTCATCAGGTCGGCCACGGCCGTCGGCGGCAGCAGCGTCTCGTACCGGCCCGCGGGCAGCTCGACACGGTTCTTCGCCCACTCCAGGCGCCGGGCCAGCGAGGCGTCCAGGGCGGCCACGTCGACGTCCGAGAAATCACGGGTGGACACGCCGGCCCACGCCGAGCGGCGCGTGTCGGAGGACTTGGCGTTGAGCTCCAGGCGACCGGTGGGCTGGGTGTGCCGCAGCCGGGCGCCGGTCGAGGTGCCCACGAAGGTCGTCGTGACGATGTGCTCGGCGAACCCGTACAGCCTGCGCCCGCCCGCCTCGGCCGTGGCGAAGGCCTCGCCCAGGGCGGGGGCGAAGGCACCGAACACCCCGATCGAGGTAGGCTCGGCGGGGACGTCCCAGTCACCGGAACGGGTGCCCTCCAGCAGCGGCCGGGCGTCCTCGGACGGCCGCGCGTCCTCCGCGGCGTGGTCGGCGGCGGCCACGACGTCGTCGAGCTGGTCGGGGCGGACCGCCGCCCGCGACACCACGCCCACACCGCGGCCCACGATGGAGATCACGGTCAGCTGCGAGGAACGGGACACGCCGTTGGTGGTGAGGGTGTTGTCCGCGAAGCGCAGGTTGGCACTCGACCCCTCCTGCACGATCACGACGTTGTCGTCGGCCGTGGAGAGCTCAAGGACCCTCTCGATCATCTCCTGGGGAGTCATCCCGCTCCTCTCCTTTTCTCCCACTCGCTCGCCGTACGTGCTCAACTGCCACTCTCCTGGACGGTGTTGAGGACGCGCACGCCGCGGAAGAGCGCCGACGGGCAGCCGTGGCTGACCGGGGCGACCTGGCCGGGCTGCCCCTTGCCACAGTTGAACGCCCCGCCCAGCACGTACGTCTGCGGCCCGCCGACCGCCGCCATCGAGCGCCAGAAGTCGGTCGTCGTGGCCTGGTAGGCGACGTCGCGCAGCTGCCCGGTGAGCCTGCCGTTCTCGATCGAGTAGAACCGTTCTCCGGTGAACTGGAAGTTGTACCGTTGCATGTCGATGGACCAGCTCCTGTCGCCCACCACGTAGATGCCCCGGTCGACGCCGGAGATCAGCTCCTCGGTGGTGGGGCCGCCGGGCGCCGGCCGCAGCGACACGTTGGCCATCCGCTGGATCGGGGTGTGGCCGGGGGAGTCGGCGAAGGCGCAGCCGTTGGAGGCGCCCAGGCCCTTCAGCAGCGCCATCCGCCGGTCGAGCTGGTAGCCGACCAGGACGCCGTCGGAGACGATGTCGAACTCCCTGGTCGCCACCCCCTCGTCGTCGTAGCCGATCGTGGACAGGCCGTGCTCGACGGTGCGGTCACCGGTCACGTTCATCAGCTGGGAGCCGTACACCAGCGTGCCGAGCTGGTCGAAGGTGGCGAAACTCGTCCCCGCGTACGCCGCCTCGTAGCCGAGGGCGCGGTCGAGCTCGGTGGCGTGCCCGACCGACTCGTGGATCGTCAGCCACAGGTTCGACGGGTCGATCACCAGGTCGTACGGCCCCGCCTCGACGGAGGGAGCCCGCAGCTTCTCCTCCAGCAGCTCGGGGATGCGCGCCAGCTCCTTGGGGAAGTCCCAGCCGGTGCCGGTGAGGTATTCGTACCCCCGGCCGACGGGCGGGGCGAGCGTCCGCATCGAGTCGAAGCGGCCGTCCAGCACCCTCGTCGCCCGCAGCTGGGGATGGACGCGCACCCGCTGCTGCGTGGTGGAGGTCCCGGCCGTGTCGGCGTAGAACTTCTGCTCCTTGACCTGCATCAGCGACGCCTGGACGTGGTCGACCCCGGGATCCCTCAGCAGGTCGCCCGACCAGTCGGCGAGCAGCGCCGCCTTGTCGCGCATCGGCACCTCGAACGGGTCGACCTCGTAGGAGGAGACCCAGGTGACGTCGGAGTGGACCGCCTCGGGCGCCAGCTCGACGGGCTCGCGGTTGACCGCCGCGGAGACGACCGCCACCTCCACCGCCTGCTCGGCGACCCTGACGGCCGCCTCGGGGGTGAGCTCGATGCCTCCGGCGAAGCCCCAGGTGCCGTTCTTGACGACCCGTACGGCGTAACCGAGGGTGTCGGCGTCGATGGAACCTTCCAACGCGGCGTCGGAGAGACGCAGGGTCTCCCCGCGCACGCGCTCCAGCCGGAAGTCGGCGTGCTCGGCGCCCAGGTCCCGGGCGCGCTGCAGGGCGGCGTCCGCCAGCCGGCGCAGAGGCAGAGCGAGGAAGTCGGAGTCGATCTGGCGCATGTCAACGATCCTAGCCCTGTGATCTTGTCCTTCCCGGACAAGGGGGTTACCCCCGGGTAGCCGATACCTTCTGACCATGGCTCGATCTGTTCTCGTAACCGGCGGCAATCGCGGCATCGGCCTCGCGATCGCCCGCGAACTCGCTCAGGCAGGCGACGACGTCGCCGTGACCTACCGTTCCGGCCAGCCTCCCGAGGGCCTGTTCGGCGTGCGCTGCGACGTGACCAGCACGGCCGACGTGGACGCCGCCTTCGCGAAGGTCGAGGCCGAGTACGGCCCGGTCGAGGTGCTCGTCGCCAACGCGGGCATCACCAGGGACACGCTGCTGCCGATGATGAAGGAGGAGACCTTCACCGACGTCATCGACGCGAACCTGACCGGCGCCTACCGGGTCGCCAAGCGCGCCACCCGCGGCATGCTGCGGCTCAAGCGCGGGCGCATCGTGCTGATCTCCTCGGTGGTCGCCATGCTCGGCTCGGCGGGGCAGAGCAACTACGCCGCCTCCAAGGCGGGCATGATCGGCTTCGCCCGGTCGGCCGCCAGGGAGCTGGGCGCGCGCAACATCACCGTCAACGTGGTCGCCCCCGGCTTCGTGGAGACCGACATGACGGCCGAGCTGGACGAGACGTACCAGGAGCAGATCCGGAAGAACATCCCCCTGGGCCGTTACGCCGCCCCGGAGGAGATAGCGCGCGTGGTCAGATTCCTGGCCGGCGAGGACGCCGCCTACATCACGGGGGCCGTCATCCCCGTGGACGGCGGCCTTGGAATGGGGCACTGACGTGGGAATTCTCGAAGGCAAGCGGCTTCTCGTCACCGGGGTGCTCACCGACGCCTCCATCGCCTTCTCGGTGGCCAAACTGGCCCAGGAGGAGGGCGCGCAGATCGTGCTCACCGGGTTCGGCCGGCTCAGCCTGGTCGAGCGGATCGCCAGGCGCCTGCCGGAGCCGCCCCCGGTGCTGGAGCTCGACGTCACCAACACCGAGCACCTCGACTCCCTGGCCGACCGGGTCGGCGAGCACCTCGGCGGCCTGGACGGGGTGGTGCACGCCATCGGCTTCGCGCCGCAGACCGCCCTGGGCGGCAACTTCCTGAACACCTCCTGGGAGGACGTGGCGACCGCCGTCCAGGTCTCCACGTACTCGTTCAAGTCACTCGCGGTGGCCGCGCTCCCGCTCATGAAGGAGGGCGGCGCGATCGTCGGCCTCGACTTCGACGCCACGAGGGCCTGGCCGGTGTACGACTGGATGGGCGTGGCCAAGGCCGGCCTGGAGTCCTGCTCCCGCTATCTGGCCCGCGATCTCGGCAAGCAGGGCATCCGGGTCAACCTCGTCGCCGCGGGCCCGATCAGGACCATGGCCGCCAAGAGCATCCCCGGCTTCGCGGAGTTCGAGGAGAGCTGGCCCGCCAAGGCCCCGATCGGCTGGGACATCGACGACCCGATCCCGGCGGCCAAGGCGTGCGTGGCCCTGCTGTCCGACTGGTTCCCCGCCACGACCGGTGAGATCGTCCACGTCGACGGGGGCGTCCACGCCATCGGCGGCTGAGCGCCTTCCGGCCCGGCCAAGGACCTTGGCCCTAGGCCACCCGGTGGTGCCCCGGCGGAACCGGATCGAACGGTATCGACTCCCGGATCTTCCGCCTGCTGTACAGCAGGCGGACCGCGAGGATGGCCGAGATGAGCACCGCCGTGGTGAGCACGGTGCTCGCGGTGTCGGACGACCGGCTGGGCGTCACCGGCTGTTCGCCCGGCATCTGCCGCTGGAGCTCCTCCATCACCGGGGCGGGCCACAGCAGCTCGACCCGGGGCGCCTCGGCGTCGACCACGGGCGACGGCTCGGGGGTCACCGGCTCGCCCACGTCGGTCGTGGGCGTCCCGGTGTCCGGGAGCGACGTCTCGGGGAGCGCCCGGCCGGTCGGCACCGGAACCGGGCTCTTGCGCGCGGGAGCGGCCCCCTCGGGCCGTGAGGGGCTCGCCGAGGGGGTCGCCGACGGACTGGGACTCGCCGGGCTGGGACTCGGCGGCGCCGTGGGCGACGCCGACTCCTTGGGGTCCTCGACAAGGGTGGTCACCGACGAGTCCGCGCATCCGGGCGAGGTCGCTGCGGACCGGCAGGCGTCGTCGGTGCCCCGGGGCCGGGGCGCCTGCGGGCCACCGGAGGGCTCCTTCTCCCTCTCCTTCGGGTCCTTCGCGACGGGTGGCCTCTTCTGCGGCGGGTGCTCGGAAATCGAGACGACCGGTGCCGGAGTCTCCGGCCGGTCGTGTGTCTCCCCGACGTCGGTGGACGTCTCGGCCCCGCCCCCCGCGGAGTCTCCGCCGGAGGGCAGGGGCGCGGGAGAGGGCGGGGAGACGGTGTCTTCGAGGCCGTGCACGACGTCGCCCACACCGCTCCCAAGGCCGTCCACGACCCGGCAGACCCCGCCGGTCACGGTGCCCAGCAGCCCTCCGTGATCACAGTCGTCCATCCGTGGGACGGCACTCGCCCGGACGGCACTCGCGGGCACGATCGCGACCGCCGGGATCCCGCCCCCCAGCGCCAGTGCCAGGACGCCTGCCGCCATCGCAGTTCGCACTCGTCTCCTTCGCCCCGGGTCGGACATCGGCCATGGCATCTCACCGACATCCGGGTGCCCCCGCCACCTGTTTGACAGTTTTGTAGGGAGGCCCGTTTTTTCCACGGAAAGTTGCCATTCGGTATCGACTAGTGATACGCGAGACGAATTCTCGTTCGGTTTTCGCGGGCGGCGATCCGCGCCCTCTCCCCGCGCCTCAGTCCGCGGACACGTCGTCGAGCGCCTCCCTGATCTCCACGGGGAGCGTCAGGTCCTCGGCCTGGAGCGCCCCGGACAGCTGCGCGTGGGTGCGGGCGCCGACGATGGCGGAGGACACCCCCGGCTGGTCGCGTACCCACGACAGGGCCACCGACAGCGGCGAGACGCCGAGCCCCTCGGCGGCGGTCGTCACCGACTCCACGACCCGGCGGCACCGCTCGTCGAGGTAGGGGGTGACGAAGTCGGCGAAGTGCGGGGTCGCGGCCCGGGAGTCGGCGGGGATGCCCGTGCGGTACTTCCCGGTGAGGACTCCACGACCGAGCGGCGACCAGGCGAGCACCCCCGCGCCGACGTGCTCGGCGGCGGGGATCAGCTCGCGTTCGGCCTCCCTGGCCAGGAGAGAGTACTCGACCTGGGCGGCGACGATCGGCACCCTGCCGGGGACCGCCCGCTGCCCCACGGCCGCGGTCGCCAGCTGCCAGCCCGCGTAGTCGCACACCCCGGCGTACGCGGCCCGCCCCGAGGACACGATGGCGTCCACGGCGGCCAGGGTCTCCTCCAGCGGGACGTCGGGATCGAAGGCGTGCAGCTGCCACAGGTCGACCTCGTTGACGCCCAGCCGGGTCAGGGAGGCGTCGATCGCGGCGACCAGGTGCTTCCTGGAGGCGTCGCGGGGCCTGCGCCCGGCCGGGGTGAGCACGGCCTTGGTGGACAGCACCAGCTCCGAACGCGGCACGGAGTCGCGCAGCAGCCGCCCGAGCAGCCGTTCGGCGTCGCCGCCCGTGTAGACGTCGGCGGTGTCGATGAGCGTGCCGCCGGCCTCGGCGAACATGCGGAGCTGCGCCGCGGCCTCCTCGGCGCCGGTGTCACGCCCCCACGTCATCGTCCCCAGTCCCAGACGGGACACCGACAGGCCGCTGCGGCCCACATAGCGCTGCTCCATGATCCGGCCAGGTTACCGCCCGGCCACTTAAAAGTAGTGGAGCGAAGGCTGCAAGACTTGCCCGCGTGACGACCTTGTTGCTGGCCAGACACGGCCTTACCCACCTCACCGGTCCGGTCCTCGCGGGCTGGACCCCGGATGTCCACCTCAGTGACGCGGGACGGGCCCAGGCGGAGGCGCTCGCCGCGCGGCTGACCACCCTGGAGCTGGACGCGATCGTCTCCAGCCCGCTGGAGCGGTGCCAGGAGACCGCGCAGGCGGTCGCCGAGGGACGGGGGGAGGCGGAGGTGCTGACCGACGAGCGCTTCGGCGAGTGCCGCTACGGCGAGTGGACGGGCCGCCCGATCGCCGAGCTCGCCAAGGACCCCCTCTGGCCGGTCGTGCAGGCCCACCCGAGCGCGGTGACGTTCCCCGGGGGAGAATCCCTGTCCGCCGTCCAGCACCGCGCCGTGACGGCCGTCAGGGAGTGGAACGAGCGCCTCGGTCCGAAGGCGGTCTACCTCGTCTGCAGTCACGGAGATGTGATCAAGGCCATCGTGGCCGACGCGATGGGGCTCCATCTGGACCAGTTCCAGCGGATAACCGCTGACCCGGCGTCGCTCACCGCCATTCGCTACACCCCCTTGCGCCCCTTCGTGCTCAGACTCAACGACCTGGGCGGAGATGTGGCCGGATTGCGCCTTCGGGAGGGTTCGGACGGCGAGGAGGGGGGAGAAAATCCCACCGGGAGCGATGCCGCAGTCGGCGGCGGATCCGGAACCACGTAAGGTCGGGCTATGCCGGTCTTCGACTACGATCCACCCGAGAGGTTCGTGGCCGGTGCCGTGGGGCAACCGGGATCACGAACCTTCTTCCTGCAGGCGCGGGGCCAGGGCAGGCTGACCACCGTGGCGCTGGAGAAGTTCCAGGTCGCGGCGCTGGCCGATCGCCTCGACGAGCTGCTCGACGAGGTGTTGCGACGCGGAGAGGGCAGCGTCCCCGTGCCGGCCGTCGCTCCGGCCGCGCTGACGGACAACGCCCCCCTCGACGTGCCGATCAGCGAGGACTTCCGCGTCGGCGTCATGGCCCTGGCCTGGGACTCCGAGGCGGCGCAGGTGATCATTGAGGCCAAGGAGGCCGTCGCCGAGGACGAGGAGTTCGAGCCGTCCCCGCTCGTCGAGCCCACGGTGCTGCGCGTCCACATCAGCCCGGGCGCCGCGCGGGCCTTCACCAAGCGGGCCATGGCGCTCGTCGCCGCCGGCCGCCCGCCCTGCCCGCTCTGCGCCCAGCCTCTCGATGCCGAGGGGCATATTTGTGTGCGGCTCAACGGTTACCGGGGTAGTAGCGCTTCATCTGCTGGAGGAGGCGAATGAGTGCTGAGAGCGAGCCGACGCTGAGTGCGGCGCCGGCCGCGGGGCTGGACGACGAGACCGCGACGCGTCTGCTCCGTGACGGCCAACTGGATGTGGCGGGCCGCCTGGTCGAGGCGACCAACATGACGCTCTACTGCTCGGTCCGGCTCGGTGGGCTCGCGGCGGCCTGCGTGTACAAACCGGTACGGGGTGAACGCCCCCTCTGGGACTTTCCCGACGGCACCCTGGCCGCCCGCGAGGTCGCCGCCTACGAGGTCTCCGCCGCGATCGGCTGGCGGATCGTGCCACCCACCGTCTACCGCGACGGTCCCTTCGGCCCGGGAATGTGCCAGCTCTGGATCGACACCGACCCCGAGACCGACCTGATGGTGCTGATCCGCAGCCGTCAGCCCTCGCTGCGGCGGATGGCCGTCTTCGACGCCGTCGTCAACAACGCCGACCGCAAGGGCGGCCACCTGCTGCCGCTCGCCGACGGCCACGTCTACGGCGTCGACCACGGGGTCTCCTTCGCCGCCGAGGACAAGCTCCGCACCGTGCTCTGGCAGTGGCGCGGCAAGCCCCTGTCCCGCGAGGCGATGAACGTCCTGACCCGCCTTGAGGCCGACCTGGAGCAGGGCCGTCTCGGCCGCCGCCTCCGCGAGCTCCTCACCCTCCACGAGGTCGAGGCCACCTGGACACGGGTCCGCAGGCTCCTCGACACCGGCCTGCACCCCCTGCCCTCCAAGGACTGGCCCGCCATCCCCTGGCCGCCGATCTGAGGCCCCCGCGCGGGTGCCGGGCACCCCGTGGGGAGACGGGACCGGTGACCCGTGCTACCGCGCGGCGGCGCCCGTGGTCTCGGCCGTGATGGCGCCTGTGACCTTTGCTACGGCGTCTGTGACCTCGGCCGTGGTGATCCCGTGATATCGGCCGTGGCGGCGTCTGTGGTCCCTGCCCCGGCGGTCCCCATGGTCTTGGCCGTGGTGGCGTCTGTGACCTCGGTCTCCCTCCCGAGGCGGGGCCCCGGTCCGAACCCGTCTCCCGTGAGGGCGTAACCTCCGGGCATGTGCACGGTTGTCGTCAGCATCGATCCGAGCGCCGAGATCCCCCTGATCGTGGTCGGGGTGCGCGACGAGTTCACCGACCGCCCCTGGGTCCCCCCGGCCCGGCACTGGCCGGAGAACTGGCCCGGCCTGATCGGCGGGCGTGATCTCCGGGGAGGCGGCACCTGGCTCGCCGTCGACCCCGGGGCCCGGCGGGTCGGAGCCCTCCTCAACGGGCTCGGCGTACTCGCCCCGGAGGAGACCCGCCGCTCGCGAGGTGACCTGGCGCTCCTGGCGGCGGCCGGAGGCCGGCCGGTGGAGGGTGAACTCGGTCACTACGACCCCTTCCGCCTGCTGCGGGCCGATCCCGCCGGGGCCAGCCTGTGGCACTGGGACGGGATCACGCTGGAGCGGGACGACCTTCCCCCGGGAACCCACATGATCGTCAACAGCGGGTGGGAGCGCGGCGAGGAGAACGAGCGCGTGGCGTTCTTCCGCCCCCTGTTCGCCAAGGCGGGCCGTCCCACGGAGCTCGACGGCCCCTGGGAGGAGTGGCGGGAACTCGCCACCGGGGCGGGGATCCCCTCCGAGGACCCCCGCACGATGATCATCCATCAGGAACTGCCCGACGGGCGGACCTTCGGCTCCGGGTCGGTCACCCTGCTGGCCCTCGCGCCCGGTGGCGTCCGCTACGACTTCACCGCCGACCCTCGCGATCCTGGCGCCTTCCGCCGGGTCCTCACGGAATGATCCGGTCAGTTTCCGGAGTTGAGGTGAGTGCCCACATGTCCACCACCCCGAGCCGACCGGGGTGGCCTAACTGCTGGATAGGCTGCATTTTATGAGATCGTGGTCTGAGCCGAAGGTTCCTCGGCTTCCCGGTGCCGGTGTCCCGCTGCGGTTGTTCGACACCGCCGCGCGAGAGGTCGGTCCGACAAAGCCGGGCCCCACGGCACGGATGTACGTCTGCGGCATCACGCCCTACGACGCCACCCATCTGGGCCACGCCAACACCTACCTCGCCTTCGACCTGGTCAACCGGGTCTGGCGCGACGCCGGTCACGAGGTGCACTTCACCCAGAACGCCACGGACGTCGACGACCCCCTGCTGGAACGCGCGGGGCAGACCGGCGTCGACTGGCGCGACCTGGCCGAGCGTGAGATCGAGCTGTTCCGGACCGACATGGAGGCGCTGCGCATCCTCCCGCCGCGCGACTACGTCGCCGTGACCGAGGTGATCGACCAGGTCGCCGACCTGATCGTGGCGCTGCGTGACAAGGGCGCCACCTACGACCTCGACGGCGACGTCTACTTCGACGTGGCCGCGGCCCCCAAGTTCGGTGCCGTCTCCGGCTACTCGGAGGAGCACATGCTCGCCCTGTTCGGCGAGCGCGGGGGAGATCCGGACCGGCCGGGCAAGAAGCACCCGCTCGACTGGCTGCTCTGGCGCGCGGAGCGCCCGGGGGAGCCGTCCTGGCCCTCGCCGTTCGGCCTGGGCAGGCCCGGCTGGCACATCGAGTGCACCGCGATCGCCCTGGCGAACCTGTCCAGTGGCTTCGACGTCGCCGGTGGCGGCTCCGACCTGATCTTCCCCCACCACGAGTGCGGCGCCCACGAGGGCCACGTGGCCTGCGGGGAGTGGCCCTTCGCCAGGGCGTACGTGCACGCGGGCATGGTCGCCCTGGACGGCGAGAAGATGTCCAAGTCGAAGGGCAACCTGGTCTTCGTCTCCCGCCTGCGCCGGGAGACCGACCCGATGGCGATCCGGCTCGCCCTGCTGGCACACCACTACCGCTCGGACTGGGAGTGGACCTCCGGGCAGCTGGCCTCGGCGGAGGTGCGGCTGGCCCGCTGGCGCTCGGCCGCGGGGCTACAGACCGGCCCCGACGCCGGTGTCGTGCTCGAGAGGGTACGCGCCCGGATGGCCGACGACCTGGACGCCCCCGGAGCCCTGGCGGTCGTCGACGACTGGGCCGAGCGGGCCCTGTCCGAGGGGGGCAGCGACCCGGACGCGCCGGTCCTCGTCAGGGAGACCGTGGACGCGCTGCTCGGGGTCGCGCTCTAGGCTCGGGCGGTGCCGGATGGCGCGTCCGTAGACGTTTCCGGCCGGGTGATGTGACGCTTCGGGCTCCGGGACTCTCCGGGCGGCGATCAGTGTCGGACGCCTACGGCCAGGTGGCGTCGTGCTCAGGGGTTTTGGGGGCTGCTGAACGTCTCCGGCCGGGTGACGTCGCGCTCCGGGTCTTGGGGCTCCGGGCGGCACGGCCCCGGAGTCCGGCGCCGCCCAGCATCCTTGGCGCTCCCACTACCGCCCGGACGGCCGGGGCCTGTGCCGGTCGGGGACCGCTCGGAACAGTGCCCGGAGGGCGCAGGGGAGAGAAGCGTGCCTGGGAAAGGAACCGGGAAAGGACTGAGCCCGCACCGCTCGCGCGGTGCGGGCTCAGCCTAAGCCTGAGGTCAAGGCCAGGTCAGATGACCTCGACCTTGTCGGCCTGCGGGCCCTTCTGGCCCTGCGTGGTGACGAAGCTGACACGCTGGTTCTCCTCCAGGCTGCGGTAGCCGCCGGAGTTGATAGCCGAGTAGTGCACGAAGACGTCGGCGGTGCCGTCATCCGGTGCGATGAATCCGAAGCCCTTTTCGGCGTTGAACCACTTAACGGTGCCTTCAGACAAAACTACTTCTCCTCATTGGGAGCCTCACCGAACCACCAGGTCGGCGGCACGGGGCTGCGTTGCGGACCCTACCATGCACCCGCGGAGACCATCCGGAGAAACTGTGTAACGTCCGCTGTCGGCGGACTTCTCATAAGCACTTGAGATGATAAGGCTAAGCTGAGAACTACGACTGCAACCATGCGACTCTATCCGACGCTTCCATGATGCGCAAGTCACGAAATCGAGTCGAGGAAGCGCTCCCGATCCTCCTCGGGGAGGTGGTCGACGAAGAGGGTGCCGTCGAGATGGTCGGCCTCGTGCTGCAGGACGCGGGCGAGCATGCCCAGGGCGCGGACGGTGGCGGGTTTGCCGAACATGTCGCGACCACGGGCGGTGACCATGTAGGAGCGTTCCAGCGGCCACCAGCGGCCGGGGGCGGACAGGCATGCCTCGTCGGCCACGATCTTCCGCTCGGACAGCTCCAGGCGCGGGTTGACCAGGTGGCCGGACTTGCCGTCCAGCTCGTAGACGACCACCCTGAGGGGGACGCCGATCTGCGGGGCGGCGAGTCCCGCGCGGCCCGCGCCGGCGCGCATCGTGGCCTGCAGCGACTTGACCAGGCCGCGCAGCGCGCGGTCGAAGGTGGTCACCGGCTCGGACACCGTGCGGAGCACGGGGTCGCTGAACGGTCGGATGGGCTGGACAGCCACGCGCACTCCCCGAAGCGAACGAACCGAATATCGAAGACGCTTCCCCCTGTCGCTCCGGCTCAACCGTTACCCCGTCGCCCTTTACGTTTCCGGAACGTTGCGAGTGTGCGACCTGTGCATTGCATATTTCCATGGTTAGTCACACGTAACCGGCGCACCATCACAGATAGTAAGTGTGCGTAATGCCGTCCTCCTAGGTTTCGGGATCGTAGCCCCCGAAACCGCAGCAGGAGGAACGATGGCCAAGCCCTGGATCAGTGACTGGCGGCCCGACGACCCCGACTTCTGGCAAGGACAGGGCAGGAAGGTGGCCCGCAGGAACCTGGTCTTCTCCATTTTCGCCGAGCATCTCGGATTCACGCTGTGGACCGTGTGGAGCATCGTGGCCGTGCAACTCGGCTCCTACGAGTTCTCCACCGACCAGCTCTTCTGGATGGTCGCCCTGCCCAATCTGGTCGGCTCGGCGCTGCGCATCCCGTACACCTTCGCCCCGGCCAGGTTCGGCGGCCGGAACTTCACCGTGGTCAGCGCCCTGCTGCTGCTCGTGCCCGCGGTGCTGCTGGCCGTCGCGGTGGGTGACCCCGGCACCCCCTACTGGGTGTTCCTGGTCATCGCGGCCACGGCGGGCCTGGGCGGCGGCAACTTCGCCTCCAGCATGGCCAACATCACCTACTTCTACCCCCAGGACAGGCAGGGGTCGGCGCTCGGGCTCAACGCGGCGGGCGGCAACATCGGGGTCAGCTCGGTGCAGCTCGTCATGCCCCTGGTGATCGGGGCGTTCGGCCTGGCCGCCGCGGGGCTGTTCTGGATCCCGTTCATCCTGGCCGCCGCGCTCGGGGCCTACTTCTTCATGGACAACCTGACCTCAGCCAAGGCCAGTCCCGCGGACCAGCTGAAGGTCGCCGGTAGGGCCCAGACCTGGATCATGTCGGTCCTGTACATCGGCACCTTCGGCTCCTTCATCGGCTACTCCACCGCGTTTCCGCTGCTCATCAAGAGCCAGTTCCCCGAGCAGGCCTCCCTGGTGGGGCTGGCCTTCCTCGGCCCGCTGCTCGGCTCGCTGATCCGGCCGGTCGGGGGCTGGCTGTCGGACCGGCTCGGCGGGGCGCGGGTGACGTTCGTCAACTTCGCCGCGATGGCGGGTGCGGCGGCGCTGGTCTGGCAGGGCCTGTCCCAGCACGCCTTCGCGCTGTTCTTCTGCGCCTACATGCTCCTGGTCGCCACCACCGGCATCGGCAACGGCTCGACCTACCGGATGATCCCGGCGATCTTCCGGGCCAAGGCCGTGGCGGGCATCGCCCCGGGTACGGAGGCCCACGAGGCCGCCGCGGCCATCGGGAAGCGGGACGCCTCCGCCGCGATCGGGATCATCTCCGCGATCGGCGCCTTCGGCGGGTTCTTCATCAACCGTGGATTCGGCAGCTCCATCGCCGCGACCGGGGGAGCGGGTGCCGCGCTGGCCTCCTTCGCCGCCTTCTACCTGGTGTGCGCGGTCATCACCTGGGGTTGCTACCTGCGTACCGCGGGGTCCGTGCCGAGTCTGGCGTCGGCCCGCGTGTGACCTACGGCGCGCCAGGCACCCGTCCCGCTCACATCCGGCACCGGCCCGGCCGACGGACAACTCACATCGGCCTCATCGCGAATGTGAACGCGGTTAGCGGCTTGTAGCACATCGGTAACAGAGGAGACCTCGCGGTGAAACCGCCTGAAAGCACCATCGGATCCATGCCGGTCTCACTTCACCCCCAGACGCCTGTGAAGGCTGGGACGGCGACGCACGGCGTGAACGCCGCGACGGGCGAGGCCAACGCCATCACCATCATGTCGTGTCACGGCGCCCCCGCCGCACGGGAGACGGCCCGCGTCGTGCCGTCCACCGCCCGGTGGGCCACAAGGAGCGGCACCACGACCGGTCCGGAGGGGCGGGTGCCGTTCCGCCGAGCGGTCGCTCCGCCGTCAGGGGGGCGGAGCGGCCCCGAGACCCTCCGGGGACCCGCCGAACGGCCGCGCGAGAACGTCGGGGACGCCGGGGACGCCGGGGACGTCAGGGACATCGGGTACATCGAGGACGTCGCCGGCCGGCTGGGCGACCGGGAAGGGGGCCCGGCGTGACCGGCGCGAGCGCCGGGGGACCGGCCGCGCGCCGGACGGGCGGCGAGGCCGGGGCGGACGCGGGCTGGGTGAACGCGGGCTGGGTGAACGCGGCCGCGGCGCGGCCGACGAACGAGGCGCCCCGCGAGGGGCGGGCGGACGACAGCGGAGCGGACGGGAAAAGGAGCGCGACCATGTCACGGCTCGTCGTGGTGGGACACGGACCGACATCGCACCGGCTGGTCGAGGCGCTGGTCGCCAAGGGCTTCGCGGGCAGCGTCACGGTGCTGGGGGAGGAGCCCCGGCCGGCGTACGACCGGGTGGCGCTCACCTCCTACCTGACGGGCAGGAGCATCGAGGACCTCACCTACCCGACGCCGGACGGGGTCGTGCTGCGACTGTCGTCCAGGGTCGTGGAGATCGACAGGCGGGCGCGCGAGGTCACCACCGCCGACGGCCACCGCGAGCCGTACGACGTGCTGGTGCTGGCCACCGGTTCCAGCCCGTTCGTGCCGCCGGTGCCCGGCAGGGAGCTGGACGGCTGCTTCGTCTACCGCACGATCGACGACCTCGACGCGATCAGGGAGGCCGCCTCGGGCGCCACGAGCGGCGTCGTGATCGGCGGCGGGCTGCTGGGGCTGGAGGCCGCCGACGCGCTGCGCGGCCTGGGCCTGGCGACGCACGTGGTGGAGATGGGCGGCTGGCTCATGCCCCGGCAGGTCGACGAGGGCGGCGGCGCCGTCCTGCGCGGCCACGTGGAGGCGCTCGGCCTGAGCGTGCACACCCAGGCGGGGGCCAAGGAGATCGTCGCGGGCCCGGACGGGCGGGTCGCGGGCCTGGTCAAGCCGGACGGTGAGACCGTCGAGGCGCAGATCGTGGTCTTCTCCGCGGGCGTCAGGCCCCGCGACGAGCTGGCCAGGCAGGCGGGCCTGGAGGTCGGCGGGCGCGGCGGGATCGCCGTGGACGACGGGATGCGCACCAGCGACCCGGCGATCTACGCGGTCGGCGAGTGCGCCCTGCACGAGGGCATGGTCTACGGGCTGGCGGGGCCGTGCTTCACGATGGCCGAGGTCGCCGCCGACCGCATCCTCGGCGGCGAGGCGGTCTTCACCCGCGCGGACCTGTCGACCAAGCTCAAGCTGCTCGGCGTGGAGGTCGCCCAGTTCGGCGCGATGGAGGGCGCGCTGGACGTGACCTTCATGGACCCGGTGGGCGGGGTCTACCAGAAGCTGTTCGTCAGCGACGACGCCCGCACCCTGCTCGGCGGGATCTGCGTCGGCGACGCCACCCCGTACAACACCCTCAAGCCCTTCGTCGGCCGCGACCTGCCGGGCTCGCCGAGCGAGCTGCTGTTCACCGGCGGCCCGGCGAGCATGGAGGTCCCCGACGACGCGCAGATCTGCTCCTGCAACAACGTCACCAAGGGGCAGGTGTGCGAGGCCATCGCCGAGCACGGCCTCACCGACGTCCCCGGCGTCAAGGCGTGCACCCGCGCGGGCACCACCTGCGGCAGCTGCGTCCCGACGCTCAAGCGGATCCTCGTCTCCTCGGGCGTCGAGGTCTCCAAGGCCCTGTGCGAGCACTTCGCGTACAGCAGGGCGGAGCTGTTCGACATCGTCCGGGTGCGCGGCATCACGACGTTCTCGTACCTCATCGCCGAGCACGGCACCGGGCGCGGCTGCGACGTGTGCAAGCCCGTCGTCGCCTCGATCCTCGCCTCGCTCGGCAACGGCCACATCCTCGACGGCGAGCAGGCCGCCCTGCAGGACACCAACGACCACTTCCTGGCCAACATCCAGCGCAACGGCACCTACTCGGTGGTGCCGCGCGTCCCCGGCGGGGAGATCACCCCGGACGGCCTCATCGTGATCGGCGAGGTGGCCCGCGACTTCGGCCTCTACACCAAGATCACCGGCGGGCAGCGGATCGACCTGTTCGGGGCCCGCGTGGAGCAGCTCCCGCTGATCTGGAAGCGCCTGGTGGACGCGGGCTTCGAGTCCGGGCACGCGTACGGCAAGGCGCTGCGCACGGTGAAGTCCTGCGTGGGCTCGACCTGGTGCCGGTACGGGGTGCAGGACGCCGTCGGCCTGGCCATCGCGCTGGAGCTGCGCTACCGGGGCCTGCGCTCGCCGCACAAGCTGAAGTCGGCCGTCTCCGGCTGCGCCCGCGAGTGCGCCGAGGCCCGCGGCAAGGACTTCGGCGTCATCGCCACCGAGAAGGGCTGGAACCTCTACGTGGGCGGCAACGGCGGCTTCACCCCGCGCCACGCCGACCTGTTCGCCGCCGACCTGAGCACCGAGGAGCTGGTCCGCGTCATCGACCGGTTCCTGATGTTCTACGTCCGCACCGCCGACCGCCTGCAGCGCACCTCCGTCTGGCTGGAGGCCCAGGGCCTGGCCTACGTCAAGGAGGTCGTCCTGGACGACTCCCTGGGGATCTGCGCCGACCTGGAGGCCCAGATGGAGCGGCACGTGGCCGGTTACGCCGACGAGTGGCGTGCCACGATCGAGGACCCGGAGAAGCTCCGGCGGTTCGTCTCCTTCGTCAACGCCCCCGGGACCCCGGACCCGTCGATCGCCTTCGAGACCGAGCGCGACCAGGTGAAACCGGTCCTGATCCCGCTGGAGGTCGTCCGTTCCTGAGCCGTCCCGATCCGCGTCCCCCATACCCGGCCGCACCGGATCGCCGCCACCGCACCCCCGAGGACCCGAGGAGAGGAGACCTTCACCGATGACAGCCCTGAGAGAAGACCTGGAGACGACCCGCTGGACCCCGGTCTGCTCCTACGCCGACCTGCTGCCCGAACGCGGGGCGTGCGCGCTCGTCGGCGACAGGCAGATCGCGCTGTTCCGCGCCTTCGACGGCTCCCTGTTCGCGATCGGCAACCACGATCCGTTCAGCGGCGCCCACGTCCTGTCCCGCGGGATCGTCGGCACCAGGGCCGGTGAGCCCGTGGTGGCGTCCCCCATGCACAAGCAGGTGTTCTCCCTCACGACGGGGATGTGCCTGGACGACCCCGCGGTGGCCGTGCCGACCTACCCGATCCGCGTCACCGGCGAAACGGTGGAGGTGGGCTTTCCGTGAGCACGAGCGGGTGGCCGGATACCGAGGAAACATCGAGCGAGGAGTGGTGAACGACAGATGAGCATCGCCGTTCTGGACGGTCCCGTCGGCTCTCCCGAGACCGCGCCCGACGCGCTGGCCGGGTTCACGATCGGGGTCACCGCCACCCGGCGGCGCGAGGAGTTCTGCGCGCTGCTGGAACGCAGGGGCGCCAGGGTGGTGCGCGCCCCGGCGATCCGGCTGGTGCCCCTGGCCGAGGACGCCGACCTGCTGGCCGCGACCCGCGCCAGCCTGTCCGCCCCGATCGACGACGTGGTGGTCACCACCGGGGTCGGCTTCCGAGGCTGGATGGCCGCGGCCGAGGGCTGGGGGCTCTCCACCGACCTCTCCGAGCACCTGACCTCGGCCCGGCTGCTGACCCGCGGGCCCAAGGCGCGCGGCGCGGTCAGGGCGGCGGGCCTCGCCGACCACTGGACCCCGCCCACGGAGTCGTGCGAGGAGGTCAAGCAGCACCTGCTCGCCCAGGACCTGCGCGGGCGCCGCATCGCCGTGCAGCTGCACGGGGAGCCGCTGACCGGTTTCGTGGCCGCGCTGCGCGAGGCGGGCGCGGAGGTCATCGAGGTGCCGGTCTACCGGTGGCTGCCCTACCGCGACGTGTCGCCGCTGCGGCGGCTGGTCAGCCAGGCCATCTCCGGCGGGGTGGACGCGGTGGCCTTCACCAGCGCCCCGGCCGTGCTGGCCATGCTCAACTCCGCCCGCGCGGACGGCCTGGAGGACGCGCTGATCGCGGCCTTCGCCGGGCCGGTCGTCGCCGCCTGCGTGGGCCCGGTCACCGCCGGGCCGCTGGAGGCGCGCGGGGTGCCCACCGTGCGGCCCGAGCGCTCCCGCCTGGGCACGCTGGCCCGCGCCCTCGCCAGGCACCTGCCCGAGCACAGCGTCACCCGCCTGGTCGCGGGCGGCCACCAGCTGGAGATCCGCGGCCACGCCGTCGCGGTGGACGGCGAGCTGAAGCCGCTGCCGCCGGCGCCGATGGCGGTCCTCAAGCGCCTGGCCGACAAACCGGGGCACGTGGTGGCCCGCTCCGACCTGCGGACCGTGCTCCCCGGCGGCCCGTCGCGCGACTCGGCCGAGCACGCGGTGGAGATGGCCATCACCCGACTGCGCCGCGCCCTCGGCCCCGCGGGGATCGTCGAGACGGTCGTCAAGCGCGGCTACCGCCTGGCCTGCGACCGGGGCGAAGGCCTGTGACGACGCTGGTCCTGGCCGGGCACGGGACGCGCAGCGCGAGGGGGGAGGAGACCCTGGCCGGACTGCGGGACCTGGTGCGCGGGGGCCGCCGGGGAACGCGCGTGGAGCAGGCGTTCCTGGAGATCAGCTCACCTCTGCTGGCCGACGTGCTGCCCAGCCTGCCCGGCCCCGTCGTGGTGGTCCCGCTGCTGCTGGCGGGCGGCTACCACGTGCACATCGACCTGCCCTCCGTGGTGGCCGAGGCCAGGCCGGACGCCGTGGTGGCGGCCCCGCTGGGACCGCACGCGCTGCTCACCTCGGTCCTCGCCAGGCGGCTGTCCGCCGCGGGGCTGAGGGCGGCCGACTCGGTGATCCTGGGAGCGGCGGGCTCGTCCGACCCCGCCGCGCTGGCCGACGTGCGGGCGGCGGCCCGGCTGCTGGCGGTCCGGCTCTCCCGCCCGGTCACCGCGGCCTTCGCCGCGACGGGATCCCCGTCGGTCGCCGAGGCCCTGGACCGGCTGCGCTCGGGACCGGCGCCGCGGATCGCGCTGGCCTCCTATCTTCTGGCGCCCGGCTTCTTCCAGGACCGCCTGGAGGCGTCCGGCGCCGACCTGGTCGCCGCCCCCCTGGGGGTGGACGCCGACCTGGCCGCGCTGGTGTGGGCCCGGTTCGACCAGGCCCGCCTGGCATCGGTGGCCCCGGGAGGTGTCCGGGCCCGCCCGGCGTCCGTGCCCGCGGGGCCCGGCCAGGCGCGCCAGGCCCCGCAGGGGGCCGGGCGTCCCGGGTCCGGCGGGGTCCGTCTGGCGCCGGTTGTCCCGGACGCCGATCAGACCCGCCGGGGCTCCAGCCTCAGCTCCTGGACGATCTCCTCGGCGGCCTCGTCCCGCGACGGCAGGGAGTCGGGGCCGAGAAGGATCTCGTAGTAGGCGTGGCGGAAGCACCCGGCGAGCAGCAGCCGGGCGCTGGCGACCGGGACGACCTCGGGGGAGAGGCGCCCCGCCCGCTGCTCGGCCGCCAGGTACGCGGTGAGCGGGACGATCTCGGACATCGGGCCGATGTCGCTGTCGCGCATCGCCTCGCGGAAGCGGACGGTGACCGAGGGGGAGGTGAAGGCGGGCAGCGCCGCCGACTGGACCTCGCAGTAGTAGTCGATGCCGGCTCGCGCGATGGGCAGCAGGTTCTCGGTCACCCGGCCCTTGCCGACCAGGTACATCAGGTCGTCGAGGATGCGCCGCCAGACCGGGAGCCGGTCCTGCAGCAGGGCCAGGAACATGTCGACGGCGTGCCCGGCCTCGGTGCCCCGGGAGCGCGGCCGCGAGGCGTCGTCGGCCTCCTCGCGCTTCATGAACGCGGCCAGTTCGAGGACGCGGAGCCGGGCATCCTGTGCGTTCCGGTGCGGGTCGGCGGTCTTGTGGTACGGATCGATACGGGGAGTCGCCATGGTCGCCCTAACGTGCGCAGTCACATGGACAGATGGTCGTGACGGTGATGCGTCGTTCACCGGTGTCCGCGAGGCCGTGTCCTTTTCGGCCGCGCGGTCGCCGACGTCCGGTCTTCCGCTCGGCGCGCCCCCGGCGGGCGGGGCGTGCCCGATCAGTGCCTGTCGACCCGGGCTCGCCCCCAGGCTCAATCTTGGTTCAACCTAGGCGAAAAACAGCGGCCGGTGGTAACCGTACGCCGTGAGTTCAGCCGTCGGAGTCACGGTCGCGGCGGCGCAGATAGCGCTCGAACTCGGCGGCGATGGCGTCGCCGCTCGCCTCGGGCAGCTCGGCGGCGTCCTTGCGCTCCTCAAGCTCCTTGACGTACTCGGCGACCTCGCTGTCCTGGGAGGCGAGCTCGTCGACGCCGTGCTCCCAGGCCCGGGACTCCTCGGCCAGCTCGCCCAGCGGCATCGGGATGTCGAGCAGGTCCTCCATCCGGCTGAGCAGCGCCATGGTGGCCTTCGGGTTGGGCGGCTGGGCCACGTAGTGCGGCACCGAGGCCCACAGCGACACGGCGTGCAGCCCGGCGGCGCCCAGGGAGTGCTGCAGGACGCCGACGATGCCCGTCGGCCCCTCGTAGCGGCTCAGCTCCAGGTTGATCGCCCTGGCCAGGCCCTCGTCGGTCGCCGACCCCACGATCGGCACCGGGCGGGTGTGCGGTGAGTCGTTGAGCAGCGCGCCGAGCAGGACCGCGAGCTCGACCCCCAGCTCGCGGCAGACCAGCACGATCTCCTCGCAGAACGCGCGCCAGCGCATGTTGGGCTCGATGCCGCGCAGCAGGACCACGTCGCGGTCGACGCCCGGGGGCCTGGCCACCGACAGCTTGGTGGTCGGCCAGGTGATGGAGCGCGTCAGCCCCTCACCCATCTCGACGATCGGGCGGGTCACCTGGAAGTCGTAGTATTCCTCCGGGTCCAGGGAGACCAGCGGGGTCGCCTTCCACTCGTCCTCCAGGTGCGCGATCACTCCGCTCGAGGCCTCACCCGCGTCGTTCCACCCCTCGAACGCGGCGATCATCACCGGGTCGACGAGCTCGGGCAGACCTTCGATCTCGATCACGCGCCCCCTCCTTCTCACCTCACGTCCTATCCGGCTAAGCCTATGCGGTGAGGGGGCCTTCACGTCACCTTCCCGGCGCGGTACGGACGATCAGGACGTCACGGGCCCGCGCGGGCGTCACACGCCGGACGGGATCACGAGGCCGCCCTCGCGCCCGGGGAACCGTCGGTTTCCGCGTACTCCCGACGAACCTCTACGGCGGGGCCGTCCCCGCGCCTATGGGGCCGTCGGCGCGGACAAAGGCCGATAGGGGTGGTGCGATCAGCAACCATTGGTACTTCAGGGAATCAGCGCAATTAATTGGACAAGGGGTTCGATCGCCACCAAGAACAATTAGCGTCCGGACGGCTCCCAGTACTCTTGTCCCCATGACAAGCACTCCGTCTTTCCGTGAAGTCCTGGCCGAGCGCGTGATGGTCGCCGACGGGGCCATGGGGACGATGCTCCAGGCCCACGACGTCACCATGGATGACTTCCAGGACCACGAGGGCTGCAACGAAGTGCTCAACGTCACCCGTCCCGACATCGTCCGCGCCGTGCACGAGGCCTACTTCGAGGTGGGGGTCGACTGCGTCGAGACGAACACCTTCGGGGCCAACCTTTCAGCTCTTGGCGAATACGACATCTCCGAGCGCGTCTTCGAGTACTCCGAGGCCGGTGCCCGCGTCGCCCGCGAGGCCGCCGACGCCTACTCCACCCCCGGCCGCCCGCGCTTCGTGCTGGGCTCCATCGGCCCCGGCACCAAGCTCCCCACCCTCGGGCACAAGCCGTACGCCGAGCTGCGCGACGCCTACTACGACAACGCCGCCGGCCTGGTCAGCGGTGGCGCCGACGCGCTGATCATCGAGACCTCCCAGGACCTGCTCCAGGTCAAGGCGGCGGTGATCGGCGCCCGCCGGGCGATCGCCGACGCGGGCCGTGACGTGCCGGTCATCGCCCAGGTGACCATCGAGACCAACGGCGCGATGCTGCTGGGCTCGGAGATCGGCGCCGCCCTGACCGCGATCGAGCCGCTCGGCGTCGACGTGATCGGCCTCAACTGCGCGACCGGCCCCGCCGAGATGAGCGAGCACCTGCGCTACCTGGCCCGCCACGCCCGCGTCCGCCTGTCGTGCATGCCCAACGCCGGGCTGCCCGTGCTCACCTCCGACGGCGCCTACTACCCGCTCAGCCCCGAGGAGCTGGCCTCGGCGCACGAGAACTTCACCCGCGACTACGGGCTCTCCCTGGTCGGCGGCTGCTGCGGCACCACCCCCGAGCACCTGCGCCAGGTCGTCGAGCGGGTCCGCGGGCAGGAGACGGCCCCGCGCCGTCCCCGCCCCGAGGCCGGCGCCTCCTCCCTCTACCAGAGCGTCCCCTTCCGCCAGGACATCTCGTACATGGCCATCGGCGAGCGCACCAACGCCGTCGGCTCCAAGCTGTTCCGCGAGGCGATGCTCGCCCAGGACTGGGAGGAGTGCGTGGAGATCGCGCGGGGGCAGGCCCGCGACGGCGCGCACATGCTCGACCTCTGCGTCGACTACGTGGGCCGCGACGGCGTGGCCGACATGAAGGAGCTGGCGTTCCGCTTCGCCACCGCCTCCACGCTGCCGGTCGTCCTCGACTCCACCGAGCCCGCCGTCCTGGAGGCCGGGCTGCAGATGCTCGGCGGGCGCGCGGTCGTCAACTCGGTCAACTACGAGGAGGGCGACGGCCCCGAGACGCGCTTCCACCGCAACATGACCCTGGTCCGCGAGTACGGCGCCGCCGTGGTGGCCCTCACCATCGACGAGCGGGGCCAGGCCCGCACCGCCGACCTGAAGGTCCAGATCGCGGTCCGCCTCATCGAGGACCTGACCGGCAGATGGGGGATGAAGGTCGAGGACATCCTCGTCGACATGCTCACCTTCCCCATCGCCACCGGTCAGGAGGAGACCCGGCGCGACGCGCTGGAGACGATCGAGGCGATCAAGGAGATCAAGCGGCTCCACCCCGCCGTGCAGACGGTTCTGGGCCTGTCCAACGTGTCGTTCGGCCTCAACCCGGCCGCCCGCGTCGTGCTCAACTCGGTCTTCCTCAACGAGTGCGTCAACGCCGGCCTGGACGCGGCGATCGTGCACGCCTCCAAGATCCTGCCGATGGCCCGCATCCCCGACGAGCAGCGCCAGGTCGCCCTGGACATGGTCTACGACCGGCGCAGGGAGGGCTACGACCCGCTGCAGCGGTTCATGGAGCTGTTCGAGGGGGTCGACGCCGCCGCGCTCAAGGAGAGCAAGGCCGAGGAGCTCGCCGCGCTGCCGCTGTGGGAGCGGCTCAAGCGCCGCATCGTCGACGGCGAGCGCAAGGGCCTGGAGGCCGACCTCGACGAGGGCCTCGCCCTGCGCCCCGCCCTGGAGATCGTCAACGACGTGCTGCTCGACGGCATGAAGACCGTCGGCGAGCTGTTCGGCTCCGGCCAGATGCAGCTGCCGTTCGTGCTCCAGTCGGCCGAGGTGATGAAGACCTCGGTCGCCTACCTGGAGCCGCACATGGAGCGGGTCGAGGGCGAGGTCAAGGGCCGCATCGTGCTCGCCACCGTCAAGGGCGACGTGCACGACATCGGCAAGAACCTGGTCGACATCATCCTCTCCAACAACGGCTACGAGGTCGTCAACCTCGGCATCAAGCAGCCGGTGTCGGTCATCCTGGAGGCCGCCGAGGAGAAGAGGGCCGACGTCATCGGCATGTCCGGGCTGCTGGTGAAGTCCACGGTCATCATGAAGGAGAACCTGGAGGAGATGAACTCCCGGGGCATCTCCGAGAGGTTCCCCGTGCTGCTCGGCGGGGCCGCGCTGACCCGCGCCTACGTCGAGCAGGACCTCGCGGAGCTCTTCCAGGGCGAGGTCCGCTACGCCCGCGACGCCTTCGAGGGACTGCGCCTGATGGACGCCTTCATGGCGGTCAAGCGCGGGGAGAAGGGCGCGAGCCTGCCGCCGCTGCGCGAGCGCCGGGTCAAGGGCGGCGCCACCCTGGTCAGGACCCCGGTGGAGGAGCTGCCCGCCCGCTCCGACGTGGCCGCCGACAACCCGGTGCCGACGGCGCCCTTCCTCGGCGAGCGCGTCATCAAGGGCGTGCCGCTCGCCGAGTACGCCGCCTTCCTGGACGAGCGGGCGACGTTCATGGGCCAGTGGGGCCTCAAGGCCGCGCGCGGCGGCGACGGGCCCTCGTACGAGGAGCTGGTCGAGACCGAGGGCCGCCCGCGCCTGCGGATGTGGCTGGAGCGGATGCAGACCGACGGGCTGCTGGAGGCGGCGGTCGTCTACGGCTACTTCCCGTGCGTCAGCGACGGCGACTCGCTGATCATCCTGGACGAGGGGGGAAACGAGCGCACCCGCTTCACCTTCCCGCGCCAGCGCCGCGACCGGCACCTGTGCCTGTCCGACTTCTTCCGTTCCAAGGACTCCGGCGAGGTCGACGTCGTCGCCTTCCAGGTCGCGACGATGGGCAACAGGGTCTCCGAGGCGGCGGCCGAGCTGTTCGCCAAGGACGCCTACCGCGACTACCTGGAGCTGCACGGCCTGTCGGTGCAGCTGACCGAGGCCCTGGCCGAGTACTGGCACGCGCGGGTACGCTCCGAGCTGGGCATCGGCGGGGACGAGTCGCTGGAGGACATGCTCAAGGTCAACGTCGCCGGCTGCCGATACTCCTTCGGCTACCCGGCCTGCCCCAATCTGGAGGACCAGGTGCAGCTGATGGGGCTGCTCGATCCGGCGCGGATCGGCGTCGAGCTGTCGGAGGAGTTCCAGCTCCATCCCGAGCAGTCGACGTCGGCGCTGATCGTCCATCATCCCGAGGCCAACTACTTCAACGTATGACCGGCGTGTGATCGGCCAGGGGGGTTCACCGGGGATGGAAGCTGTTCTCTTCGACATGGACGGGCTTCTCGTCGACAGCGAGAAGATCTGGTTTCAGGTCGAGACCGAGGTGATGGAACGGCTCGGCGGCGAGTGGGGGGAGGCCCACCAGGAGAACCTGGTGGGCGGTTCCATGCCGGCCACCGTTGCCTACATGCTCAAGATCTCCGGCGGGGGCGCCACCCCCGCCGAGGTGGAGGCGTGGATGCTGGAGGGCATGATCGCCAGGCTCGCGGGCGGGGTGGAGATGATGCCCGGCGCCGCCGAGCTGCTGGCCGAGGTGCGCGGGGCGGGCCTGGCCACCGCCCTGGTCACCTCGTCGGTCCGGTCGATCGCCGAGGCGTGTCTGAGGAGCATCGGGGCGCACAACTTCGACCGCGTGGTCACCGGCGACGACGTCGCGCGGACCAAGCCCGACCCCGAGCCCTACCTGACGGGCGCCCGGCTGCTGGGCGTCGACCCGGCCCGTTGCGTCGCCCTGGAGGACTCCCCGAACGGGGTGACGTCGGCCACCGCCGCGGGTTGCCGGGTGGTGGCGGTGCCGAGCGTGTTGCCGATTCCCGCCGCGCCCGGCCGCCTCGTCGTCGGCTCGCTGCTGGAGGTCGACGTGGCGATCCTGCGTTCGCTGTCCTCCGGTGAGCCGTTCGACGTCGGGGATCGTCCCTGATCTTTCGTGCGAACCGGCCCGCGTCCCTTAGGGGGTGATCCCTCCTCAGGAAGGAGGTCCCGTCCCGATTCGACGTGCCAGGATGGATGTACGGGTAAGCCGATACGAGGGGGCGGTCCGCCATGTCGTACGACCAGATCGCGTGGTTGCCGCTCTGTGCCGGGGTCACCGGCGTGGGGCTGGTGCTGAGTTTCCTGCTGATGCGCCGCCGGGGCGCCGCGGCGGGGTTGCGTGCCGCGGCCTGGTCGCTGCTGCCCGTCGCCGCCTACCTGACCGGCGCGCTGCCGACCGTGTGGCAGATCGGCACGGCGATCGGCGGGTTCCTCACCGGTCTGGTGTTCAACCCCGTGGTCTGGTCCGGGGTGGCGGTGACCGGGCTCGCCGTGCTGCTCTTCCTGGTCTCCGGCTTCCTGCGCGGACGCCGCCTCAGGGCCGCCTCGGCGTCCGGGGCCTCCCCGGCCCCCGTCACGAGTGCCCCGGCGCGCGGCGGGGCCGTGACGTCGGGGACGCCGGGCGCGACGGCCGTCACGCAGCCGCTGCCCAAGCGCAAGGCCGCTCCCGCGCCCGTTTCCCAGCCCGCCGCCGCCCGTCCCGCGGCGAAGCCGGCGGCCGATGACGACTTCTCCGACATCGAGGACATCCTCAAGCGCCGTGGGATCGGATGACACTACGTCACCGCCTCGATTCAATGTCACGAATCCGAGACAGAAGCGGAACGGCTTCCGGACATTACCTTCAAGATCAAAACGAATGAATTTCGCGTGAATCACAGTTAAGCCACATAGCGCCTCAGAGGACTGGTCAGCGCAGTTCAGCCCATAGATTCTGCGCACGGGACCACGAATACTGGCCCGTAGACTTACGGCGCGCTACCCCGACCCGGGGGACGCGTTGACGGACAACGTCGTCTGGGATCCAGGGGGCCACTGTATGACCGCACCGCTCGACGTCCCCGGCACGGCCATGGAGGCCCAGCCGGAGGCTGTTCTCGAAGGGGTGGGCGGAAAAGCGATCGAAGGCCGTTCTCTCGGCCAGATAGCTTGGCTGCGCCTGAAGCGCGATAAAGCAGCAATTATCGGCGCTTTCGTCGTGGTCTTCCTGACGCTGATCGCGATCTTCGCGGAGCGCCCGTTCGGCGGGATCATCGCCCTGTTCGGCGATTCCCCGAACATTCCCAACAACGACCTCATCGACCCCATGACGAGCGCGCCGCTGGGCGCCTGGGGCGGGATCAGCCTGGAGCACCCGTTCGGTCTGGAGCCGGTCAACGGCCGTGACATCTTCGCCCGGATCATCTCCGGCGCCCAGATCTCGCTGCTGGTCGCCTTCCTGTCCACGCTGCTCTCGGTGGTGATCGGCTCACTGCTGGGCGTGCTCGCCGGCTTCTTCGGCGGCTGGGTCGACACCCTCATCAGCCGGGCGATGGACGTCTTCCTCGCCTTCCCCCTGCTGCTGTTCGCGATCGCCATCGTCGGCGCCGTCCCCGACCAGGCCCTCGGGCTGAGGGGCAACGGCCTGCGGATCGCGGTGATCGTGTTCATCATCGGCTTCTTCAACTGGCCGTACATCGCGCGCATCGTGCGCGGCCAGACCCTGTCGCTGCGCGAGCGCGAGTTCGTCGACGCGGCCCGCTCCCTGGGCGCGGGCAACCGCTACATCATCTTCCGCGAGATGTTCCCGAACCTCGTGGCGCCGATCCTCGTCTACGCGACCCTGCTGATCCCCACGAACATCCTGTTCGAGGCGGCTCTGTCGTTCCTCGGTGTCGGTGTGAACGAGCCCCAGGCGTCCTGGGGCGGCATGCTCACCAGGGCGGTCGACTACTACCAGACCGCCCCGCTCTTCATGATCGTCCCGGGCCTGGCGATCTTCATCACCGTCATGGCGTTCAACCTGCTGGGCGACGGGCTCCGGGACGCCCTCGACCCGCGAGCCCGGTAGCGAACAAGCGACCGTCCTCTATATCTCCGTCACTCACGACAAGGGGTGTACCACCACGATGAGGAAGATCAACGCCCTGGCGCTCGCCGCGCTGGGTACCGCGCTGACCATGGGACTGGCCGCCTGTGGCGGAACAGCCGGTGGCGGTGGCAACACGTCCTCGGGGAACCAGGGGACCGGTGCCGCGGCCTCCGCGGCCAAGCACAACGACGGCTACACCAAGGTCGTCAACGCCGCCGACACCAAGGGTGGCACGCTCAAGTTCGCCTACTCCGACGAGCCCGACTCGATGGACCCGGGCAACACCTACTACGCGTTCAACTGGAACTTCACCCGGCTGTACGCCCGCCCGCTGATGACCTACGCCGCCGAGCCCGGCGACGCCGGTCTCAAGCTGGTCCCGGACCTGGCCGAGGGCCCCGGCGAGATGGCCGAGGACGGCAAGTCCTGGACGTACAAGCTCAAGAAGGGCATCAAGTACGACGACGGCACCGAGGTCAAGGCCGCGGACGTCAAGTACGCCATCGCCCGCAGCAACTTCACCGAAGAGCTCACCGACGGTCCGAAGTACTTCGCCCAGTACCTCGACTCCGGTGACTACAAGGGCCCCTATAAGGACAAGAACCTCGACAACTTCAAGGGCGTCGAGACCCCCGACGACCACACCGTCGTCTTCAAGCTGAAGGCGCCGTTCGCGGAGTTCGACTTCCTGGTGGCCAACCCGCAGTCCGCCCCGGTGCCGCAGGCCAAGGACACCGGTCTCGACTACGAGAAGACCGTCGCCTCGACCGGCCCCTACAAGATCGAGAGCTACGAGATCGGCAAGCAGTTCAACCTCGTCAAGAACGAGAACTGGGACCCGGCCACCGACACCACCCGCAAGCAGCTGCCCGACCGCATCGAAGTCCAGATGAAGCAGAACGCCGAGGACATCGACAAGCGCCTCATGAGCGGCCAGGTCCACGTCGACCTCGGCGGCACCGGCGTGCAGCCGGCGGCCCGCGCCCAGATCGTCGCGGACGCCAAGCTGAAGGACTCCACGGACAACCCCTTCACGCCGTTCAACCGCTACGCGATGATGTCGACCGCGGTGAAGCCGTTCGACAACATCGACTGCCGCAAGGCCGTGCAGTACGCCACCGACAAGACCGCCACCCAGGCTCCCTGGGGCGGCCCGCTCGGCGGCGAGATCGGCACCACCGCGATGACCCCGACCACGGTCGGCTACAAGCAGTTCGACCTGTACCCCAACGGCGCCGACCACAAGGGTGACCTGACCAAGGCCAAGGAGCACCTGACGGCCTGCGGCCAGCCGAACGGCTTCGAGACCAACATCGCGGTCCGCGGTGACCGCACCAAGGAGGTCCAGGTCGCCGAGGCGCTCCAGGCCTCCCTCGACCGGGTCGGCATCAAGGCCACCATCAAGAAGTACCCCTCGGGTGACTGGAGCGCGCAGTACGCCGGCAAGCCGGAGTTCGTGCACGCCAACAAGCTGGGCATCATGATCGCCGGCTGGGGCTCCGACTGGCCGTCCGGTTTCGGATTCCTGTCGCAGATCGTCGACGGTCGCTTCATCAAGGACTCCGGCAACTACAACATGATGGAGCTCAACGACAAGTCGGTGAACGACCTGCTGGACAAGGGCATCCAGACCACCGACGCCGCCGCCCGCAACGAGATCTGGACCCAGGTCGACCAGAAGGTCATGGAGTCTGCCGCCTTCATGTCCTTCGTCTACGAGAAGACCCTCATCTTCCGTCCGTCGACCCTGACCAACGTGTACGTGCACCCGGCCTACGGCATGTACGACTACACGTGGCTCGGCGTCCAGCAGTAGCCCTTCCCTAGTTAGCCAAAGGCAGGTGAAGGCCTGACGGTGCCCGGGAGCGACCCTCCCGGGCACCCCGGCCGAACGATCGTGGTCGCTTTCATCGTCCGCCGCGTGATCGCCGCCGTGCTGATGCTCGCCATCGTCAGCATGGCCACCTTCGCGATCTTCTTTCTCATCCCGCGTGCTCTGGGACAGACCCCCGAGGGCATGGCGTCGCGTTACGTCGGGCGAGACGCCACCCCTGAGGCGATCCAGGGTGCCGTCAAGCGACTGCACCTGGACGACCCGCTCCTGGTGCAGTACGGCCGGTTCGCGCAGGGCATCGTCGCCGGTCAGGATTACTCGCTCGGCCCGCGCAAGGCCGAGTGCCCGGCACCGTGCTTTGGCTTCTCCTTCAACAACAACCAGCCGGTCTGGCCGACGCTGCTCGACAGGCTCCCCGCGACGATCTCCCTCGCCCTGGGCGCGGCGATCACCTGGGTCGTCGTCGGCGTCAGCGTGGGCGTCGTCTCCGCGCTGAGACGCGGCACCGCCATGGACCGGGCGGCGATGACGATCGCCCTGGCCGGGGTGTCGCTCCCCATCTACTTCACCGGGCTGGTGTCGCTGTCGCTGTTCGCGTACACGCTGGGGATCTTCCCCGGCGGCGGCAGCTACACGGCGTTCACCGAGAACCCGGTCATGTGGTTCCAGGCGCTCGTACTGCCCTGGATCACCCTGGCGTTCCTGTACGCCGCCCTGTACGCCCGGCTCACCCGGGCGGGCATGCTGGAGACCATGGGTGAGGACTATATCCGCACCGCCCGCGCCAAGGGGCTCAAGGAGCGGACGGTCGTGACCAAGCACGCCCTGCGGGCCACGCTGACCCCGATCCTCACCATCTTCGGCCTGGACCTCGGCCTGCTGCTGGGCGGCGCGGTGCTCACCGAGAGCACCTTCTCCATCCCCGGCATCGGCAAGCTGGTCATCGACGCGATCCGGAGCAACGACCTGCCCGTCGTCCTGGGTGTGACCCTGTTCGCGGCGATCTTCATCGTCCTGGCCAACCTCATCGTGGACGTGCTGTACGCGGTGGTCGACCCGAGGGTGAGGCTCTCATGACGACTCCCGCACCGGAGTCCTTCCTGGAACTGCGCGACCTGCGCATCCACTTCCCGACCGAGGACGGCCTGGTCAAGTCCGTCGACGGCCTGTCGTTCAAGCTGGAGCGGGGCAAGACCCTGGGCATCGTGGGCGAGTCGGGCTCCGGCAAGAGCGTGACCAGCCTCGGCATCCTGGGCCTGCACAAGGGCGGGCGCGCCAAGATCTCCGGCGAGATCTGGCTGGACGGCGAGGAGCTCGTCGGCGCGAGCGCCGACCACGTGCGGACCCTGCGCGGCAAGAAGATGGCGATGATCTTTCAGGATCCGCTCTCCGCCATGCACCCGTACTACACCGTGGGCGCCCAGATCATCGAGGCGTACCGGATCCACCACAACGTCAGCAAGGCCGTCGCCCGCAAGCACGCCATCGACATGCTCGGCCGGGTGGGCATCCCGCAGCCCGACAGGCGGGTCGACGACTACCCCCACCACTTCTCCGGCGGCATGCGCCAGCGCGCGATGATCGCGATGGCGCTCTCCTGCGACCCCGAGCTCCTCATCGCCGACGAGCCCACCACCGCCCTCGACGTGACCGTCCAGGCACAGATCCTCGACCTGATGCGCGACCTGCAGAGCGAGTTCAACTCCGCGCTGATCGTCATCACCCACGACCTCGGCGTGGTCGCCGAGCTGTCGGACGACATCCTGGTGATGTACGGCGGCAAGTGCGTCGAGTACGGCACGGCCGAGGACACCTTCTACCGGCCCGAGCACCCCTACACGTGGGGTTTGCTGGGATCGATGCCCCGCCTGGACCGCGAGCCCACCGAGCGGCTGCTCCCGATCAAGGGCTCCCCGCCCTCGCTGATCAACGTGCCGTCCGGCTGCGCCTTCAACCCCCGCTGCGCCTTCGCCGGCCGCACCGAGGGCAAGGCCACCTCGGAGGTGCCGCAGCTGCTGGAGACCGACGGCGGCCACCTGGTCCGCTGCCACATGCCCCGCGCGGAACGGCGGTCCATCTGGGAGAACGAGATCAAGCCGATGATGGAGAGCACGTGAGCGAGCGAGCCGGTCAGCACAGCATGTCCCGGGTGCCCCGGGTGAGGGAGGACGCGTGACCTCGGTCGACGTCGTTGACGACAAGGGCGGCGCGGCCGGGGGGTCCTCCTCCGACGCGCTGCTGTCCGTGCGCGACCTGCAGAAGCACTTCCCGGTGACCAAGGGCCTGCTGCGCAGGCAGGTCGGCGCGGTCAAGGCGGTCGACGGGATCAGCTTCGACGTCCGCAAGGGCGAGACGCTCGGCCTGGTCGGCGAGTCGGGCTGCGGCAAGAGCACCACGGGACGGCTCATCACCCGCCTGCTCGAACCCACCGGCGGCAAGGTCGTCTTCGAGGGCCACGACATCACCCACATGTCCCAGGCCAAGATCCGCCCCCTCCGCCGCGACGTGCAGATGATCTTCCAGGACCCCTACTCGTCGCTCAACCCCCGGCACACCGTCGGCGCCATCGTCGGCGCCCCGTACCGCATCCAGGGGATCCAGACCGAGCAGGGCACCAAGAAGGCGGTCCAGGAGATCCTGGAGCTGGTCGGGCTCAACCCCGAGCACTACAACCGCTACCCGCACGAGTTCTCCGGCGGTCAGCGCCAGCGCATCGGCATCGCCCGCACGCTCGCCCTCAAGCCCAAGCTCATCATCGCCGACGAGCCGGTCTCCGCGCTGGACGTGTCGATCCAGGCCCAGGTGGTCAACCTCCTGGAGGACCTGCAGAACGAGCTCGACCTGACCTACGTCATCGTCGCGCACGACCTGTCGGTCATCCGGCACATCAGCGACCGGGTCGCGGTCATGTATCTCGGCAAGATCGTCGAGCTCGCCGACCGCAAGGACCTGTACGAGTCGCCCATGCACCCGTACACCACCGCGCTGATGTCGGCGGTGCCCGTCCCCGACCCGGCCCGGCGCCGGGACCGCGAGCGCATCCGCCTCCAGGGCGACGTGCCCAGCCCGCTCAACCCGCCGCCCGCCTGCCGGTTCCACACCCGGTGCTGGAAGGCCCAGGAGATCTGCAAGACAGTGGAGCCGCCGCTGGAGGCGCTCGCCCCCGGCCACCAGGTCGCCTGCCACTTCCCGGAGAACGCCCCCGCCGGGCAGCCGTCCCCGCAGGCCGTCTCCGGCTGACCGCTCCCGCCCGCCCGTACGGTCTCGTACGGGCGGGGAAGGTCAGGGAAGCGCGCCCGGCGTGATCAGGCCGGTCTCGTACGCGAGGACGACGGCCTGGACGCGGTCGCGCAGGCCCAGCTTGGTGAGCACGTTGCCGACGTGGGTCTTGACCGTCGTCTCGCTCACCACCAGCTCGGCGGCGATCTCCGCGTTGGACATGCCCTTGGCGATCAGCCGGAGCACCTCCAGCTCGCGCTCGGTCAGCCGGTCCAGGCGCGCGGGGGTCGACTGCTGGTGCACCGAGGGCAGGTGCGCGCCGAACTTGTCCAGCAGCCGCCGGGTGACGCTCGGCGCGACGATGGCGTCGCCCGCGGCCACCACCCGGATGGCCTGCACCAGCTCCTCGGGCGGGACGTCCTTCAGCAGGAACCCGCTGGCCCCGGCGCGCAGCGCCTCCACGATGTACTCGTCGAGGTCGAAGGTCGTCAGCACCAGCACCCTCGGCACGTGCGCGCCCACGGTGGCCTCCCGCACGATTCTGCGGGTCGCCTCGATGCCGTCCACCCCCGGCATCCGGATGTCCATCAGCACCACGTCGGGCAGCAGCGCCCGCGACTGGTCCTGCGCCGTCTTGCCGTCTCCCGCCTCACCGACCACGGTGAGATCGGACTCGGCCTCCAGGATCAGGCGGAAGCCGGTGCGCAGCAGTGGCTGGTCGTCCACCAGCAGCACTCTGATCGTCATCATGTGTCCTTGAGGGGGAACCGGGCATTGACCTCGAATCCGCCCCCGGGACGCGGGCCGATCCTCAGAAGTCCACCATAGAGGGCGACACGCTCGCGAATCCCCGCCAATCCGTGCCCGGTCACCTCCTCGTCCGCGTCGCGCGCCTTCGGGCCGAGGCCGTCGTCCTCGACCTGGACGGCGAGCCCGCCCGGTTCGTGCCGCACCGTCACCCAGGCCCGCGCCTGCGGCCCCGCGTGCCGCAGGCTGTTGGTCAGCGCCTCCTGGACCAGCCGGTACGCGGCCAGGTCGACACCGGCGGGCAGCGTCCCCGCCGTCCCCGCCGTCCCCGCCGTCCCCGCCGTCCCCGCCGTCCCCGCCGCTCCCGCCTCCGCCGGTCCGGAGATCGCCGCCGTTCCGCGCCCGTCCTCGATCGACAGCTGCGTCCGCAGCCCCGCCTCGCGCATCTGGTCGACCAGGGCCGGGATCTCACGCACCCCCGGCTGCGGGTTGCGTTCGGCGGGTGTCCCGTCGGTCCTGAGCACGCCCACCATGCCGCGCATCTCCGACATCGCGGTCCGGCCGAGTTCCTCGATCGCCGACAGGGCCTCCCTCGCCCCGTCGGGGTTGCTGGCCAGCACCCGGCGCGCCGCGGCGGCCTGGACGGTCATCACGCTCACGTGGTGGGCGACCACGTCGTGCAGCTCGCGGGCGATGCGGGAGCGCTCCTCGGCCCTGGCCGCCCGGGTGTCGGCCTCCCGGGCGCGTTCCACGCGCCGCGCCCGGTCGCGCAGCTCCGCCTGGTAGGCCCGGCGCAGCCGCACGCTCCGGCCGGCGATCCACAGGGAGGCGGTGAACACGGTCATCAGCAGGTGGCCGCTCCACCCGCCGAGCCCGCCGCCCGCCGCCGACGACAGGACGTGCCCGGTGAGGGCGAGCGCCGGGGCGCACAGGCTGAGCGCCAGACCGCGCCGGGCGGCGATCGTGTAGACCAGCACCAGGGTGACGAGCCAGAGCAGGGAGGGGTTGCGCCCCGTCGCGGCCAGCGTGACCTCGGCCAGACAGGCCAGGAAGAGCACCAGGAACGGCCGGTGGCGGCGCAGCGCCACCGACAGGCAGCCCGCCACGATCAGGCCGAGTCCCATCGCGTCGGGCGTCCTCAGGCGGGCGGGGTCGCCGAAGACGTGGGCCACGTGGGCGAAGGGGACCGAGGCGGCGGCCAGCGCTCCACCGAAGATCACGTCGGGAATCAGCGGGTGCCCGAGGAACCACGTCCGCAGGCTGCCGATGGTGTTGCGCACACAATCAATTTAGGCGCCCTGCCACCGGCGCCACCCTGCCAGAGGTGGATATCCCCCTCATCCCCACGAAGGATCCGCCCCGCGAAACACCGCGAGGCCATACCCGGAACGGCGCCGAGAAGCGCCGCGAGGCCGCACCCGGAACGGCGCCGGGGAGCGTCGCGAGGCCGCACCCGGGACCGGGCCGGGGAGTGTCGGACGCGGTGGGGAACCGGGCCGAGGAGCGTCGCGCGGCCTCACCGCGCGGACCCGGCTCCCTCCACGGCCGCTACAGCTCGTCGGTGGCCGCCCTCGTGACCCTGGCGGGCCGCCGGTTGCTGCGGACGGTGTCGCCGGGCTGCCGCTCGGGGACGGGCGGGGGAGTGCCGCCGAACTCCGGGCACAGGTCCTTGTAGCTGCACCAGCCGCACAGCCTGCTGGGCCTGGAGCGCCACTCGCCCGTCTCCAGCGCGCGCTCGATGGCCTGCCACAGGGCCTGGACCTTGCGCTCGGTGGCCAGCAGGTCGGCCTCGTCGGGGGTGTAGCGCAGGACCTCGCCGCCGCCCCCGAGATACATCAGCTGGAGCATGCGGGGCACCGAGCCGCGCAACCGCCACAGGACCAGCGCGTAGAACTTCATCTGGAACAGCGCCTTGGCCTCGAAGGCGGGACCGGGGGCGCTGCCGGTCTTGTAGTCGACGACGCGGACCTCGCCGGTGGGCGCCACGTCCAGCCGGTCGATGTAGCCCCGCAACATCAGGCCGCTGCCGAGCACCGCCTCCACGTAGAGCTCCCGCTCGGCGGGCTCCAGGCAGGTGGGGTCCTCAAGGGTGAAGTAACGCTCCAGCATGGCGCGGGCCTGGGCCAGCCACTCGGCGCGGTCGTCGTCGCCGGTGAACATACCGGCGTACGAGGGCTCCTCCTGCTGGAGCCTGCGCCACTGCGGCTCCAGCAGGTCCTGGGCCGCGGAGACCGTGCGCTCGGGGGCGGGCAGGTCGTACAGCCGCTCCAGCACCGAGTGGACCATCGTGCCGCGCACCGCGGCGGGCGACGGCGGCTCGGGAAGCCGGTCGACCACCCGGAAGCGGTAGAGCAGCGGGCACGTCATGAAGTCACCCGCGCGCGACGGCGACAGGGCTCCGACGATCGTGGGCTCGGTCAGCGACATGACCGCACTGTAGGTCACGGTGACGACAGTTTGTGCCCGAGGCGGCTCGTGGCGTCTGCCACGGGCCGCTGGCGCGTACCATCGAGGCCTGAGGGTGGATGGGACGAGGAATGGTGAGCCAGCGGTGAGCAGCGACAGCCCACGCCAGGACAATCCGGGGCTGCGGATGGGCCGGCCGTTCGGCATCCCGGTCTACGTCTCGCCGACCTGGTTCATCGTGGCGGCCTTCATCACCTACTCCTTCCAGGGCGTGGTGGCCTCCTGGCTGCCCGACCTGAGCGTCCCGCTCACGTACGTCGTCGCGTTCGTCTTCGCGGTGCTGCTGTACGTCTCGGTGCTCCTGCACGAGCTGGCGCACTGCGTGGTGGCCAGGATGTACGGCCTGCCGGTGCGGCGCATCACGCTCTACCTGCTCGGCGGCGTCTCGGAGATCGAGCGCGAGCCGCAGACCCCTGGCAGGGAGTTCATGGTGGCCTTCGCCGGTCCGCTGCTCTCGCTCGGGCTGGCCGGGATCGGCTTCGCCGCCTCCCAGTTCATCGATCCGGGCACGATCCTCGGTGTCCTGGTCTTCCAGCTCTGGGGGGCCAACCTGATCGTCGGAGTCTTCAACCTGCTGCCGGGACTGCCCCTCGACGGCGGGCGCATGCTGCGGGCGGGCGTCTGGAAGGTCACCCGCAAGCCCGTCTCCGGCACGATCGCGGCGGCCTGGGCGGGCCGGGTGCTGGCCGTCGCCCTGGTGGCGGTCCCCGTCGGGCTGGCACTGGTGACCGGGCAGTCCCCGGACCTGATGATCATCTGGTCGGTGCTGCTCGCCGCCTTCATCTGGTTCGGCGCCACCCAGGCGCTGCGCGGCGCCCGCGTACGGGCCCGCATCCCCGGCGTCAACGCCCGCGCCCTGGCCAGGCGGGCCATCGCGGTGACCGGCGACGTGCCGCTCGCCGAGGCCCTGCGCCGGGCCTCGGAGGCCCAGGCGGGGGCGATGGTGGTGGTCGACCACGACGGCCACCCCACCGGCATCGTCAACGAGGTCGCGGTGGAGGCCACCCCGGAGAGCCGCCGCCCCTGGGTGACGGCGGGCTCGCTGGCGCGCAGCCTGGAGCCGTCGCTGGTGCTCGCCGCCGACCTGGAGGGGGAGCCGCTGATCGACGCCATGCGCGAATCCCCCGCCGGGGAGTATCTCCTGGTGGAGCGCGGTGGCGAGATCTTCGGCGTGCTCGCGACCTCGGACGTGAACCGCGTGTTCAGCGGGGTTTAAGCGAACCACAGGTGGTTTACAGGCGTCTCACTGGATACTCGCCGAGGACGGTGGCGGCAGGAGCGGAACGTGTCTGTTCGTCCCACTCGTCTTCGGCTCTTACCAGGACTAGGGTTTTGGCCAGCGAACGGGCTGGCCATGTAGCTTAAGGGACGTCAATTGGCACCCCCCCGAACACCGGCTCCGGCCGGCGATCTGACGCCGGATCTCCTCGGCGCCCCCGAATGGACCGATCAGATGGTCGCGGCCGCGGGCATTCCCATGTACGACATCCCGTTCCTCACGATCGGTGGCGGCATGGGATCCTTCGTGACGCTCGACTACCTGAGGATCTACGGCGTCCCCACCTCGCAGATGCGGGTGGTGTCCAACATCGACCATCCGTGGCAGACCTACGAGTTCCTCACCAGGTGCTCGCAGATCCCCCGGGGAGAGCGGATCCGCTCCGACTCCTCCTCCCGCCCGGACAACCTGTGGGGATTCCCCTCCTACGCCCTGGAAGAGGCGTGGAAGGAGAAGAAGCCGTCCTACCTGTGGCAGATCCTCACCGAGCCGATCCTGAACGACTACTGGACCCCGCGCGCCGGCACCGTCTTCGAGAACCTCGAACGCGAGGCCAAGCGCATCAACTACTGGGACATGCTGGTCAAGGGCCAGGTGCGGATGGTCCGCCGCAGGACGGGCGGCGGCTACTTCACCGTGGTCACCCCGCCCGACGGCGCGGCGCCGACCAAGCGCATCATCTTCCGCTCGCGCTTCGTGCACGTCGCGATCGGCTACCCGGGCCTGAAGTTCCTGCCCGACCTGCAGGAGTTCCGCACCAAGCACGGCGACTACCAGCACGTCGTCAACGCCTACGAGCCACACGAGCAGGTCTACGAGTTCCTGAAGACCCGGCCGGGCACCGTGGTCATCCGCGGCGGCGGCATCGTCGCCTCCCGGGTGCTCCAGCGGCTGTTCGACGACCGGGAGAAGTACAACCTGCAGACCCAGATCGTCCACATCTTCCGCACGTTCGTCAGCGGCTCCCACGGCCCGCACGTCTGGTCGCGCCGCAAGGGCGGGAACGGCTGGGCCTACCAGGGCTTCAACTACCCCAAGTCGGTGTGGGGCGGCCAGCTCAAGGCGCAGATGCGCAAGCTGGAGGGTGCCGACCGGGCGAAGAAGTACAAGGAGATGGGCGGCACCAACACCCCCTTCAGGCGGCGCTGGCAGGAGCAGATGCGGGCGGGCCGCAGCGGCGGCTACTACCACCCCGTGCAGGGCACCGTCGACCGCGTGGAGCAGAGCCGCGACGGGCGGCTCGTCAGCTACGTGCGCAGCGGCGACGGCATCGTCAGGGAGCCGGTGTCCGACTACATCATCGACTGCACCGGCCTTGAGGCCGACATCGCCGAGCACCGGATCTTCGCGGACCTGCTCCAGCACGGCGGGGCGTTCCGCAACCCGGTGGGCAGGCTGGAGGTGGAGCGCCACTTCGAGGTGAAGGGGACGGCCAGCGGCGACGGCGCCCTCTACGCCTCGGGATCGGCCACGCTCGGCGGCTACTTCCCCGGCGTCGACACCTTCCTCGGCCTGCAGATCGCGGCCCAGGAGATCGCGGACGACCTGGCGAGGCGTGGATTCGTCAAGAAGATGGGACCGCTGCGGTCGACCTCGCAGTGGTTCAAGTGGGCCCGCAACTCGTCGGTGTAAGGAGTGGTTCCCCGTGGTTCCGACCCTGCTGGGCCGTATTCAGACGCGCCTCCTCTTGCTCGCCACCGTCGGCGTGGTCATCACCCTGCTGATCGTGCCGCTGCTCCCCGGTTCAGGGCCGCTCTCCGGCCGCTACGTCAACGGCCTCCTGGTCATCGCGGCGGTCGCCGTGCTGGGGGTCGTCTGGGAGCTGATATACCACTTCCTGATGCAGTTCAGATGGGAGAAGGACTGGCCGACCCTCTTCGGTCTGCTGACGCTCGTGCCCGAAGGCCTCGTGCTGTACTTTTTGCTACGGTCCGGTGCAGTTGATTTCATCGATCCGGTCCCGCCTGCCGCCTTCTGGACGCATTTCACCATCGTCTGGGTAAGCATCTGGTTGGTGACGAACGGTCCCATGAGGGTGCCGTTCATCCGGTGGCGTTTCCGGGGAGGGAGAGTTCTGTGACCGACCAGGGCTTCGGGGTGGTGCGTCCGCTTCCGGGCAACGGGCTGGTGGCCCACGAGGGCGGCCTGCTGCTGGTGTGCGACGCGGCCGAGGCCGTCGTCGAGGACCTGCTGGGGGCGCTGCGGGAGACCGCGGCCTCCGGCGGCGACGGCCGGGCGCTGGCCCGCCGGGTTGCCCAGGTCCTCGCCGTCATGATGGGCGAGGCGGTGGCGTGCGCCGTCGCCGGTCCCGTCGGCGGGGGAGTGGCCGTCCTGGTCAGCGGCCCGGCGTTCGCGTCGGTGACCGGTGCGAACGGGGAGATCCAGCTCGCCGGGCGTGACGCGCTCACCTGGTCCGACCGGTTGGTTCCCGGCCCGGTGACCCGGGTGGAGCTGCGCCTGCCCGACGCGGGGGCCGCGCACCCGCTGTCCCGGCTGGACGCCGGGGTGATCGTCGCGGGCGGGGTCTCGTGCGACCCGACCGAGGCGGGCGCCGCCCCTCGGGCCGTGCCGCGGGCGGAGTCCGCCGCGCCCCAGGGACAGCACGCCCAGCAGCACGCCCAGCAGGGCGTCCAGCAGGCCGCGCCCCGGATGGAGCCCGCGGTCCCCGCCCCCACCCCGATGCCCGCGCCGCCCGAGCGGCCGGAACCCCCCGCCTGGTCGGCACCCCCGGAGCCCGCACCGCCCGCGCCCTACCCGATGGGCTCGGCCGAGCCCTACCCGCCGGTGGAGCCGCGGCGCGAGCCGCAGCCGCAGGGGTGGCACTCCGAGCCGTCCCCGCAGGGCCCGCTCTCCTCTCCCGGTCACTCGGGCGCCCATGCCGCGAGTCCCTCCACCGGGCCCGATCCCGCGGTCGTCCACCACGAGGACATCGACACCGCCATGGCGAGCGGGATGGGCGGAGACCCCATCGACGTGCGCGACCAGCCGTTCGAGTACGAGCTGCTGACGCCCGGGGGCTCGCAGCCGGGAGGCGAACAGCCCCCGGCGGGGCCCGCGGCCGAGCCCGAGGCGCGACCGCTGGTCTACGGGGTCGACTGTAAGAACGACCACTTCAACGACCCCCGCGTTCCCTACTGCGCGGTCTGCGGCATCGCGCTGGTCCAGCGCACCCTCGTCCCGTACAAGGGGCCGCGCCCGCCGCTGGGGGTGCTGCTCCTGGACGACGGCCTGACGTTGCGGCTCGACACCGACTACCTGGTGGGCCGTGACCCCGAGCGGGCTCCCGAGGTGGCCGACGGCTCGGTGCGCCCGGCCAAGGTCACCAGCCCCGACGGCTCGGTCTCCCGCCGCCACCTGCGGGTGGCGCTGGACGGCTGGGACGTCAACCTGGTCGACCTGGGATCGGTCAACGGGACCCAGATCCAGCCGCCCAACGACCCCAACTTCTACGACATCCCGCCGAACGAGCCGGTCGCGATCCTGCCCGGCACCACCGTGCGGATCGGCGTATCGCGCACCATGCGCTACGAATCGCACCGCAACCGCTGAGGGGCGCCTCTCGCCTTCCGGGCGGCACGGCCACGGCCGTGCCGCCCGGCGTGCGTTCGGGACCGGCCGGAAGGCGCGGGTGGACGGTCAGGAGTGCGGGAGCGGGGCGCGCAGGGCGGAGACGGCCTCGGTCCAGTCGACCGGGTCGGGGTCCTGCTCGGCGCGGACCAGCAGGTGGGCGCCTTCGGGGGCGTTCGCGGTGTCGGCGGCCACGACCAGCGCGCCCCCGGGGACCGGGCCCGAGGTGGCCTCCACCCCGAGCCCGGCCAGCCGCCGGGCCAGTGCCGAGGCCCGGCTCCCGCCGGTGACGACCAGGGGGCGATTCCACAGCGTCGCGAGGGTGAGCGCCACGTGGGCGGCCGCGTCGCCTCCCGAGCCGTGGTGCACCGCCACCGGTCCCGGCTCGGAGCCGGGCCCGGCCTGCCCGAACACGGACGATGACACGGACGGCGTCTCGGGTACGGACGCGGACCCGGGTACGGGCGGTGGCACGGGCATGGCCACGGTCACCACGCGGCAGGTGGCGCCGTCGCGCACATCGGCGTAGCCGGGGACACCGGCGGGCAGCACCAGCAGGTCCGGTCGGGCACCGGAGGCGAGTCCGGGCAGCTCGCCCGCCACGTCCGCGCTGAACCGGCTCACCACCCTGCTTTCCGAGCCGCGCTCGCGGACCGTGGCGGCCAGCGTCTCCAGCTCGTGGAGGGTCTCGGCCAGCTCGGCCAGCTCCGAGGAGAGGCCGCTGCCGACCTCCAGACGGCCCGCCGGATAGGGGAGCAGGTGGCCCAGGACCACCTCGGACGAGGACGCCGGGTGCGCCGAGGACGATTGGGACGCCGGGTGCGCCGACAGGGCGAGGGTGGTGGCCAGGCCGACCAGCGGGGCCTGCTCGGCGGGAGGCTCCGGCACGATCACCAGCACCCGGTGGGCGGCGGTCACCCCGAGGGCCGCGCGCTCGGCGTCGGCGATGTCGCGGGCCACCCGCCGGTCCGGGTAGAGCCTGCGCACCAGCGGGCCGGTCATCGCGGTCGTGACGAGGGCCATGACCACCATCAGCGAGTACAGCTCGTCGTCGAGCACACCCTTCTGCAGGCCGACGGTGAGGATGACGATCTCGGTGAGCCCTCGCGTGTTGAGCAGGGCGGCCAGCGTCCAGGACTGCCGTCCGGGCAGCCGCTGCGTCCGGGCGGCGGCGTAGGAGCCGAGCAGTTTGCCGCCGATCGCGACGGCGAGGATCGCGGCGAGCGTGCCGAGGCTGGACAGGTCGAGCTCGCGCAGGTTGACGTTGAGGCCGGCCACCACGAAGAACATCGGCAACAGCAGCAGCACGGCGAGCTGCTCCAGCCGCTCCAGGATCTCGTGGTTGAGCCGCTCCGCTCCCTCGCGGGGCATCACCGCGCCGAACACGAACGCCCCGAAGATGAAGTGGACGTGCATCCACTCGGTGGCCCAGGCCGATCCGATCAGGCCGATGAGCACCAGCGAGAGCAGTCCGGGCGTCAGCCGCCCGGCCTTCTCGTACGCGGGCACCAGACGGGCCAGCAGTGGCTTGACCACCAGGAACATCACCAGCGCGTACGGCAGGGCGAGCAGGACCTTCCACTGCCCCTCGGCCTCTCCCGCCCCGGCGATGCCCACCACCACCGCCAGAACGGTCCAGGCGAGCACGTCGATGACGGCCGCCGAGGCCAGGGCGAGGCCGCCCAGCGTGATGCGCTGCATCCCCCGGTCGGTGAGGATCCTGGCCAGCACCGGGAACGCGGTGGCGGCCATCGCCGCGCCCATGAACAGCACGAACGGCAGCGTCCTGCCGCCGCCCACGTGCTCGCCCGCGATGGCCAGCGCGAGCACGCACCCCAGGACGAACGGCACCACCGTCGAGCCGAGTGCCACGGTCACCGCGATCCGGCCCTTGCCCCTGACCAGCTTCTGGTCCAGCTCCAGGCCGACGACGAACATGAACAGCACCAGGCCCACGTTGGCCAGGGCCTGCAGCGGGGGCCGCATCTCGGGGCCGAACAGCTGGTCGCCGATCAGGGGGCCCAGCAGCGTGGGGCCCAGCAGGATGCCCGCCACGATCTCGCCGATGACCGGTGGCTGGCCGAGTCGTCTGGCGAGGGCTCCGAACAGCCGCGCCGCCGCGAGGACGATGACAAGGTCGAGGAGGAGCAGATCCATGTGCAGCACTTGCGAACACGCTTTCCGTATGCAAAGAAAAGCCCCGAGAATGTCGAGGGCGACGTTACCGTGTGGGAAATGTCGCCGCGAACGTTGCGCGGACATGGAGGGAGACCGCTGGTGGAAGGCATCGCCGATTACGAGTTCGTCCGGTCACTGGGGGCGGGCAACCACGGCGAGTTCTACGTGGCGAAGAAGCCCGAGCGGTTGCCCGTCGAGGCGGACCTGGTCGCGGTGAAGGTGGTGGGCGGCACCGGGAACGACGCGTTCCGCCGCGCCACGAGGGAGCTGAAGGCGTTCGCCGCGGTGCGCTCCCCGTACCTGGTGCGGCTCTACGACGCCGGACAGCAGGGCGGGGTGTTCTACTACTCGATGGAGTACCTGCCGGGCGGCTCGCTGGCGCGTCCCGCGGAGCGTCCCTCGCGTGAGCGGGTGCTGCGCTCGATCGCCTGCGTCTCCCACGCGGCGCAGGCGCTGCACGAGGAGGGCATCGTCCACCGCGACATCCGTCCCGGCAACGTGCTGCTCACCGACGACGGCGGCAAGCTCTCGGACCTGGGCCTGTCGCAGGTGCTGATGCCGGGCGCGACGGTGACCGGGATGGGCGACATCGGCTCGGTGGAGTTCACCGACCCGGCGCTGCTGCAGGGGGAGACTCCCACCCCCGCGGGGGACGTGTGGTCGCTGGGGGCGACGCTGCACTGGGCGGTGAGCGGCAACGGCCTCTACGGGGAGTTGCCCACCCACGACCCGCTGCTCACCCTGCGCAAGCTGAACAGCACGACGCCGTCGATCGACGCGGGGCTGGAGCCCGAGCTGTCGGACCTGGTCCAGGCCTGCCTCGGCGACGTGGCCAAGCGGCCCACCGCCAGGGGGGTGGCCGACCGGCTCTACGCCCTGCTGGCCTGAGAGCTCCGCCGGTTCGAGACGCCCTGTTGGTTTGAGGAGCCTCGTCGGTCTGAGACGTTCTGCCGGCTTGAGAAGTCCCGCTGGTCTGAGACGCCCTGTTGGTTTGAGGAGCCCCGCCGGTCTGAGACATCCTGCTGCTTTGAGCAGCCTCGCCGGTTCGAGACGTCCTGCCGACGCCGGGCTGAGAGCCTCGCCGGTGTGGGGTGCCCGGCCGCCGGGGTGCCTCACCCAAGGACCGGCCAGGTTGCCTGAGGTCCTCCGGGCCTACGCGACGGTGGGGCGGAGGCGGTCCAGTTCGGCGTCGAGCATCCTTTCCAGGCGCGCGGTGCCGAGCCTGTCCGGATAGAGCAGGTGGTGCGCGCTCAGCCCGTCGACGAGGGCGAGCAGCCGCTCGGTGACGTCGTCGAGGTCGTCGGAGGTGGCGATCTCCCCGCCGGTGGCCGCCGCGCCGAGCAGGCTGCGTACCAGGTAGCGCAGCTCCTCGGCCTCGGCGCGCTGCGCCTCCAGCATCGCCGGGCTGGTCATGCTGCGGCTCCAGAAGCCCATCTCCAGCACGCTCTCCCGGGCGCGCTCGTCGTCCAGCGGAAGGTTGTCGAGGAGGAGTTCGCGCAGCGCGGCCAGCCCGGTGAGACCGGCCAGCTTGCCGCGCAGGCGCTCCACGATGCGCCGGTGCGAGGAACGCAGCGCCGACAGCATGATGTCGTCCTTGTCGGCGAAGTAGTGGGTCAGCACACCGTTGGAGTAACCGGCCTCCCGGGCGATGGCCCGGGTCGTGGCGGCCTCGATGCCCTCGCGCAGGATGACGCGGCGCGCGGCCTCGACGACCTCCTCGCGGCGCTCGCTGTGATTGACGATCTTCGGCACCTCACTCCTTCCCGAACGGGTTCGTTGACATTTTAGTCGGTCGCCCGTCTATTATCCGCTGAAGACATGAGGAGGACTCGATATGACCGTCGTCACCCTCGGTGTGCACATCGTGGACGTGCTCGCCAGACCGGTGGAGTCGATCCCCGACGGGCAGGACACCCACCTGCTGGAGCAGATCCGCGTCACCGCCGCGGGCGCCGCCGCCGCGACCGCCGTCGATCTGGCCGCGCTCGGCGTCCCGGTGGCCTCGGTGGGGGCGATCGGGGACGACGAGCTCGGAGACCTGCTCGTCATGATGATGGAGCGGCGCGGGGTCGACGTGGCCGGGATCGTCCGCAGGCGGGGGGAGCAGACCGCCGCCTCGATCCTGCCGATCCGTCCCGACGGCGGGCGCCCGTCCTTCCACGTCCCCGGCGCCAACCTGGGCCTGTCAACCGCCGACGTCGCCCCCGAGACCGTCCTCGGCGCGCGGGTCGTGCACCTGGGCGGCATGGACGTCACCTGGGGCCTGTACGACCCCGCGTTCTTCGCGCTGCTGGACGAGGCGCGGGCGGGGGGCACGATCGTCACCATGGACCTGCTGTCCAACCTGCCGGACCTCATGCGGGGGGTCCGCAGCTTCCTCCCGCACGTCGACTACCTCCTGCCCAACGAGGAGCAGGCGCTGCTGATGAGCGGCGCGGGCGAGGTGGGCGACGTGGAGGAGGCCGCGAGCGCCCTGCTGGCGCAGGGGGCCTCGGCCGTCCTGGTCACGCTCGGCGCGGACGGGAGCCTGATCGCCGACGCGGAGGGCCTCACCCGCGTTCCCGCGCTCGACGTCCCGGTGGTCGACACCACCGGCTGCGGAGACGCCTACTGCGCCGGGTTCATCGCCGGTCTGGTCGACGGCCGCGACGTGGCCGGCGCCGCGCGGCTCGGCACCGCGCTGGCCGCCCGCGTCGCCGGGGGCCTCGGCTCGGACGCGGGCCTGGACGGGGCCGGGGAACTCCGCGACGAGAAGTGACCTCTCCCCGTCTCCGTCCCCGTCCCTGGCCCCGCCCTCGACCTCCCCGGCCCCGCTCCCGCCCCTCCCGCTCCGACCCGGTCCTCCCGGCCCCGCTCCCGGGGTCGTACGGGTGGCGGGAGCGGCCGTTAACCGCTCGAACCATCCGGACGTGAACCCAGACATGAAAGGACGACGCATGTCCATCGACGCCGAACTCAGGGAGCGGGCCGCCAAGGTCGTCCCCGGCGGCATGTACGGCCACCTCAACGCGGCCCTGCACGGCCCCGCCTACCCGCAGTTCTTCGTCGGGGGAGAGGGCTGCCGCCAGCGTGACGCCGACGGGCGCGAGTACGTCGATCTCATGTGCTCCTGGGGGCCCGTCGTGCTCGGCCACCGCCACCCCGCCGTCGAGGGCGCCGTCGCGGCCCAGCTCGCCGAGGGCGACTGCCTCAACGGCCCGGGTCCCGTCTACGTGGAGCTCGCCGAGCTGCTGGTGGAGATCGTCCCGCAGGCCGACTGGGTGATGTTCTCCAAGAACGGCACCGACGCCACCACCCAGGCGCTGATGGTCGCCCGCGCCGCCACCGGCAGGACCAAGGTCCTCATGGCGCACGGCGCCTACCACGGGGCCGACCCATGGTGCACGCCCAGCCCGGCGGGGACCACCCCCAGCGAGCGCGCGGACCTGGTCGAGTTCACCTACAACGACCTCGCCAGCGTCGAGGCCGCCGCGGCCCGGGTGGAGGGCGACGTCGCCGCGATCATCGTGACGCCGTTCAAGCACGACTCGTTCGAGGACCAGGAGCTCGCCGCCGCGGAGTTCGCCCGGGGGGTGCGGGCCCTGGCCGACCGGATCGGCGCCGCGCTGGTGATCGACGACGTGCGCGGGGGCTGGCGGATCGACCTGGGCGGCTCCTGGGAGCCCCTGGGCGTACGCCCCGACCTGTACGCCTTCAGCAAGGCGATGGCGAACGGCCACCCGATCGCCGCCGTCACCGGCGTGGACTCCCTGCGCGGGCCCGCCCAGACGCTCTACTCCACCGGCTCCTTCTGGTTCAACGCTGCCCCGATGGCCGCGGCCAAGGCCACGATCGAGACGCTGCGCGCCATCGACGGCATCGCCCTGATGGAGCGCGCGGGCACCCGCCTGCGCGAGGGACTCGCCGCCCAGGCCGCCTCCCACGGCTTCACGGTCAACCAGACGGGCCCGGCGCAGATCCCGTGGCTCTCCTTCGAGGGCGACGCGACGCTGGAGAAGGGCATGTTCTGGGCCGCGGCCTGCCTGGAGGAGGGGGTCTACCTCCACCCGTGGCACAACTGGTTCCTGTCGGCGGCTCACACCGACGCCGACATCGACCGGGCACTCCAGGGCACCGACGCCGCCTACGCCAGGCTCAGGGCCCGCTTCGGCGCCGACTGAGACCCGGCCGGGCCTTCGGGGAGGTGACGGACGGACGGCGTACGGCTAGCGCCGGGCGTCGTCCCGCAGGCGAGACCACTGCAGGTCGTCCAGGCGCGTGCCGCCGGGGCCGGGCAGCATCCCGCGCAGCAGGGCCTCGCGGGTGAAGCCCGCGCGCTCCAGCACCCGCTGCGAGGCGACGTTGCCGGGGGAGGTGCCCGCGATGATCCGGGCCAGGGAGGTGTGCTCGAAGGCCCAGCCGACCAGCAGATCCACCGCCCTGGCGGCGAAGCCCCTGCCGCGGAACTCCGGCCGCACGCTGTAGCCCGTCATCGCCTGCCCCAGCGGGGGGATCACCCCGCTGAGCTGGATGTCCCCGGCGAACGCGCCCGTCGCGGCGTCCAGGATCGCGACCTCGGCCCCCTTGCCCGCCAGCCAGTTCGCGCCCGTGTTGCGGCACCGCTCCTCGACCTTCTCGAAGGTGGAGGGCTCGGAGGGGACGCTGTACCGCATGACGTCGGGCAGGTTCCGCAGCGCCAGGTAGTCGGCGGTGTCGGCGGCGGTGAGCGGCCTGAGCCGCACGACCCCGTCGGTCAGCGATCCACCGGGGAACTCCGGCAGCAGGGGCGTCACGCGCTCGCCGGAGTCGCCGCGCAGGCGCGCGAAGCCCACCAGGTCCTGCCGGGTGCCGTCGCGCTGCTCCTCGGCCCCGCGCCGGATGCCCTCGTGCCGGAAGCCCGCGGCCAGGGCGACCCGCTGGCTGGCCAGGTTCTCCACGTTGGCGAGCAGCTCGACGCGCGCGACCCCGTGGCCGAACCCCCACGCGGTCAGCGCGGCGGTGGCGGCCGTGGCCACCCCGCGGCCCCGTGCCCACGGCGCGACCAGGTAGCCGATCTCGATGCCCCCGCGGGGACGGGCCATGAGGCCGATGTTGCCCAGCCACTCGTCCGTCACCGCGTCCGCGATCGCGAACGGGGCCCCTCCCGTCCGCCACTCCTCCCGGCACCGCTCCATGTACTCGAGCGCGTCGTCCCGGGTGTACGGCACGGGGACGAGGGGGAGGAAGCGGACGATCTCCGGGTCGGAGCAGGCGCGGACGATCGCCTCGGCGTCGGTCAGGGCCAGCGGCCTCAGGACGACGGGGCCGGCCGGAATCACATCATGGGAGAACACACCACAACAGCTACCAGGTGCTGCTTCAAGCGGCGAATCGTTTCGCGGATCACCCTCCCCCGTCCGCCCCGGCCTCCGTCCCCCTCGCGTGGTCGCGTCCCCGGCGGTCCGAGGACACCGTCGCGCGCCGATAACCTTGCGGTCATGGGTTTTCGCAGGCATGGGCCGTTTCAGGCCGGGGATCAGGTTCAGCTCACCGACCCCAAGAACAAGCGTCACACGGTGACGCTGAAGGAAGACGGCGTGTTCCACACGCACAAGGGCGGGATCCCGCACAGTGAGCTGATCGGCCGGCCCGAGGGCTCGGTGGTGCGTTCGTCCGGCGGCACCCAGTATCTGGCGTTCAGGCACCTCCTCCAGGACTACACGCTGTCCATGCCACGCGGCGCGGCGGTGATCTATCCCAAGGACTCGGCCCAGATCGTGGCCATGGCCGACATCTTCCCCGGCGCCCGGGTGGTGGAGGCGGGCGTCGGCTCCGGCGCGCTCACCTGCTTCCTGCTGCGCGCCATCGGCTCCGAGGGCACCCTCACCTCGTACGAGCGGCGCCCGGACTTCGCCGAGATCGCCACCAAGAACGTGGAGAAGTTCTACGGCGGCCCGATGAAGCAGTGGCGTCTGGTGGTCGGCGACTTCGCCGAGGATCTCGACGAGAACGACGTCGACCGGATCATCCTGGACATGCTCGCCCCGTGGGAATGTGTGGACGCCGCGGCGCGGGCCCTCACCCCCGGCGGCGTGATCTGCTGTTATGTCGCGACCACAACCCAGCTCTCGCGTACGGTCGAAACTCTCCGGGAGCACGGGAGTTTCACCGAGCCCCATGCGTGGGAGACCCTGGTTCGTGACTGGCATGTCGAGGGACTGGCCGTGCGGCCCGACCACAGGATGGTCGGCCACACCGGGTTCCTGGTCACGGCCCGTCGCATGGCCGACGGGGTGACGCCACCACCTCGACGTAGACGTCCGGCGAAGGGGGCACATGGCGAGGAGTCCACGACTTCCACGTCTTCCGCCACATGATGACGATTCGGCCACGACGGCCCGCGAGAGAGTGACACGGGAGCGGACCTTCGTGTTCTTATGCTTCTAGTGCCAAATGCACCAAAAGGGATTAATCATCGCGCACTTAATGTAGTCATATGAACACCGCTCAGCCAGGTAAGGGACAGCCCCCAGATGGGTAGGGTTTTGAGTAGTCGGTCTCGACTGGGAAGGAGGTGACGCCGTGGCAGCTCGCGACGACGCTGAGGCTCGTGCCGCGCAGCGCGAACGGGAGGTCGCCGACCTCACAACACAGGTCTCCTTCCTGCAGGAGGAGATCAGCGCGTTGCGTCGGAAGCTGACGGAGTCTCCCCGGCAGGCCAGGATTCTCGAAGAGCGTCTCCATGACGTGCAGGCGAACCTCGCGGCCGTAACCGGCCAGAACGAGCGTCTGGTGGCCACCCTCAAGGAGGCCAGAGACCAGATCGTCGCCCTGAAGGAGGAGGTTGACCGGCTGGCGCAACCGCCATCCGGGTTCGGCGTCTTCCTCGAAACCAGAGAAGACGGCACGGTGGAGGTCTTCACCGGCGGCCGCAAACTCCGGGTGAACGTGAGCCCCGCGGTGGACGTCGAGTCGCTGAAGCGTGGCCAGGAGGTCATGCTCAACGAGGCGCTCAACGTGGTCGAGGCCCTCGGCTTCGAGGACCTCGGCGAGATCGTGATGCTCAAGGAGCTCCTCGAGGACGGCCAGCGCGCGCTGGTGATCTCGCACGCCGACGAGGAGCGGGTGGTGAAGCTCGCCGAGTCGCTGATGGACCAGCCGATCCGGGCGGGCGACTCCCTGCTGCTCGAACCGCGCTCGGGCTACGTCTACGAGCGCATCCCCAAGTCCGAGGTCGAGGAGCTCGTCCTGGAGGAGGTGCCCGACATCTCCTACGAGGAGATCGGCGGGCTCATGCGGCAGATCGAGCAGATCCGGGACGCCATCGAGCTCCCGTACCTGCACGCCGACCTCTTCCGCGAGCACAAGCTCCGCCCGCCCAAGGGCGTCCTGCTCTACGGGCCGCCCGGCTGCGGCAAGACGCTCATCGCCAAGGCCGTCGCCAACTCCCTGGCGAAGCAGGTCGCGGAGAAGACCGGCCAGTCCGGCAAGAGCTTCTTCCTCAACATCAAGGGCCCCGAGCTTCTCAACAAGTACGTCGGCGAGACCGAGCGGCACATCCGCCTCGTCTTCCAGCGGGCTCGCGAGAAGGCCTCCGAGGGCACCCCGGTGATCGTGTTCTTCGACGAGATGGACTCGATCTTCCGGACCCGAGGCTCGGGCGTCTCCTCCGACGTCGAGAACACCATCGTCCCCCAGCTCCTGTCGGAGATCGACGGCGTCGAGGGCCTGGAGAACGTCATCGTGATCGGCGCCTCCAACCGCGAGGACATGATCGACCCGGCGATCCTGCGGCCCGGCCGCCTGGACGTCAAGATCAAGATCGAGCGGCCGGACGCCGAGGCGGCCAAGGACATCTTCTCCAAGTACCTCATCCCGGAGCTCCCGCTCCACAGCGAGGACCTCTCCGAGCACGGCTCCAACCGCCAGGAGACCATCTCCGGCATGATCCAGCGGGTCGTCGAGCGGATGTACACCGAGAGCGAGGAGAACCGCTTCCTCGAGGTGACCTACGCCAACGGCGACAAGGAGGTCCTGTACTTCAAGGACTTCAACTCCGGCGCGATGATCCAGAACATCGTCGACCGCGGCAAGAAGATGGCGATCAAGCAGTTCCTGGAGACCGGTCAGAAGGGCCTGAGGATCCAGCACCTGCTGGCGGCCTGCGTGGACGAGTTCTCCGAGAACGAGGACCTGCCCAACACCACCAACCCCGACGACTGGGCCCGCATCTCCGGCAAGAAGGGCGAGCGGATCGTCTACATCCGTACCCTCGTGACGGGCAAGCAGGGCACCGAGGCCGGGCGCTCCATCGACACGGTGGCCAACACCGGTCAGTACCTGTAACCACGTAACCACGCGTCACCGGCGGCGCGGCTCCCACCGAGGGGGCCGCGCCGTCGGCGTTCCCAACCCTCGTCGATTTCGCACGCGTATTCGATGGTCGGTTAACCTTGTCGCTCTTTATCCTTTTTGTCATTTCGGATCCGTACCTCCTTTCACACCCGTCCCGGAAGTGAACGGAAATAGACAGCCGTCACGGGGAACCCGAATGATCGAGACGCCGTCCAAGTGGCGTGCGTGAACATTCCGGCCCGGCCGCCCGGTGAACGGCACGGGGTCTCGCGAGGCGCTTCGGGGAAGTGGCCGCCTCGCCGAACTCGACCTCCTGCGCTTCTTCGCCGCCATGGCGGTGCTCGCCTTCCACTACTTCATCGCCTTCGCCTCGGTGTGGGGCGACCGCCCGGCCGAGCTGTTCCCGGCGATCTCCACCCTCTCCGGGCTCGGCATCCTCGGCGTCGAGCTGTTCTTCATGATCAGCGGCTTCGTGATCCTGATGAGCATCTGGGGGCGGGGCCTGGGGGCGTTCGCCCTCTCCCGGCTGGTGCGGCTCTATCCCGCCTACTGGGTCAGCGTGGCCGTCACCGCCGCGGTCTACGGGCTGACCGCCGCCACGGCCCTGGACCCCAAGCTCAGCCTCGGCGAGTACGGGATCAACCTCACGATGCTCCAGCGAGCCCTCGGGGTCTATGACGCCAACGGCGTCTACTGGTCGCTCTGGGTGGAGCTCCGCTTCTACGTGCTGATCTCGATCCTGGTGATCATCGGGGTGACGCTCACCCGCTGCCTGGTCTTCATGGGGCTCTGGCTGCTGGCGGCCGGGTTCTTCGCCGGGAGCGACGAGGCGTGGGTCGATCTCGTGGTCATGCCCAAGTACGCGGCGTACTTCGTCGGCGGCATGGCGTTCTTCCTGATGACGAGATTCGGCCCCAGGCTCGTCCTGTGGTGCCTGGCCGGGATCAGCGGCGGCCTGGCCGTCAGCGCGGCGATCGACCGGGTGGCCGGGCGCGTCGAGAACGTCGGCTACGCCGCGATGCCGGTGCCCGAGTGGGCCGTGGTCGCCACGGTGATCGGTTTCTACGCGCTCATGGCGATGGTGGCGCTGGGCTGGCTGGGGTGGCTGCGCTGGCGCGGCCTGGTCGTCCTGGGGGCGCTCACCTACCCGCTCTACCTGTTCCACACCCCGGCCGCGGTCCTGATCGTCCCCGCCCTGCGGGACACGCTGCCGCCCCCGCTGACCGCCCTGGTCACCCTGCTGGCCGCGATGGCGTTCTCCTACCTGGTGTACCGGGTGGCCGAGCGCCCGCTTCAGGAGTTCGTCAAATCCAGGAGGCGTGGAAGGGCCGAATCCCCGTCTCCGTCACAGCTCCCCGCGCTCTCCCCGTTTCCCCTCGCAACGGGCGAAAAGGCTTCGGTGCCATAACTGTCCGACCACCGGGCATAGTGAAGGGTCTAGGGTCGGGAATAGATACCACGGAGAGAAACAGTCCCTGACGAACAGAGGGTGCGCATGACGGTACGGCGGGTGATGGGCATCGAGACCGAATACGGCATCTCCGTGCCCGGACAGCCGGGGGCCAACGCGATGGTGACCTCCTCTCAGGTCGTGAACGCCTACCTGGCGGCCTCGGCCGCCAGGGTACGGCGCGCGCGATGGGACTTCGAGGAGGAGAACCCGCTGCGGGACGCACGGGGGTTCGACCTCGCGCGGGAGGTGGCCGACCAGAGCCAGCTGACCGACGAGGACCTCGGCCTGGCGAACGTGATCCTCACCAACGGGGCCCGGCTGTACGTGGACCACGCCCATCCCGAATACTCCACGCCCGAGTGCACCAATCCTCGGGCGGCGGTGATCTGGGACAAGGCGGGCGAGCGGGTGATGCACGACGCGGCGGTCCGCGCCTCGGCGATGCCGGCCAACGCCCCGATCCAGCTCTACAAGAACAACACCGACAACAAGGGCGCCTCCTACGGCTGCCACGAGAACTACCTGATGCGCCGGGCCACCTCGTTCGCCGACATCGTCAGGCACCTGACGCCGTTCTTCGTCTCCCGGCAGGTCGTCACCGGCGCGGGCAAGGTCGGCATCGGCCAGGACTCCCGGGGCGAGGGCTTCCAGATCAGCCAGCGGGCCGACTTCTTCGAGGTCGAGGTGGGCCTGGAGACGACGCTCAAGCGGCCGATCATCAACACCCGGGACGAGCCGCACGCCGACCCGGAGAAATACCGCCGCCTGCACGTCATCATCGGCGACGCCAACATGTCGGAGATCTCGACCTACCTGAAGCTGGGATCCACCGCGCTCGTCCTGGCCATGATCGAGGACGGTTACTTCACCCGCGACCTCGCGGTGGACAACCCCGTCCAGGCCCTGCGCGCGGTCTCGCACGACCCCACGCTCAAGTACGAGATCGCCATGCGCGACGGCCGCAGGCTGACGGCCGTGCAGCTCCAAATGGAATACCTGGAGCTCGCGCGCAAGTACGCCGAGGAGCGCAGCGCCAACGGCCTGGACGAGCCCACCAAGGACATCCTGGAGCGCTGGGAGTCGGTCCTCACCCGCCTGGCGGAAGACCCGATGCAGCTGTCCGGGGAGCTCGACTGGGTGGCCAAGCTGGAGCTCCTGGAGGGTTACCGCACCCGTGACGGCCTTCCCTGGTCGCACCCGCGCCTGCAACTCGTCGATCTCCAGTACTCCGACATCCGTCCCGAGCGGGGGCTCTACAACCGGCTGGTGGCCCGGGGCCGCATGCAGCGCCTGGTCACCGAGGAAGAGGTCCAGCGGGCCATCGAGGTGCCGCCCAGCGACACCCGTGCCTACTTCCGCGGCCGTTGCCTGAGCCAGTACAGCGAGTCGGTGGCCGCGGCCTCCTGGGACTCGGTCATCTTCGACATCCCCGGCCGCGAGTCGCTGCAGCGCGTCCCCACCCTTGAGCCGCTGCGCGGCACCAAGGCCCACGTGGGCGAGCTGTTCGACCGCTGCCGTACCGCCGCGGAGCTGGTGACGGCGCTGACCGGCGAGCAGTGACCGCCTGAGAGGGGGGAGGCGGCCCGGCCGGGCAGCCTCCCCCCTCGGCGTACCCGGGCTCGCCGGATCCCCGCGAACCGGACAGCCGGATTGACGGGGGACGGAGAACCGGGGTACGTTCCGGATGTTTTGTGGCGGTGCGAGGGAAATCCGGTGAGATTCCGGTGCGGTCGCGCCACTGTAACCGGCCCGCGAGGGCCGGGAGCCAGGTCACACTCGACCGCCACCGACCTACGAAAAGGGACGCGTCAATCCCGGAGGAGGTGGCCGTGAGCCAGATCTCGGCACCGCACGCCCAGCCCATCCCATGGCCCTCGCTCACCCGCTGGCTGCTCGCCGTACCGGTGCTGCTGCTCCTCGCCTACCTGGTCACCTTCGACCAGGGAGCGATCTCCCAGGCGGGAAACTACCTGCACGAACTCATGCACGACGGGCGTCACCTGCTCGGCGTGCCGTGTCACTGAGCCACAGGTGATCACCAAACTCATCGTCCGGGGCCTCGTCGTCGGACTGCTCGCAGGGCTGCTCGCGGCCGTCTTCGCCTACACCGTCGGCGAACCGCGCATCGACCAGGCCATCGCGCTGGAGGAGGCGGCCGCGGCCGCCGCCCCGGCCGAGACGCACGACGACACCGGCACCGCGGCCCACTCCCACGACGAGGAGGAGGCCCTGGTCAGCAGGGACGGGCAGCGCTTCGGGCTCTTCCTCGCCCTCGGCCTGTACGGCCTGGCGGTCGGGGGCCTGTTCTCCCTCGTCTACGCGGCCGTACGCGGGCGGGCGGGACCCCGCTCGGAACCGGTGCTCGCGGTCACCCTCGCCGCCGCCGCGTTCACCGCCGTCGTCCTCATCCCTTTCGTGAAATATCCCGCCAACCCACCGGCTGTCGGTGATCCGGAGACCATCAACCAGCGCACCGTGCTCTACCTGGTCGCCGTGGTCATCGGGATCCTCGCCGTCGCCGCCGGGGTCGCCGCCCACCGCTACGCCTCGCGGAGCGAACCGTGGGTGCGCTGGCTGTCGGCGGGCGCCGCCGTGCTGATCCCCGTCGTCGCGGCCTGGATCCTCCTGCCGGAGATCTCGGAGGTGCCCCAGGGCTTCCCCGCCGACCTCCTGTGGGACTTCAGGGTCGCCTCCATAGGGACCCAGGTGGTCTTCTGGGCCGGTGTCGGCGCGCTGTTCGCCTTCGCCGCCCGCAGGCGCGGCCCGGTGTGACGACCCCCTCGGGGGTCACCCGCCTGCTCCTGGTCTGCCACGCCTCCACCTCGGCGACGGCGCGGGCCGCGTTCCCGGGCGACGAACCGCTCGACGAACGCGGCCTGCGCCGGGCCGAGGGGATGGCGCGGGACCTCGCCCCGGGTCCCGCGGCCTGCCCGGCCGAGTTGCGCTGCGTCCAGACGGCGGCGGCACTCGGCCTGCGGGCCGAGCACGACCCGCTGCTGGCCGACTGCGACTACGGCCGCTGGAGCGGCATGACGCTCGGCGAGGTCGAGGCCGCCGAACCCGAGGCGCTCGCGTCCTGGCTCGGCGACCCCGGCGCGGCGCCCCACGGCGGGGAACCGGTCACCGCGCTCCTCGCCAGGGTGTCCGGCTGGCTCGCCGCCCGCGCCCCCGGCAGGGCCGTCGCGGTCACCCACCCGGCGATCATCCGCGCCGCGGTCGTCCACGCCCTCGGCGCCCCCGCCCAGGCGTTCTGGCGCGTCGACGTCGCGCCACTGGCCCAGGTGAGGCTCACCGGGCGCGGCGGGCGCTGGCGGCTCAGCTACTCCCCCTGACGGCTCCACCGACGTGACGGCCCGACGACTTGACGAAGGAGATCCCGAAGGTGCGTGACTCCCGCTATCCCTTCACCGCGATCGTGGGGCTGGAGGACCTGAAACTCGCGCTGATCCTCAACGCGGTCTCCCCCCGGGTCGGGGGAGTGCTGGTCAGGGGGGAGAAGGGCACCGCCAAGTCCACGGTCGTCCGGGCGCTGGCCGCGCTCCTGCCGCCCGTCGAGGTGGTGACCGGCTGCCGCTTCTCCTGCGACCCCGCCGCCCCCGACCCCGGCTGCCCCGACGGGCCGCACGAGGCCCGTACGGAACCCCCGGCTCGGCCCGGGGAGGCTCGCTCCGGTGCGGTCCAGGCTGACGCGGCTCAGGCTGCCGTGGCTCAGGCTGCCGTGGCTCCGCCCGGTGGTGACCGGGGCGGCGCGGTGCGGCCCGCGCGACTGGTCGAGTTGCCCGTCGGCGCCTCCGAGGACCGCCTCGTCGGCTCCCTCGACATCGAGCGAGCCCTCACCGAGGGCGTGAAATCCTTCGAACCCGGCCTCCTGGCGGGTGCCCACCGGGGCGTCCTGTACGTCGACGAGGTCAACCTTCTCCACGATCACCTGGTGGACCTGCTGCTCGACGCCGCCGCCCTCGGCACCTGCTACGTCGAGCGCGAGGGGGTGTCGGTCCGGCACGCCGCCCGGTTCCTGCTGGTCGGGACGATGAACCCCGAGGAGGGGGAACTGCGCCCGCAGCTGCTCGACCGCTTCGGGCTGACCGTGGAGGTCCGGGCCTCGCGGGAACCGTCCCAGCGGGTGGACGTGGTCCGGCGCCGCCTGGCCTTCGAGGCCGACCCCGACGCCTTCGCCGCCGCCTGGTCGGAGGAGGAGCGGGCGCTGGCCACGCGCATCGCCGAGGCTCGTACCAGGGTCGCCCAGGTCGTCCTGCCGGACGCGGCGCTGCTCAGGATCGCCACCGTCTGCGCGGGGTTCGAGGTGGACGGGCTCCGGGCCGACCTGGTCACCGCCGGCGCGGCGATCGCGCACGCCGCCTGGCAGGGCCGCACCTCCGTCACCGCCGACGACGTACGGGAGGCGGCCAGGCTCGCGCTCCCGCACCGCCGTCGCCGCGACCCCTTCGACGCGCCCGGCCTGGACGAGTCCAGGCTCCAGGATCTCCTGGACCAGATCCCCGACGACCCCGAGGGGCCGGACGACCCGGACGACTCCGGGGGCCCCGGGGGCATCGATCCCGACGCGGGCCCGGACGGACCCGCGCCCGACGGCGGCCCCGAGTCCGGGGACGCCACCTCGGACGACCCCGGCCCGGACGGTTCCGAAGGTCACGACGGCCGGGACACCCCCCGGCCCGCGGATCCGGACGTCCGGGGCGCCTCCGACCCCGAGGCGAAGGAGGTCCCGGCCTCCGCCGAGGATCCCCGGGAGTCGCCGGAGACGACCGGGGGAGTACCGGCCCGCGAGCAGACCTTCGACGCCGACCCCGGGGGCAGGACCAGGCTTTTCACCGTCCCCGGCATCGGCGCCGGAGCCCCGGGGCGCCGGTCGCGCGCCAGGACGCCCCTGGGCCGTACCACGGGGGCCAGGGTCCCCGAGGGCCACCCCGGCTCCCTCCACCTGCGGGCCACCATCGGCGCCGCCGCCCCGTACCAGGTCGCGCGGGGCAGGAGCGGGCCCGGACTGCTGCTGCGGCGCGGCGACCTCAGGGAGGCGGTCCGCGAGGGCCGCGAGGGCAACCTGGTGCTGTTCGTCGTGGACGCGAGCGGTTCCATGGCCGCCAGGCAGCGCATGCGCGCGGTCAAGACAGCGGTGCTGGGCCTGCTCCTCGACGCCTACCAGCGCCGCGACAAGGTCGGGCTCGTCACCTTCCGCGGCGCCCGCGCCGACCTGGTCCTGCCGCCCACCTCCTCCGTCGAGACCGGGGCGGCCCGGCTGCGCGAGCTCCCCACCGGAGGCCGGACCCCGCTGGCCGCCGGACTGCTGCGGGCCGCCGAGGTGCTGCGGGTCGAGCGCCTGCGCGACCCGTCCAGGCGCCCGCTGGTGGTCCTGGTCACCGACGGGCGGGCCACCTCGGGAACCGTCGAGGAGTCCCACCGCGCGGCGGGACTGCTGGCCGGGGTGGCGGGCGTGGTGGTCGACTGCGAGGGCGGTCACGTACGCCTCGGCCTCGCGGCCTCCCTGGCGGCGCGGATGGGCGCGGAGACCGTACGCCTCGACGACCTCACCGACCTGGCCGGGGTGGTCCGTGAACGGCGCGGCGCCGCGTGACCGCGAAGAGCCGGCCACGACAGCGAGGACAGCGAGCCAGATGACAGCGAGTCACATGACAGCGAAGGGAGGGCGACGATGCCGCAGGGCAAACCCGTCAGCGTGCCCGAGGACGGCCTGACCACCAGGCAGCGCCGCACCCGGCCGCTGCTGATCGTCCACACCGGGCCGGGCAAGGGCAAGTCCACGGCCGCCTTCGGCCTGGCCCTGCGCGCCTGGAACCAGGGCTGGCCGATCGGGGTCTTCCAGTTCGTCAAGTCCGCCAAGTGGCGCATCGGCGAGGAGCGGGCGCTGCGGGTGCTCGGCGACTCCGGTGAGGGCGGGCCGGTCGCCTGGCACAAGATGGGCGAGGGCTGGTCCTGGATCCAGCGGCCCGGCAGCGAGGAGGACCACGCCGCCGACGCCCGCGAGGGCTGGGAGCAGATCAAGCGCGACCTCGCCGCCGAGACGTTCCGCCTGTACGTGCTCGACGAGTTCACGTACCCGATGAAGTGGGGCTGGATCGACGTCGACGAGGTGGTCGAGACCCTGCGCGGGCGCCCCGGCGGCCAGCACGTCGTCGTCACCGGCCGCGACGCCGACCCCCGGCTGCTCGACGCCGCCGACCTCGTCACCGAGATGGGCAAGATCAAGCACCCCATGGACGCCGGGCAGAAGGGTCAGAAGGGCATCGAATGGTAGCCCGGCTGGTCATCGCGGCCCCCGCCTCCGGAGCGGGCAAGACGACCGTGGCGACCGGCCTGATGGCCGCCCTCGCCCGCCGGGGCATGGCGGTCTCCCCGCACAAGGTGGGGCCCGACTACATCGACCCCAGCTATCACGCCATGGCCACCGGCCGCCCCGGACGCAACCTCGACCCCTGGCTGGTGGGGGAGGAGCTCGTCGCCCCGCTGTTCCTGCACGGCGCCGCCGGGGCGGACATCGCGGTCGTGGAGGGCGTGATGGGCCTGTACGACGGCGCGGGCTCCACCGAGTTCGCCTCCACCGCGCACGTCGCCAGGCTGCTCGGCGCCCCGGTGGTCCTGGTCGTGGACGCCGCCAAGCAGAGCCGCTCCGTGGCGGCGCTGGTGCACGGGTTCGCCTCCTACGACACCCGGATCAGGCTCGGCGGGGTGATCCTCAACCGGATCGGCTCCGAGCGGCACGAGGCCATCTGCCGCGAGGCGCTCGCCGAGAGCGGTGTCCCCGTACTCGGCGCGATCCGCCGCAGCGACGCCGTCGCCACCCCCTCCAGGCACCTGGGCCTGGTCCCCGCCGCCGAGCGCCGCACCCAGGCCGTCAGGGCCATGGACGCCGTCGCGGATCTGGTCGCCGCCTCCTGCGACCTGGAGGAACTCCTGCGCCTCGCCCGTACCGCGCCGCCGCTGCCCGCCGTCCCGTGGACCCCCGGGCCGCCCGCCGCCCCCGTCACGAGGATCGCGGTCGCCGGGGGGCAGGCCTTCACCTTCGGCTACACCGAGCAGGCCGAACTGCTGGCGGCGGCGGGGGCCGAGGTCGTCCCCTTCGACCCGCTCGTGGACGAGACCCTCCCCGAGGGAGTTCGCGGGATCGTCATCGGGGGCGGCTTCCCCGAGGTCTACGCGGCCGAGTTGTCGGCGAACGAGCCGCTGCGCGATCAGGTGGCCGCGTTCGACGGGCCGATCTCGGCCGAGTGCGCGGGCCTGCTGTACCTGGCCAGGAGGCTGGACGGCAGGCCGATGTGCGGGGTCCTCGACATCGAGGCCAGGATGACCGGAACCCTCACGCTCGGCTACCGGGACGCGGTGGCCGTCCGCGACTCGCCGCTCACCAGGGACGGAGAGCGCTACCGGGGCCACGAGTTCCACCGCACCGCGGTCGAGCCCGTCCCCGACCGGCCGCTGTTCCGCTGGCGTGGCGGCGCCGACGGGTTCGCCGACGGCCGGGTCACCGCCTCCTACCTGCACCTGCACTGGGCCGGTAGTCCCCGGCTGGCCTCCAGGTTCGTCGAGGCCTGCCGTCGCGTCCCGGCCGTCTGACGTCCTCACGGTTCGAGGCTGGGCGGTCTGACCCTGTTCAAGGCGGTTCTAGGGTAACTTTCCATTAAGTCTAATTCTGACTGTTTGTCCATTTATTTGATGCCTTAGAGAAGGGCGCCCCGCCTGACCCTCACGGAACGGCCCGCTCCCGCGCGGCGAGAGAAGGGACGAAAAGCGCTTTTCTCCCGTCCTGAATGTCCGGTGAAAGGCCGCGCGAGCCCCCCGGAGGTCCGCTAGGCGAAGGCGTCCGGCGGCAGCCGGGCCGCGGGCAGCCGAGGCGGTGCCAGGGCCACCCCCTCGGTGTGGAGGATCGCCGACAGCATGCGGCCGGCCTGCCCCATGCTGATGCGGGCCGCCGGATCGCGCTGGAGCAGCCCCTCCAGGACGGGCCACAGCACTCCCGCCAGCGTCGCCGGGCCTCCCTGCCCGCCGCCCGAGGGCTCGCGCGGCGCCGGCGTACGGGAGGTGGGGCGCGGGGGGCGGCCCTCCACCGCGAAGTACAGGCTCGCCCCGAACGACCACAGGTCGCCCGCCGGGGTCGGCGGCCCGCCCCGCAGCCGCTCCGGCGCGACGAAGGCGGGAACGTGGGCGAGCGGCACGGTCGTGGAGTCGCCGGGATCGCCGGGATCGCCGTGCAACGCCGCGATGCCGAAGTCGGCCAGCACCACCCGGTCGCCGGTCAGCAGGATGTTGCGCGGGTTGATGTCCCGGTGCAGGACTCCCGCCCCGTGCGCGTGGCGCAGCCCGCTCAGCAGCTGGAAGCCGATCCACGCCGCCCAGTGGATCGGCAGGTGACCCAGGTGCCGCACGGTCTCCTTGAGCGTGAGGGCCTCCAGCAGCTCCATCACGATCCAGAGCCGCCCGTCCTCCTCGAGCAGGTCGTGCACGGAGATCACCGCCGGGTGGTTCAGCCTCCCGGCCGAGCGCGCCTCGCGCAGGGCACGCCGCCGCGCGTCGTGCATGTCCGCCCCGTCCTCGTCGAACCGGGGCTGGATCTCCTTGATCGCCACATTCCGCCTGAGCAGGGAGTCGTGGGCCCGCCACATCGTGCCCACGCCGTCTCGCCCGATCCGCGAGGTCAAGTGATAGCGATCACCTAGTAAGCGTGCCTTTCCCGCATCTGTTCCCATGAATCACCTGCTGCACATAGAAGCCGGGCCTCTCAGCTGATTCATATTTCCACCCGGAACAGTGCACTATGTGATTACCCATGGTGATTCTCTGTAACGATTCAGACGCACGAGCACGCCGGAATTTTATTCCGTGTCCGTAAAGCCTGATTACGGAATCAGGAAAGCCGCCCGGGAGCGGCTGTCACACCTCGGGAATGCGCCTGTGAACGGCTTCAGGCCGCGCTGAAGCAGCGCACGTCCTCCAGCATCTTGGAGGTCCGCTCGGCACTCAGCCGCGCCCGAGGGTCCTTGCGCAGCAGTCCCCGCAGCACCGGCTCCAGGGCGCCCGCCCGCTTCGGCGCGCGCGGGGGTTCGCGCAGCGCCGCCACCAGCGCCGCCATCGAGTTCACCGTACGGAACGGGGTCCTGCCCTCCACCGCCATGTACAGCGTCGCGCCGAACGACCACATGTCCGCCTCGCGGGTGCCGCCCCTGCCCTGCAGTGCCTCCGGCGCGATGAACGCCGGGGTGCCCCGCGTCGAGGTCGTCGCCGCGCCCTCCGGCGCGGCGAAGCCGAAGTCGGCCAGCACCACCCGGTCGCCGGTGAGCATGATGTTGGCGGGCTTGATGTCACGGTGGATCACCCCGCCGTCGTGCGCGTGCCGCAACGCCTCCAGCAGGCGGCACCCCATCGCCGCCACCAGGTCCACCGGGAGCGGGCCCGCCTGCACGAGCGTGTCGTGCAGCGTCAGCGCTTCCAGGAACTCCATGACGATCCAGAGGCGCTCGGACTCCTCGGTGAGGTTGTGCACCGTCACGATGCCCCGGTGGCTCAACCGCGCCGCCATGCGAGCCTCCCTGACCACCCGCCGCCGCTGCTCGGCCGCGGCGGCCCCGGGTGGCAGGAGTATCTCCTTGAGGGCCACCTCTCGCTCCAGCAGCAGGTCGTATGCGCGCCAGACGACGCCGGTCGCCCCTTGGCCGACGCGTGAGACGAGCTTGTACCTGCGCGCGATGATGGTGCTCACCTCCCAATGATCGCAGTTTTCCACCCCGAAGGCCTACCTGGAACGTTCCCTATCTCCCCTGAGGCGGTGAATTGGGGTGGATTCGGTGGGTGACGGTGCTCACACGAGGCGCGAGGGGGTCCATCGGGGGCTCACGCGCGGCTCGTGCGGGGTTGTGGGGGCCATGGGGCCATGGGGCCATGGGGCGGGGCCGTGGGAGTCAGACGAGGCCGACGCCGAGCAGTAGCGTGCCGACGCCCAGCGACACCCCGCCCGCCGGGACGAGCCAGATCAGCCGGTTCGGCTTCGTGTCGGAGGGGCGCACCACGGACAGGAAGAAGCCCAGCGGCATCAGGATCGGCGCCGCCACGATCAGGATCCGGGTCAGATCCTTCAGGCCGCCGGACAGGTCCGCCTGGTCGATGTAGAGCAGCGCGACGAGCGCGAAGAGCACCAGGACGCCCGCGTGCGCGTGCCCGGCCCGCCACAGGCCACGCCGCACCGGGTTGTCCGCGTATCCGGGAATGCCGCGCATGATGTGCGCGAGCAGGGAGACCCCGCCGAAGGCCACGGCGGGCACGGTGATGAGGAGTATTCCGGCTGTGCTCAGTGACGACGGTGACATGGGAGGCCCTCTCATTGGATAGTGAAGCTAGCCAATTATTGGATAGAGACGCTATCTAGTCAAGTGCGCCGGATCGGCCTCGGCGCCCCGATTTGCCTTGGGGGCCAGGGGAGAGGTTCCCTGACGGACAGGACCTCGGCACGGCCGGTGCGGGCTCCCGTAAAGATCGCGGGATGATCCGCGCGCAATGTCGCCCGGTTCGGGGAAGATATGAATCAGATCCGTCCCCCAGGTGGAGGTGCCACACATGGCAAGCAAGGACACCGGCGGCCAGAAGCAGACCGGCCGGACCGACAAGGAAGTCGAGGAGACCGCCCCGGCGGAAACCTCCGACGTCCAGGAACGTCACGAGAAGCTCTCCGACGACGTCGACGCCATCCTCGACGAGATCGACGAGGTCCTGGAGGAGAACGCCGAGGAGTTCGTGAGGAGTTACGTACAGAAGGGCGGACAGTAGGTTCGCCCGCTGGGATTCACGGTCAGGGGCGGAAGCGGATCCGGTGAGGAGCCGGAAGGCCCGTCCTGACGCCTACGGGCCCGGCTCGGCTCCCGCCGGGCCTGGCGGGCGGGTGACGTGCGGCCGTCCCCGGCCGCGAGCGCCCTTCCGGAGGCTCCGCCTCCGACCGCCGCGAACACACTGAGTCGATCAGGGGAGACCCCTCCGGGAACGGTTCCAGGAGGGAACGAGAACCGTCCGGAGTACGAAGCGGGAAGGCGCGGGCCGATCCGGCCGCGACCGTTCCCGGCCCGGCGGGCCGGCCGTTCCCGCCGGCCCCGCCACCTCCGTGGACGAGGGCCGAAGCGGTGGGAGAACCGCGAGCGTCGGCCCCTCACGACGTCCTTCCGTGAGCACCGGCCATGAGCGCCGCAAGTGAGCCCTGTCTATGAGCTCCGTCCGTAAGTGCCGCCCCCGTCCGTGAGTACGCCCTTCGCGGGCGCCGTCCCGCGTTCTTCGCGGGCGCGGTCCCGTCTCCCGCGCGGTCCGGGCGGGCCGTCGCCCTCTTCGCCGCCTCCGTCGTGATCGCCGTCTCGGGGGGATCCGAGAGGGATCCGGCGGCCGGGGCCGATCACCCGTAAAGATTCAAAAGCCCGGCGGAGGTGGTTCGCGCTGAGCTGATCCAGGGAAGTGCAAGCAGCACGGCAAGATGAGTAAGGTCGGGCCTTAAAGGACCGCACCTTTGGAGGGAGTCGCGTGGGATCTCACAGGGACCTGCCCGCCGGCATGGTGAATCATATCTTTACCGACACCGGGAGCTCCTCGTTCACCGAGTTCGTCAGGTCCCATTCGCCGGACTTGCTGCCTGGCCGTAACGAGGCTTTGGCGACCCCGGTGGGCGATCAGATCCCGCACGCCACCACGATCGTCGCGGCGATGTGCGCCGGTGGCGTGGTGATCGCGGGAGACCGCCGGGCGACCTCCGGCAACATCATCTCCCAGCGTGACATGGAGAAGGTGTTCCGCACCGACGACTACTCGGGCATGGGCATCGCCGGGGCGGCGAGCACCGGCATCGAGATGGCCCGCCTCTACCGGGTGGAGCTCGAACACTACGAGAAGCGCGAGGGCCGCACGCTCTCGGTGGTGGGCAAGGCCAACCGGCTCGCCACGATGATCCGTGGCAACCTGGGGATGGCGATGCAGGGGCTCGTGGTCGTCCCGCTCTTCGCCGCCTACGACCCCGATGTCGACGGCGGACGCATCTTCAGCTACGACGTGGGCGGCGGTCCCTACGAGCAGAGCCAGTATCACTCGATCGGGTCCGGTTCGATCTTCGCGCGGGGCGCTCTGAAGAAGCTCTACCGCGAGGGAGCCTCACCCGAGGACACCGTGCTGACGCTGATCCAGGCCCTCTACGACGCGGCCGACGACGACTCGGCGACCGGCGGTCCCGACGCGATCCGCAAGATCTGGCCCGTCGTCGCGGTGATCACCGCCGACGGATATCGCCGGCTTCCCGACGAGGAGGTCGGAGAGATCGTCCGGGTCGTGATCGAATCCCGGGCGGACCACCCCGACGGCCCCACCGCCCCGCTGCGCTAACACGAGAGGATCACCCCAGGTGTCCATGCCTTTTGGATATGTCTCGCCCGAGCAGCAGATGCGGGACAAGGCGGACTACGCGCGCAAGGGGATCGCGCGGGGCCGTAGCGTCGTCGTCCTGCAGTACGAGGACGGCATCCTGTTCGTCGCGCCCAACCCGTCCCGCGCCCTGCACAAGATCAGCGAGATCTACGACAAGATCGGGTTCGCCGCGGTCGGCCGCTACAACGAGTTCGAGGCGCTGCGCCTCGGCGGCATCCGGTACGCCGACATCAACGGTTACACCTACGCCCGCGACGACGTCACCGCCCGTGGCCTGGCCAACCTCTACGCGCAGAACCTCGGCCAGATCTTCACCGAGTCGCTGAAGCCGTTCGAGGTGGAGATCGTGGTCGCCGAGGTCGGCGACTCCTCCGACGAGGACCACATCTACCGGCTGACCTTCGACGGCTCGGTCTTCGACGAGGCGGGCCTGGTGGCCATGGGCGGTCAGGCCGAGGCGGTGGCGGGCCGTCTCAAGGAGCGCTACCGCGACGGCCTGCCGCTGGGCGAGGCGCTGGAGGCGGCGCTGTTCGCGCTGACCGAGCCCGGAGGCGAGCGCTTCCCCGCGAACCAGCTGGAGGTGGCGGTGCTCGACCGCAACCGCCCGCACCGCAAGTTCCTGCGGCTCAACGGCCCCAGGCTGGAGCGGCTGCTGGCCGACGGGGCACCCGCGGCCGGGCCTGCCACGACGGCGACCAAGAACGAGAGCCCCCTCACCGCGCCCGAGACGCCCGGCGCCCCGCCGACCGCGCCCGACGGCGACATCGACACCGGATCCAGCGGCTGACCGCGTCCACCGGCGACGCCGGGGCCGCACAGGACGGCTGACCGCACGGCGCGGGAGTGCCCCCACCCGGGGACGGCACTCCCGCGCCGGACCGCCGGAGAGTGGCGGTGGAGCGCCACCCCGCCCACCCGGGGACGGCACCCTCGCGCCGGACGGCCGACCGGCGACCACACGGCGCCGCCTCCGCCCGGGGGCGGCGTTTGGATGTGTCCTGGATCACACCCCCTCCGGGCAACCGATCCCGTCCCGCGGCGGTCACAGTCCGTGTGAACAACACCATCCGCCGGACCCGGACCGGGTTCGCTCTCCATATGACCGCCCCCGCGGCTCCGCGACGGCCCGGCGTGGCGCTCGCCCTGCTCGCGGCCGTGGCACTGGCGTCCGGCTGCGCCGCGGAGACCACCCCGGCCCCCTCCCCGGCAGCCGCCTCCACGCCCGTCTCCTCCACGCCCGCCCCCTCGACGGGCGCGCCGGACCCCACCCCGGCCTCCAGGCCCGCGGCCACCCCCGAGCTCTTCGGCACCGAGTTCCAGGCCGCTCCCGAGCACGACTGGAGCAAGGGGCGACCGCCGCCCTTCGAGGGCGTCCTGCGGGGCTGGCTCACCGACGTGGACGACAACGGGGTGGCCGAGTACCGGCCGATCCGCTTCGTCCAGCGCGACGGCGAGGACGGCCACTTCGACGGCCCCGAGGAGGGCGACGTGGTCCGCTACATGGCGCCCATCGCCGAGGACGTGCGGTTCCTCGCCGACAGCGGCTGCGACGGCTCGACGCAGACCTACGACAAGGCCACCAACCTCGGCACCGAGAGCTGCACCCGCGAGACGCTGATCGCCAACGTCAGGGAGGCGGCCTCCCTGACCGGGGTGGAGGGCCTCTACCGGCCGGCCCTGATCACCACAGAGAACGGCCGGATTACCAAGGTTGTCGAGATCTTCTGGCAGGGCGGAGGCTGACCGGGACCGCCGATCCCGGCGACTTCGCACCGCTCGCGCCCGGTGGGAGCCGGGCGCGGGCCGCGCTCGCGCTTAGCCGCTCGCGGCCTGGGGCATAAGCCGTACGACCGAAAACCCCATGATCCCTCCCGCGAGAGGGGTTCGGCGAATAGTGTGAGGCAATGGATCGTCGCATCTTCGGGCTTGAGAACGAGTACGGCGTCACCTGCACGTTCAGGGGGCAGCGGCGGCTGTCACCCGACGAGGTAGCGCGTTATCTATTCCGCCGTGTCGTCTCCTGGGGCCGATCGAGCAACGTCTTCCTCCGCAACGGGGCGCGCCTGTATCTCGACGTGGGAAGCCACCCCGAGTACGCCACCCCCGAGTGTGACAACGTCGTGGAGCTCGTCACCCACGACAAGGCGGGAGAGCGCATCCTGGAGGGCCTCCTCGTCGACGCCGAGAAACGCCTCCGCGAGGAGGGCATCGCCGGGGACATCTACCTGTTCAAGAACAACACCGACTCCGCGGGCAACTCCTACGGCTGTCACGAGAACTACCTGGTCGGCCGGCACGGCGAGTTCGGCCGCCTGGCCGACGTGCTGATCCCGTTCCTGGTCACCCGGCAGATCATCTGCGGGGCGGGCAAGGTGCTGCAGACCCCGCGTGGGGCGGTCTACTGCGTCTCCCAGCGGGCCGAGCACATCTGGGAGGGCGTCTCCAGCGCCACCACCCGGTCGCGCCCGATCATCAACACCCGGGACGAGCCGCACGCCGACGCCGAGCGGTTCCGCCGCCTGCACGTCATCGTCGGCGACTCCAACATGAGCGAGACGACCATGCTGCTCAAGGTCGGCGCGACCGACCTGGTGCTCCGCATGATCGAGGCGGGCACCGTGATGCGCGACCTGTCCCTGGAGAACCCGATCCGGGCCATCAGGGAGGTCTCCCACGACATGACCGGGCGGCGGCGGGTGCGGCTCGCCAACGGCCGGGAGGCGTCCTCGCTGGAGATCCAGGAGGAATACCTCTCCAAGGCCCGCGACTTCGTCGACCGCCGTGGCGGCGACGAGATCAGCCACCGGGTGCTGGAGCTGTGGGAGCGCACGCTCAACGCGGTCGAGACCGGCAACCTCGACAAGGTCGCCCGCGAGATCGACTGGGTGACCAAATACCAGCTGATCGAGCGCTACCGCAAGAAGTACGACCTGCCGCTGTCGAGCCCCAGGGTCGCCCAGCTCGACCTCGCCTACCACGACGTGCACCGCCGCCGAGGCCTGTTCTACCTGCTGCAGAAGCGCGGCGCGGTGGAGCGGGTGGCCTCCGATCTGAAGATCTTCGAGGCCAAGTCGGTGCCGCCGCAGACCACCCGGGCCCGGCTGCGCGGTGAGTTCATCCGCAAGGCGCAGGAGAAGCGCCGTGACTTCACCGTCGACTGGGTGCACCTGAAGCTCAACGACCAGGCGCAGCGCACCGTGCTGTGCAAGGACCCCTTCCGCAGCGTCGACGAGCGGGTGGACAAGCTCATCGCCGGAATGTGACGGTCATACTTCGGCAAGCTCGTCCCGGCCTTACCTCCTCCGTACGCCGGGACGGGTAATGTGGCGCGAACCTGACGTCTGCTTGAGGGATACCTATGCGCCGCCGCAGCATGGCCGTACTGGCCGCAGTGCCTCTGATGTTCGCCGCAGCATGCGGCTCCGGAGGGGGCGTGGCCACCGGCGCCTCCAGTCCCGCCAGCAGCAGTAGTAGTGGGGTCACCGAGCTCCAGGTGACCGGGCAGGCCGGAGCCAAGCCGACCGTCGCCTTCCCGTCGAAGGTCGTCGAGACCTCCTCCTTCAAGGTGCTCACCCCCGGCACCACCGGCGAGGCGGCCAAGGCCGGCACCAACGTCGTCGCCAACTTCACCGTCTTCACCTGGGACGGCAAGGAGAACAAGCTCGCCGGTTCGACCTACGACGAGGGCGGGCCGCAGGTCATCACGCTCAACGAGCAGGTCCCGGAGATCCTCCGCAAGGGCTTCGCCGAGACCAAGGGCGGCGGCAGGTTCATGTCGGTCGTCGCCAAGGACGCGCTGCCCGCCGAGCAGCAGGCGCAGGCCCCTCCGGGTCAGTCGCAGGTCTTCGTGGTCGACGTCGTGGGCGTCCCCCAGGAGAAGGCCGCCAAGGGCACCGCGGTCGACCCCGGCCTCAAGGGTGTCAAGGTGGAGAACCCGGCCGGCGACGCCGCGCCGAAGCTCACCACCAAGACCAAGGAGAAGGCTCCCAAGGAGCTCGTCGCCAAGACCGTGATCAAGGGCACCGGTCCCGAGGTCAAGAGCGGCCAGTCGATCCTGGTCCAGTACGCCGGGAAGATCTGGGGCTCGGACCTCGAGTTCGACAGCAGCTGGTCCCGGGGCGCGCAGCCGATCATGTTCCAGATCGGCGCCGGCAAGGTCATCAAGGGCTGGGACCAGGGTCTGGTCGGCGTCCCGGCCGGCAGCCGGGTGCTGCTGAGCATCCCGCCGGACCTCGGTTACGGCAAGGCGGGCTCCGGCGACAAGATCAAGGGCACCGACACCCTCGTCTTCCTGGTCGACGTGCTGGCCGCCTACTGAGCCCGCCGGGTCGCCGACCCGACGTTGTCCCATCTTCGGCGAGGCTCCGGCGAGGTCCACCGGGCCGTCGCCGGGGCGAACCGCCCCATCCGGAGCCCGGCCGTGCGCGCACGGCCGGGCTCCGCGCTTTCCCGGCCCGGGGCCCGGTCCGTCATCGCGCCGCCACCGGGCCGCTTCGCCCGTCTCGCCCGCCGGGTTTCGTGCTGTCCGGAACGCCTGCTGGATCTCGTACCGTCCGGGCCGCCCGCCAGTACCCCCGCCGGGCCCTCGTGCCGTCCGCGGCGCCCGGCCGCCTCGTCCGCCGGGGCTCGGCCCATCCGGAACGCTCGCGGGCGGGGGGCGTGGCCTCCGGGCACTCGGCCTACAATCCGGGCTGTGAGCGGCGACGATCTCGACACGGTGGCGGTACTCCACGACCCGGTGCGCCGGGCCGTCTACGACTACGTGGCCTCCCAGCGCCACGACGTGGGGCGTAACGAGGCGGCCGAGGCGGTGGGGGTGCAGCGGACCCTGGCCGCCTTCCACCTCGACAGGCTCGTCGAGGCCGGCCTGCTGGAGGCGGGGTTCCGGCGGCTGACGGAGCGGACGGGGCCCGGCAGCGGCAGGCCGGCGAAGGTCTACCGCAGGGCGCCGGGGGAGTGGCAGGTCAATGTGCCCGCCAGGGACTACCGCACCCTCGCCCTGGTGCTGGCCGAGACCGTCGAGCTGCTCGGCGGGGACGAGCGGGCCGAGCAGGCCGCCCGGCGCGCGGGAGCCCGGTTCGCGGGGGAGGGCGAGGATCTCGCCGGGGTGCTGCGGCGGCGCGGATACGAGCCGTACGAGGAGGACGGCCGGGTGCGGCTGCGCAACTGCCCGTTCCACGTGCCGGCCGAGGAGCACCCGCTGCTGGTCTGCTCGGTGAACCTGGAGTTGTGCCGAGGGCTGCTCGACGGGCTCGGGCAGGACGCCTCGGCGGCCGTCCTGGACCCGCGCCCCGGGGAGTGCTGCGTCGCCTTTTCTAAAAATAATGAAGATTGACATAGAAGGATCGGAGATGGTCTGCTGTGTCCATGCACCTGGCCCAGCTGAACATCGCCCACATGCGCGCGCCCAAGGACTCCCCGGAACTGGCCTCCTTCATGGCGGGCCTCGACCCCCTCAACCGGCTGGCCGAGGCCGACCCCGGCTTCGTGTGGCGGCTCAAAGGGGGTGACGGCCCCGACGACACGGTCGAGCACGAGTACGGAGACCACCTGCTGATCAACTTCTCCGTGTGGAGGTCGCGCGACGCGCTGTGGGACTACGTCTACCGCAGCGGCCACCTGGCGTTCCTGCAGCGGCGCCGGGAGTGGTTCCTGCGCGTCGCGGAGCCGTACTCGGTGATGTGGTGGATCCCCGAGGGGCACGAGCCGACGCTGGCCGAGGGGATGGAACGCCTGGAGCGGCTGAAGGCCGAAGGCCCCACGCCGGGGGCCTTCACCTTCAAGAACTTCTACGACAGCGGCGAGGCGGCGTGGTCCCCGGCGGCGGCCGAGGCCGGGAAGTAGGCCGGGTCCTCCAGGACTTCTACGACAGCAGTGAGGCCGCGTGGCGCCCGGCGGCGGCCGAGGCCAGGAAGTAGGCCAGGTCCTCGTCCAGACCCCGGCCCATCGTCGACAGCCGTACCGGAGACCCCCGCAGCGCCTCGTGCAGCCCGTCCACCGGCACCTCGACCAGCTCGTGCCGCGCGGCGAGGGGGCGCGACTGCTCGGCCACCCGCCTGCCGAAGTCGCCGGGCAGCACGGGCACGGCGACCTGGGCCGGGGCGAGCGCCACCCGGCCGTAGGCGGTCAGCGAGTGGTGTGAGACCCCGATGTGGCGTTCGCGCAGGTCGCCCTCGCTGACCCGCAGCGCCGCGACCGGGCGGCCCCCCAGGACCGCGGCGGCGTTGACCGCCTCGCCGGCCGAGACGCCGGAGAAACCCCAGCGGGTGCCGCTGCCCAGGTTGCCCGGTCCCTGGGTGACGATCGCGACGTCGGCCTCCAGGACGTGCCTGGCCGCGAGCAGCCCGGTGTGCGGGGTCACCACCTCCACGTCGCCGCCGAAGGCCTGGCCCGCTGTGACGACCCCGCACAGCCAGCCGACCTCCCGCAGCCGCGCGCACGACATGGAGAACCAGGCGGGCAGCGCCCCCCCGTCGAGCATCACGTACGCGACCCTGAGGGGCTTCACGCGCTCCCGGCCCCCGGTCTCCGCGGTCCCACCGGGCCCCGGGGGCCTCGGGCCGTACAGGCCGCAGAGGATCGCGGGCAGGGCGGAGTGCAGGTCGGCGACGATCACCGGCATGCCGTCCACGGAGTCGGCGTCGCGCAGGACCTCGTGGAAGGGCGAATCCTGCTCGTCCGCGCCGAGGACGGTGGCCTGCAACGGGGTGTAGCGTGCCTTCACCAGGTGTCCGGGGCCTTGAGGATCTTGTGGCAATCGGTCGGGAACAGCCACCACCATGGCGTAGCCTCCCGTACCGAGACCCATCGCGAGCGCGGTCGTGTTGAGCAGCACCACGTCACCGGGCTCGGGGCGGCCCACCAGGGCGGGGTAGGCGAGCGCGCGCGCCGCACCGTCCTCGGTGGTCACGTCGAGTTCCACCGCCCCCGGCCATTCGCGCCGGATCCGTACGACCTCGCCCCTGCGCCATCTGATCACGGGGGAAGGGTAGCGTCACTCGAACAGGGAGGAGGCCGGATGTCGCGCCGGAAGACCGAGCGGCTGCTCAATCTCGTGATCTGCCTGCTGGCCACGCGGCGGCCGCTCAGTGCCGAGCACATCCGCCAGGCGGTGCCGGGCTACGACGCCGACAACGACGAGGCCTTCCAGCGGATGTTCGAGCGGGACAAGAACGAGCTGCGGGAGATCGGCATCCCGATCGAGGTCCACAAGGACCCGTGGGAGGAGGATCCCGGCTACCGGATCGTCCGCTCGGCGTACGAGCTGCCGGAGATCACCCTGGAGCCCGACGAGGCCGCCGTGGTGGGCCTGGCGGCCCAGGTGTGGCAGCGGGCCAGCCTCGCCGAGGCGGCCAGCGGGGCCCTGCTGAAGCTGCGCGCCGGGGGCGTGCAGACCGACGAGGCCCACGGGGTGCTCGGCGGGGCGCTGGAGCTGCGCGTCGACACCCAGGACCCGTCCTTCCCCGCGCTGTGGGAGGCCGTACGCGACCGGCGCGCGGTCCGCTTCGCCTACCGGGGGGCGGCCAGCCAGAACGTGCTGACCCGCACCGTGGAGCCGTGGGGCGTCGTCAGCCGCCGGGGCCGCTGGTACATGGTCGGTCACGACCGCGACCGGAACGCCCCCAGGGTCTTCCGGCTCAGCCGGATCAGCGGCACGGTCACCACCGTCGGCCGTCCCGGCGCCGTGGTGGTGCCCGAGGGCGTCGACATCAAGTCCATGGTCGTGTTCAGCGACGCCGCCGTCCACGAGCGCACCGCCCTCGTCCGGGTCAGGCGCGACACCTGCCAGGGGCTGCGCCAGGTGGCGAAGGCGGTGCGGCCCGCCGACGGCGACTGGGACGAGCTGGACGTCGACTTCACCGACCCCGGCCGGCTGGCCGGGTGGATCGTGGGTTTCGCCGCGGACGCCGAGGTGATCGGCCCGCCGGACGCCCGCGACGCGGTCATCTGCCGCCTGAAGGGAGCACTCACGTGAGCACGGCCGATCGCCTGCCCAGGCTGCTGGCACTGGTGCCCTACCTGATGTCGCACCCCGGGGCCCAGGTGCCCGAGGTCGCGAAAATCTTCGGGCTGAGCGAGAAGCAGCTCATCGACGACCTGCAGCTGGTCTGGATGTGCGGGCTGCCCGGCCACACCCCCGGCGACCTGATCGACGTGTCGTGGGACGGCGGGGAGATCGTCATCGACAACGCCGAGACGATCGCCCGCCCGCTGCGGCTGGGCGTGGACGAGGCCAGCGCCCTGCTGGTCGCGCTGCGCCTGCTCGCCGAGATGCCGGAGTTCGGGGAGCGCGACGCGCTGGCCCGGGTCATCGCCAAGTTCGAGCAGGCCTCGGGCGAGGGCGCGGCGGCGGTCAGCAGCCAGGTCGCGGTGGAGGTCGACGCCGCCCCCGACGCGCTGCCCAGCGTGAACGAGGCGCTGCGCGGCCGCAGGCGGCTGTCGCTGCGCTACTACGTGCCGGGACGCGACGAGATCACCCCGCGCGAGGTCGACCCGATGCGGCTGGTCGTCGTGGACGGCCGCCCCTACCTGTCGGGCTGGTGCTACCGGGCCGAGGCGGTCCGGCTGTTCCGGGTGGACCGGATGCTCTCCGTCGACGTGCTCGACGTGCCCGCCGACCCGCCCGCGGGCGCCGTGGCCGACGAGGTGACGCCCGGGGTGTTCCGGCCCTCGCCGACCGACGAGCTGGTGGAGCTGGAGCTGACCGCCGCGGGCCGCTGGGTCGCCGAGTACTACCCGTGCGAGCGGGTCGAGGAGCTCGGCGAGGGCCGCGTGCGGGTGGCCCTGCGGGCCAGGGACCAGGGCTGGCTGGTACGCCTGGCGCTGCGCCTCGGCGACACCGGCAGGGTGATCTCGCCCGCCTCGCTGGACGAGAGCGTCCGGGCCGCCGCCACCGCCGCGCTGAATCGTTACGAGTCGGTTTCCTGACGTACGGAGCTGGAGCCCCCCGACATGAGCTGGATCATCGCCGCGGTCTCGCTGGTCCTCGCCGGGCTGGCCGTCCTGGCCCTCCTGACCGTGCGCGTGCTGCGTGCGGCCGCCGAGCTGGGCCGTGAGATCGACCGCACGGAGGGAAGACTCGAACCCGTTCGGGTTCTGTTCGGCGATCGTACGGCGACTGTACGGGGCCAAAGGGATGAGTCTGTCTCCCGGGGAGCGTACGATCGGGGACAGAGACCGCACGTCGCCCGGCGTAAGGATGTGTAATGCCCAATCTCGGACCCACTGAGCTGATCATCATCGGCCTGATCCTGGTGCTGCTCTTCGGTGCGAAGAAGCTGCCGGAAGCCGCCCGCGGGCTCGGCCGGTCGCTGCGCATCTTCAAGTCGGAGACCGCCAAGCTTCGCGACGAGGACGAGCCGCAGACCGCGACCGCCACGGTCGTCCAGGCGCAGCCCCAGCCCGCCGCCCCGGCCCCGCAGCCGATCCCGGCGCCGACCCAGGCTCCGGCCCCCGCGCCGAGTGCCGAGGAGGAGGCCCGCAGGCTGGAGGAGCAGGCCGCCCGGTTGCGCGCCCAGGCCGGAGCGCCCAAGTCGCAGTGATCGGCGGTAGCCTGAAGATCTACCCCGATCATCCGACTCGTCACCCCAGGATTCGCGAATGGCGCTGCTGAAGTGGCCCAAACCGGGCCGGAACGGGGCGGCATCGCCGCCCGCCGACTCGGCCGACGGCCGGATGCCGCTCATGGAGCACCTGCGCGAGCTGCGCAATCGGCTCGTCATCGCCCTGCTCGGTCTGATCGCCGGCACCATCGTTGGCTTCATCTTCTTCGCCCCGATCTGGGAGTTCGTGTCGGCGCCCTACTGCGGGCTCCCGCAGGCGCAGGAGCTGCGCTCCGGGCAGTGCACGATGCTGATCCTCGGCGTCTTCGACTCCTTCTTCGTGAACCTCAAGGTCGCGGCGATGTTCGGCCTCGTGGCCTCCTCGCCGATCTGGCTGTGGCAGATCTGGGGCTTCGTCACCCCGGGCCTGTACCGCAACGAGAAGCGCTACTCGATCCTGTTCATCATGCTGGCCGTCCCGCTGTTCGTCGCGGGCGCGGCGCTGGCCTACTTCGTGATGGACACGGGCCTGTCGATCCTGCTGGGCTTCGCCCCGCCGGGGACGGTGGTCGGCCTCACGATCGACGAGTACCTCAGCTACGCGCTGATCATGATCATCGTGTTCGGCATCTCCTTCGAGCTGCCGCTGCTCATGGTGTTCCTGAACATCATCGGGGTGCTGCCGCACGCGCTGGTGGCCAAGCACCGCCGCATGGTCATCTTCGTCATGTTCGTCTTCGGCGCGGTCGCCACCCCCGGCGGCGACCCGTTCACGATGATCGCGCTCGCCCTGCCGATGGTGGTGCTCTTCGCCCTGGCCGAGGCGTTCATGTACCTCAGGGAGAGAAGGCTTCCCAAGGGCGACGACTTCTCCCACCTGTCCGACGACGAGGCCTCCTCGCTCGACGACGACGCCTCGCCCCTGGGCGACGTGACCCCCGTCGGCGACGCGGCTCCTATCGATTCGAGAACGACCGACACCGATCCCAGCAGATAGGGGATAAGTTCCGGTCTGTGCCCGCAGAGATCGCAGTCCTCGTCAACCCCGCCGCCCGCGGCGGCCGTTCGCGGGGGCTGCTCTCCCCGGTGCTCGACCGCCTGCGGCAGGGCGGCCGCGAGGTCTCGGTGATCCTCGGAGACTCCGCCTCCGACGCCCTGGAACGCGCCTGCACGGCCGTCGCCGAGCAGCCGGAGGCGCTGGTCGCCTTCGGCGGCGACGGCCTGGTCCACCTGGCCCTCCAGGCGGTCGCGGGCAGCGGCGTGCCGCTGGGCGTCATCCCGGTGGGCACCGGCAACGACATCGCCGCCGCGCTCGGCATCCCTCTGAAGGCGCCGCTGGCCGCCGCCGACACCGTGCTGCGCGGGCGGGTGCGCACGGTCGACGCCGCCAAGGCGGGCCTGGACGAGTGGTTCGCCGGGGTGCTGGCCTGCGGTTTCGACTCCCGGGTCAACGAGCGGGCCAACACGATGACCTGGCCGCCCGGGATGGCCAGATACCTGGTCGCCCTCGCCGAGGAGCTGCGCTCCTTCCGGCCCATCCCCTTCAGGATCGACCTGGACGGTGAGATCGTCGAACGTGAGGCGATGCTGGTCGCGGTCGGCAACACCTCCTCCTACGGCGCCGGTATGCGCGTGTGCCCCGGTGCCGTCCCGGACGACGGCCTGCTGGACGTGACGATCCTCGGCGCCGTCCCCAGGGGGGAGTTCCTGCGTACCTTCCCCCGCGTCTACCGGGGCTCCCACGGCGTGCACCCCGCCGTCACCATGCGCCGCGCCCGCCGGGTGACCGTGGAGGCGCCGGGAGTGATCGCCTACGCCGACGGTGAGCGGGTCGGTCCAACCCCGCTGACGTGCGAGATCGTCCCCGGCGCGCTGGCGGTCCTTGTCTAGGTCCGCCGGGGCCGCCCGGCGAGCCTAGACGGGCTCGGGGCCGCCCGCGCGACCCGGGGAGAAGGGGGGACGGACCGGAATCCCGATATCGGTAGGCTGGACGCATGACGACCCCAGCGGAACGATACGCTGCCTTCCGTCAGAGCCAGGCTGAGAGTGGCCCAGCGCTGACCTCGTTCCGCGGTCTGTACGACTTCGAGCTGGACGACTTCCAGCTCGACGCCTGCCGGGCGTTGGAGGCGGGCGACGGGGTCCTCGTGGCGGCCCCCACCGGCTCGGGCAAGACCGTGGTGGGTGAGTTCGCGGTGCACGTGGCCCTGCGCGAGGGCCGCAAGTGCTTCTACACCACCCCGATCAAGGCGCTGTCCAACCAGAAGTACAACGACCTGGTCAAGCGGTACGGCACCGACAAGGTGGGCCTGCTCACCGGCGACAACAGCGTCAACGGCGAGGCCCCCATAGTCGTCATGACGACCGAGGTGCTGCGCAACATGCTCTACGCCGGGTCCTCCACCCTGGCGGGGCTCGGTTTCGTCGTGATGGACGAGGTCCACTACCTCGCCGACCGGTTCCGCGGCGCGGTCTGGGAAGAAGTGATCATCCACCTGCCCGAGTCGGTGCGCCTGGTCGCCCTGTCGGCCACGGTCAGCAACGCCGAGGAGTTCGGCGAGTGGATGGGCGAGGTCCGCGGCGACACCAGCGTCATCGTCGACGAGCACCGCCCGGTCCCGCTCTGGCAGCACATGCTCGTCGGCAGCCGCATCTACGACCTGTTCGTCACCGGCGACGAGGACCGGCGCCCGCAGATCAACCCCAATCTCCTGCGCATCGCCAGGGACGAGGAGCGCCAGGCGTACGGCAGGGGGCGCCGGGGTTACTCGCGGCCCCGCAGGAACGGCCCGCCGGACCGGGCGGCGGCCATCGAGCGCCTGGACGCCGACGCCCTGCTGCCCGCGATCACGTTCATCTTCTCCAGGGCCGGTTGCGACGCCGCCGTCATGCAGTGCCTGCACGACGGGATCCGGCTCACCACCGACGCCGAGCGGCACGAGATCCGGCAGATCGTCGACGAGCGCACCGCGCACCTGCCCGACGAGGACCTGGGCGTGCTCGGTTACCTGGAGTGGCGCGACGCCCTGGAGCGCGGCCTGGCCGCCCACCACGCGGGCATGCTCCCGACCTTCAAGGAGGTCGTCGAGGAGCTGTTCACCCGGGGCCTGGTCAAGGCCGTGTTCGCCACCGAGACCCTCGCGCTGGGCATCAACATGCCCGCCCGCTCCGTGGTGATCGAGAAGCTCGACAAGTGGAACGGCGAGACCCACGCCGACCTCACCCCCGGCGAGTACACCCAGCTCACCGGGCGGGCCGGACGCCGCGGCATCGACGTGGAGGGCCACGCGGTCGTCCAGTGGCAGCCCGGCACCGACCCGCTCCAGGTCGCCGGCCTGGCCAGCACCCGCACCTACCCGCTGCGCTCCAGCTTCCGCCCCTCGTACAACATGGCGGTCAACCTCGTCGGCCAGGTGGGCAGGGAGCGGGCCAGGACCCTCCTGGAGTCCTCGTTCGCGCAGTTCCAGGCCGACCGGGCCGTGGTGGGCATCGCCAAGCAGGTGCGCCGCGCGGAGGAGGCCCTGGAGGGCTACCGCCAGGCGATGACCTGCCACCTGGGCGACTTCGAGGAGTACGCCGCGATGCGCAGGGCCCTGTCCGACAGGGAGGCCGAGCTGTCGCGCCAGCGCGGCGCGGCCCGCAGGACGCAGGCGCTGCGCTCGCTGGAGGCGCTCAAGCCCGGCGACATCATCAGGGTTCCCGGCGGGCGCCGCGCCGGTCTGGCCGTCGTCCTCGACCCCGGCCTCAACTCCCGGGGAGAGGGGCCGTCCCCGCTGGTGCTCACCATCGGCAAGCAGGTCAAGAAGCTGTCACCGGCCGACTTCCCCGTCCCGGTGGAGCCGGTCGAGCGCCTGCGCATCCCGAAGAACTTCAACGCCCGATCGCCCAAGGAGCGGGCCAACCTGGTCTCCTCCGTGCACGCCAAGATCGGCGACCGTGACTTCGGCAAGCCCGTCAGGGCGCGCGACCACGCCGCGGAGGACGACGAGATCAACCGCCTGCGCCGGGAGATCCGCCAGCACCCCTGCCACGGGTGCGACGAGCGCGAGGACCACGCCCGCTGGGCCGAGCGCTACTACAAGCTGCTCCGCGAGACCGAGGGCCTGCGCCGCCGGGTCGAGGGCCGCTCCCACGTCATCGCCCGTACCTTCGACAAGGTCTGCGGCGTGCTCGACCAGCTCGGCTACCTCGACGGCGAGAGCGTCACCGCCGAGGGCCGCCGCCTGGCCCAGCTCTACACCGAGCTGGACCTGCTGACCGCCGAGTGCCTGCGCGCGGGGCTCTGGGACGGCCTGGACCCGGCCGAGCTGGCCGCGTGCGTGTCGTCACTGGTCTTCGAGTCGCGGCAGGCCGACGACGCCCGCCAGCCCAGGATCCCCGCGGGCGCGGCCCAGAAGACGCTGGCGGACATGGTGCGCCTCTGGGGTGAGCTGGAGTCGATCGAGGGCGACCACGGCCTGTCGTTCATCAGGGAGCCCGACTTCGGCTTCGCCTGGGCGGCCTTCCGCTGGGCCAAGGGCCACACCCTGGACGCCGTGCTCCGCGACGGTGTCGCCGGTGCGGAGCTGGCCGCCGGAGACTTCGTCCGCTGGACCAAGCAGCTGCTCGACCTCCTCGGCCAGATCTCCGACGCCGCCCCGTCGGGGAGCAAGGTCAAGCAGACCGCGGGCAAGTCGATGGACGCCCTGCGGCGCGGGGTGGTGGCCTACTCGTCCGTGACCTGAGCCTGCGTTCACCTGAGCCCTCGCAGGGGCTCGGACCGGTGCCGAGGCCTCAGGCTTCACGCCAGGCTGAAGCGGACCTCGCGGGTGGTCGGGTCGGCGCGCGTCAGCCGCACGCGTACGGTCTCCCCGAGCGGCAGCCCCTCGCCGTCGCAGCGGGCCACCACCGCCGGGTCGGTGACCTGCACCTGGCCCCACGGCCGGTCCTCGGCCACGTCGATCACCACGGCGTCGAACGTCTGGCCCACCCGCTCGCGCAGGACGAAGGCCTCCACCAGGTCCACGCACGCCCGCTCGACGCCGCCCGCCCGGCGGCCGGTGGCGTGCATGATCTCCGGCAGCTCGCCCATGGCCCGCTGGACGTCCTGGGGCACCGGCTCGCCCGCCGCGATGGCCAGGCAGATCTCCGTGGCGTAGCGATCGATGAGGCGGCGCAGCGGGGCGGTCACGTGCGCGTACGGCGCCCCGACGGCGGCGTGCTCCGCCTGCGCGGGCGGCTCGCCGTTGAAGGCGACGTATCCGGCGCCGCGCAGCAGCACGGTCGACTCCTGTAGGAACGCGGCCTGCTCGGGGATCTTCGGGTCGAGGGAGTGCACGACATCGCCGTACCCGGCGCTTTCGGGCCAGGGCACGCCGAGCGCGGCGGCCACCCGGCGGACCTGGGCGATCCTCTCGGCCGGGGCGGGCGGCAGCACCCGCAGCAGGCCGATCTCGGCGTCCAGCATCATGGCGGCGGCGGCCATGCCCGTCAGCAGCGAGATCTGCGCGTTCCACGCCTCGGCGTCCAGCGGGGCACGCAACTCCACCCGGTAGCCGTCACCGTCGGGGACGACCTCCTGGTCGGGGGTGGGCAGCGTCACGCCGCCCCTGGCCCGCTCCTGGGCGAGCCTGAGCCGGCCGATCTCGGCCAGCAGCCGCAGCGTGCCGTCGGCGGTGCCGGTGTCGATCGCGGCCTGCGCGTAGTCGTAGTCGAGCCGCTCGCGGCTGCGTACCAGCGCCCTGGTCACGTCGGCGCCCACGATCCGGCCCTCGGCGTCCAGGTCGACGCACCACAGCGCGGCGGGCCGGGTCACGCCGGGCAGCAGGCTCGCGGCGCCCTCGGACAGGACGGGCGGGTGCAGCGGCACGCGCCCGTCGGGCATGTAGACCGTCTCGCCGCGGACGCGGGCCTCGGCGTCGATCGCGCCGCCGGGCTTGACGAACGCCCCGACGTCGGCGATGGCGTACCAGACGCGGTAGCCGCCGGGCTGCTCCTCCAGGTGCACGGCCTGGTCGAGGTCCATCGCCCCCGGAGGGTCGATGGTGATCAGGGGCAGGTCGGTCCGGTCGAGCCGGGGCAGGGCGGGCACCTCGGCGACCCACTCGGCCTCGTCGACCACCGCCCGGGGGAATCCCTCGGGCAGTTTCATCTCATGGCGGATCCGCTGGAAACCGTCGTCGAGCCGCGGATGGGACTCTCCGGGCACCCGGATGCTCTTGTGAGGCACAGGGAGCAACCTACCGGCTCTCGGTGGCCCCCTCACCGGCCGGTCGAAGGGATGGTGACCGACGCGGCCGGGGAGCAGGTCGGAGCCCGGACACCGGGAGGCCGGACAGTGGAGTGGGTGGGGGCGGGTGGCGGGGTCAGAGCGCGGAGGTCAGGCGCTCCAGCGGGCCGGAGAGGCCGTAGCGCTCGCTCAGGGCCGCCAGGGCCTCCGGGTCGCGAGGCTTGGCGGGAAGCGCGATGCCGACCTCGGGAAGGGGGGCGTCGCGGGCGACCTGGACCACCCCGGGGGCCACCCGCAGGTAGTCGCGGGCCGCCGACAGCTTGGCGCGCTGCCCGGCGGTCAGGTCACCGCTTCCCCCACCCCCGTCGACGGCTCGCAGAAGTGCCTCCAGCGAGCCGAACCGGGTGATCAGTGCCGCCGCGGTCTTGTCGCCCACCCCCGGCACGCCCGGCAGCCCGTCACTGGGGTCGCCGCGCAGGGTGGCGAAGTCGGCGTAGGAGCGGCCGGGGACGCCGTACTTCTCGGTGACGGCGGCCTCGTCGACCAGCTGGAGGTTCTTGACCCCCCTGGCGGTGTAGAGGATCCGGACCGGCCGGGAGTCGTCGACCAGCTGGAACAGGTCGCGGTCGCCGGTGACGACGTCGACCTGGCCGCTCGCCCGCGCGGTGAACGTGCCCATCACGTCGTCGGCCTCGTAGCCGGGCACGCCGACGAGGGCGATGCCCACCGCGTCGAGCACCCGCTCGATCACCGGCACCTGCGGGGCGAGCGTGTCGGGGGTCTCCTCGGCGCCGCCCTCGGCGACCCGGTGGGTCTTGTACGTCGGGATGGCCGCCACCCGGAAGGCCGGGCGCCAGTCGGCGTCCATGCAGGCGACGAGCTCGGCGGGGGAGTGCCGCCGGACCAGCATGGCGATCATGTCGATGACGCCGCGCACCGCGTTGACGGGCATCCCGTCGGGCGCGGTCATCGACTCGGGGATGCCGTAGAAGGCGCGGTAGTACAGCGAGGGGGTGTCAAGAAGCATCAGGCCGGGCATGGCGACCATTTAACCAATCAGCCGAGCACCCCGATCGCCAGAACGCAGGTGTCGTCCTCGGGGTTGGGCCCGCCGATCACCTCGATGAGCCGGTCGAGCCCGTCGTTCAGATCCCCTTTCAGCAGGGCCGCGGCCTCCATGGTCAGCGCGAGGCCCTCGTCGATGTCGCGGGTGCGCCGCTCCACCAGCCCGTCGGTGAACAGCAGCAGGAGGTCGCCCTCCCGCAGCTCGACCCCGGCCAGCCCGTACGGTTCGTCGGGGGTGGCGCCCAGCAGCACCCCGGCGGGCGGGTCGAGCTGGGTGGCCGTCCCCTCGCGGACCAGGATCGGCGCCGGGTGCCCCGCCTGTCCCCAGGTGAACCTCCTCGTGGCCGGGTCGAGGTGGCCGACGACCGCGGTCGCCGTCGTCTCGGGCATCCGGTGCAGCACCAGGTCGTTGAGCCAGGCGAGCAGCCTGTCGGGGGACCGGCCCGTCATCGCGAGGCCGATCAGGGCGTGGCGCAGCTGGGCCATCTGCGAGATCGCGGGCATCCCGTGCCCGGACACGTCGCCGATGGCGAGCAGCACCCTGCCGTCGGCCAGGGGAACGGCGTCGTACCAGTCGCCGCCCAGGCCGGGCTTGACCCCCGCCGCCACGTAGCGGACCGCGATCCGCGCGTGCGGCAGGTCGATGGTGTCGCCCAGGCCCGGCATGATCGCCTCGCGCAGCGCCACGCTCATGTCGTGCTCCTCCGCGGCCTGCTCGCGGACCCGCATCAGCTTGCTGCGCGACTCCGACATGATCCGCTCGGCGCGGCGGCGGCAGGTGATGTCCTGGACGACGCCGTGCACGGTGAGATGCCCGCCGTCCGCGACGGGGTCGAGCGCGGCGCGCAGGTGGCGCAGCTCACCGTTACGGCGGATGCGGAACTCCGCCTCCCCGGCCTCGGCCCGGTGCACGACGGACCACAGCAGCCGGTCGAGGTCGGGCCGGTCGGCCGCCTCGGCGTGACCGGCCAGGTCGCGCAGCGGGATCGGGCCGTCGCCGGGGGCGCGGCCGAATATGGTGTACGCCTGGTCGGACCAGGTGGACTCTCCGGTCTGGAGATCCCACACGGTCCAGCCCATCTCGCCCAGGCGCTCCGCGTGCGCCAGGCGTGCGGTGAGGAGTTGTCGCTCCACGGCCATGTGCTCGTCCGGCTCACCGCGTGACCGCCGCGCCGTCCCAGCGGCGGTCGACGGGGCCGGATCGGTCACCTGGTCGTTTCGTGGGTGGAGGGGTGGCTGGTGGCCGCCCACTACGCCGACCATGTAGCTCGCTCTCGAAATGTATGGCTTTACGGATATTTTGCCAACAAAATGTGATCGTACTTCAACAGATTGTAGTGGCGGGGGTGCCTTCGTGCCTTCCTTTCCCTGACTTTCGGTTCCCGGGCCGGGCCGGACGCATCGTCTTTCCCACCGGGATTAGATTGGTCGGCGTGACGACGGAGTCCTCTGACCTTTATCCCGTGACCCGCCTGGCCGCCGCCCGCGAGGCGACCGCCGCCGCCGGGCTCGACGCGCTGCTGCTCACGCCCGGTCCCGACCTTCGCTACGTGACCGGGTACGAGGCGCTGCCGCTGGAGCGGCTCACCTGCCTGGTGCTCCCGGCCAGGGGCGAGGCGTTCCTGATGGTGCCCCGCCTGGAGCTGCCGGCGGCCGAGCGCTCACCGGCGGCGCGCCTCGGTGTCGAGTTCGTCCCCTGGGACGAGACCGACGACCCGTACGCGGTCGTCGGCAGGCGTCTAGGCGCGGTCCGCAAGGTCGGCCTCGCCGACCGGATGTGGGCGATGCAGTCGCTGCGCCTGCGCGACGCGATCCCCGGCGCGGAACAGGTGCTCGCCGGGACCGTCCTGCGCGGGCTGCGGATGCGCAAGAGCCCGGCGGAGGTGGCGGCGCTGCGCGAGGCGGGGGCCGCGATCGACGCCGTCCACGCCCAGGTGCCAGGCTTCCTGCGGGCCGGCAGGACCGAGCGCGAGATCGGCAGGGACATCGCCGAGGCGATCATCGCGGCCGGTCACGCCACCGTCGACTTCGTCATCGTCGGCTCCGGGCCCAACGGCGCCAGCCCGCACCACGAGCTGTCGGACCGCGTCGTCCAGGAGCGCGAGCCGATCGTGGTCGACATCGGCGGCCAGATGCCCGGCGGCTACTGCTCCGACTCCACGCGCGTCTACGCCATCGGCGAGCCTCCGGCGGGCTTCCTGAAGTACTACGAGGTGCTCAGGCGCGCCCAGCAGGCCGCCTGCGACGCCGTGCGCCCCGGGGTGCCGTGCGAGGCGGTCGACGCCGCCGCCCGGGACGTGATCGCGGCCGAGGGGTACGGCGACTACTTCATCCACCGCACCGGCCACGGCATCGGCCTGGAGACCCACGAGGAGCCCTACATCGTCGCGGGCAACGCCGAGCCGCTGGCGCCCGGCTTCGCCTTCTCCGTCGAACCCGGCATCTACCTGCCCGGGGCCCACGGCGCCCGCATCGAGGACATCCTCGTCTGCACCGACGAGGGCGGCGAGCGGGTCAACCACCGCCCTCGCGAGCTGGTGGTCGTCTGACGGCTCCCGGACGACCGCGCCCGGCCGTGGTCCGCCCCGTCGTGGTCCGCCCGGTCCCGGGGCGGATCGTATGGGCGCGGCCGGGTCGTACGGCCGGTTCTCGTACGGGCGCGTTCCTGCGGTCGTCGGCACGGGTGGGGGCACGGGTGGGGGCACGGGTGGGGGCACGGGTGGGGGCACGGGTGGGGGCACGGTCGCGTGGCCGCGCTCGTGCGGCGGGTGCCAGAATCGGGGTGGCCGGTGATCCCGGCCGCCCTCTCGTCGTCCGCGCCAGGGCTCCGCGCCGTGACTCCGTGCCGGGGACCTGGAGCACGCGGGCGCGCCCCCTCCCCGTGAACCCTGGGGCGGGGTCTCCACGTTGGAAGGACCCAGATGACCGTTGAGCGCGTTCTGCCGACCGGCGACGCCCATGACCTGCTGGACCTGGTCCGCGACCTGATCGGCAAGGAGGTCGCGCCCCGGGCCTCGGCCGACGAGTCCGCCGGGCGCTTCCCCCGGGAGGTGTTCACCACGCTCGGCCGCGCGGGGCTGCTCGGCCTGCCCTACCCCGAGGAGCACGGCGGGGCGGCGCAGCCGTACGAGGTCTACCTGCAAATGGTCGAGGAGCTCGCGGCCGGCTGGCTGGCCGTCGGTCTCGGCCTGTCGGTCCACACGCTGTCGTGCTTCCCGGTGGCCGCCTACGGCACCGCCGAACAGCGCGCCGCGCTGCTTCCCGAGATGCTGGGCGGCGAGTGGCTGGGCGCGTACTGCCTGTCGGAGCCGCAGTCGGGGTCCGACGCCGCCGCGCTGACGACCCGGGCGGTTCCCGGGGACGGCGGTTACACCGTCGACGGCGTGAAGGCCTGGATCACCCACGGCGGCGTCGCCGACTTCTACACGCTGATGGCCCGCACCTCGGCCGACGGCGCGCGCGGCATCTCCTGTTTCCACGTGCCCGCCGGTACGGAGGGGCTGTCGTTCGGCGCCCCCGAGCGGAAGATGGGGATGAGGTCCTCGCCGACCGCGCAGGTCCGCTTCGACGGGGTGCGGCTGGCGCCGGATGCCCTGCTGGGCTCGGAGGGGGAGGGCTTCCGGATCGCGATGGCCGCCCTGGACGGCGGCAGGCTCGGCATCGCCGCCTGCGCCGTGGGCGTGGCCCAGGCCGCCTTCGAGACCGCCACCGCGTACGCCGCCGAGCGCCACCAGTTCGGCTCGCGGATCATCGACTTCCAGGGCGTCGGCTTCATGCTCGCCGACATGGCCACCCAGATCGCCGCCGCCCGCGCCCTCTACCTGGACGCCGCCCGGCTGCGCGACGCGGGACGGCCGTACGGCACGCGGGCCGCGATGGCGAAGCTCTTCGCCACCGACATGTGCATGAAGGTCACCACCGACGCGGTCCAGGTCCTCGGCGGCTACGGGTACGTGGAGGACTTCCCGGTCGAGCGCCACATGCGGGAGGCCAAGGTCCTGCAGATCGTCGAGGGCACCAACCAGGTCCAGCGCCTGGTCATCGGCCGCGCCCTCGCCAAGGAGGCGGGGAAGGCCGGGCTGTGACGCCCACGGACGTCCACGGACCGCTCACAGACGCCCATGGGCATCCATGGACGCCTGTGGACGTCACCGGATATCCATGGACGTCCCTGGATATCCGGTGTCCATCCGCCCCGTGATCGTCGCGCGGTCCGGGCCGCGGGGACGCGTCGCCCCTCCGGCCCGGACGCCGTGTCAGAGCCCGTACGCCTCCAGCAGCCGCAGCCAGATCTCGCTGACCGTGGGGAAGGACGGCACGGCGTGCCAGAGCCGGTCGAGGGGCACCTCGGCGACGACCGCGATCGTCGCCGAGTGCAGCATCTCGCCCACCGCGGGACCGGCGAAGGTCACCCCCAGCAGCACGCGGCGCCGCTCGTCCACGACGGCCTTGGCCCTGCCCCGCCAGCCATCGCCCTGCAGATAGGCTCCCGTCACCCTGCCCAGGTCGTACTCGACCACGCGGACGTCGAACCCGTCGGCGCGCGCCTGCGCCTCGGTCCGGCCGACCGAGCACACCTGCGGGTCGGTGAAGACCACCTGCGGCGCGCCGTACGCGTCCGCCACGTCGCGCAGGCCCGGCAGGTCGTCGGCCTCGCCCTTGGCCCGTGCCGCGATGACGTCGCCGCACACCCGCGCCTGGTACTTGCCCATGTGGGTGAGCAGGGCGCGGCCGTTGGTGTCGCCCACCGCGTACAGCCAGTCGCCGGAGACGCCGGTCGCGCGCATGCTGTCGTCGACCTCCACCGTGCGCCCGGCCTCCAGGCCGACGGTCTCCAGACCGAGGTCGCCGGTCGCGGGACGCCTGCCGGTGGCCACCAGCAGCTCGTCGGCCTCGACAGGTGGGCCCTCGGACAGGTGGACCGTCACCGGACCCCCGGGCGCGGGCCGCTCGACCCGTGTCACCTGTACGCCCGTGCGCACCGTGATGCCCGCCTCGGCGAACGACTCGGCCACCAGCTCCGCGGCGAACGGCTCCATCCTGCCGAGCAGTCCGCCGCGCGCCAGCACGGTCGTCTCCCGGGCGCCGAGGCCGTGCATGGCCTGGGCCATCTCGCAGGCCACCACGCCGCCACCCAGCACGGCCAGCCGCGCGGGCACGCTCTTCGCCGCCGTCACCTCGTGGCTCGTCCACGGCGACGCCTCCGCCAGGCCGGGGATCGGCGGGACGGCCGCGTCGCTGCCGGTGGCCAGCACGACCGCCCGCCGGGCGGTCAGCGTGCGGACCGAACCGTCCTTCGCGGTCACCACGACCCGTTTGGGACCGTCCAGCCTTCCGTGCCCCCGGACGAACTCCGCGGGCACGCTGCCGATCCACTCGACCTGGCCGCCGTCGTCGAAGTGGGACACCGTCTCGTCGCGCCGGGCGAGCACGGCGGCGGTGTCGATCGGACCCACCGTCAGGCCGGGCACCCGGGAGACCTCGGCGGCCAGCTCCACCGGGCGTAGCAGCGCCTTGCTGGGGACGCAGGCCCAGTAGGCGCACTCGCCGCCCGCCAGGTTGCTCTCGACGATCGCGGCGGTCAGCCCGCCCCTGACCGCGCGGTCGGCGACGTTCTCGCCCGCGGGGCCCGCGCCCACAACCACCACGTCGAACTCGTCCGACACGACTTACCTCCCACAGAGAACCGGCCATCGGCCACGCGCCGCCCCCGGCGACGCCGGTCGTACCAGCTTCGCATCCTCCGGACGGAACCGGAGCCGCGCCCCGCCAGCGCGTGGGAAGCGCGGGCGGGGCCGGGAGGTGCGGTCGGGGGCCGGACCGGGTGCCGGTTCGGGCCCGGTCCCGGGTGGGGGAGGGAACGCGCGCGCCCGCACGTCCCCCGTCCCGCCGCACGCCTCACGCCTCCGACAGGCGCTCGCTGAAGAGCGTCACCGGCCTTTCGAGCCTCACGCCGTCCACGACGATGTCGACGACCTCGTTGTAGAAGGCGACGTGATCCCGGATCCTCTCGGCGGCCGGGATCGGGTCGGGGTAGGCCCACGCCACGTCGGCCGGGACCGACCCGCCCTCGCGGACGGACCAGTAGGAGGCGACCCCCTTGTACGGGCAGCGGGTGCTGCTCGTCGTCGGCTCGAACAACGTGAGGTTCACGTCCTCCGGGGGGATGTAGTAGCGGGTGGGCAGGCCCGTCTCGAACAGCAGCACCGGGCGCCGGGTCTCCGCGACGACCCTGCCGTCGATCTCGACCCTGACGTGCCGCGAGCTGGGCACCGGATCGACCCGCTTGTACGGGTCACGGGGATGGACGAAGATCTCCTCCTCCTCTTCGTACCAGTGTTCGAGGACCTCGCCGTCGTGCTGGAACCACTCGAACGCGATGTGATCGGGCAGGGCCGGATAGCGCCACGCGGCGTTCGCGACGGTCTTGCCGTCGATCACCAGGTCGTAGAGGACCGTGGCCCCCTCGTGGACGCCGGTCGCCGGGTCGGCGGCCGGGCGCAGCAGGTCGGAGCGGACCTCGCTCCCGGGGAACGCGTAGCGGGGCACCGGGTGCGAGGACTCCCAGACCAGCACCGGGTTACGGCTGTCGACGACGGTGACGTCGCCCCTGGTCCCGCGGACCCAGCGCTCGCTGGGCTCCCAGTTGAACGTTCCTGACGCGGGCACGGCCTACGCCTCCGCGAGTTCGGCGACGTACGGCCTGCGCTCACGCCAGGCCGCGATCTGGTCGGGCCGCCCGAAGACCCGCAGGTACTCCTCGACCTGTCCACCGGCCTGGTCCCACAGCAGCTCCGGCTCGAAGTCGCTGCCCTCGGGGCCGACGAACGGCTCCAGCGGTTCGATCACCGTGTCGAGGCTGGGGTGCCAGAAGACGCCCGTGGAGCGCCGGGTGACCGTGCCGCCCGCCACGACGCGGTGCCGTCCGGGGCGGAGCCGACCGTTCGTCCACTTGGTGAGGATGTGGCCGGAGAAGACCTGGAGGGCTCCGGGCACGATCGGCACCGGGATCCAGCTCCCGTCGGGCGCCTGCCCCTGCAGCCCCGCGTAGTCGCCACGCTGGTGCAGCACGGTCAGCGCCGAACCGTCGGCGTGCTCCAGCAGGAGCAGCTTGTCGTCGTCCGCCTCGGTGCCCTCGTGCGTCCAGGTCGGGTAGTCGTTGACGACGAAGCTCGTGTAGTACGGGCGCCCGGAGATCGGGAACGTCGACAGGGGCACGCCGAGTACCCGGCTGTAGAGGTCGAGCACCCGCTCGGCCACGCGGACCGAGGCGTCGTGGTAGAGCCTGGCCACCCCGGCGAGGCCCGGCTCCTGCGGCGGCCAGACGTTGGGGTGGGCGTACAGCTGCGCGTACTCCTCCGACAGCCCCGCGGCCCTCGCCTCCTCGACGGTGTCGAACTGGCCGATGTTGAAGCGCTCCAGCTCCAGCCGCCCGAAGTCGTCGGGCCACTGCCGCCAGCCCCGGTAGGGGTGCCCGGTCGGGCTGGCCAGCTTCGCCTTCTCCTGCCTGGGCAGGGCGAGGACACGGCCGATCCGGTCGTGGAAGTCGTCGATCAGCTCGGCGGAGACGCCGTGGTTGACGACCTGGATGATGCCCACCTGCTCGGCCGCCGCGCGTACCGAGGCGATCAGCTCCTCGGGGGCGTCGTCGCTCAGGGCCAGTTCGAGGTCGATGACGGGGATCTGGGCGGTCATGCGATTCTCCCTTGGATCGTGTCGAGCGTTTCGCGCAGCACCCCGGCCAGCTCGGCCGGGTCCTCCACCGTGACGAGCCGGGCCGACGGCACCCGGCGCGTGAGCTCACCCACGGCCGCCTCGCTCAGGCGGCCACCGGTGGCGGGACGGACGAGCAGGACGGGCACCTCGTACCCGGTGAGGACCTCCAGCTGCTCCCAGAGGGTCTCGTCGCCGAGGTGCGCCGCCGCCTCGGCGGGCAGGTTCCCCAGGTGGTGGCGCCAGGTCCAGGTCCCGTCGGACTCCTCGACGAGCTCGTAGCGGACGTCGGCGACCAGGTCCTCCTCGGCGGCGTCCGGCCTGGCCTCCCTGAGCCGGTCGAGCGCCTCCTCCCGGGAGGCGTGGCGGCCGGGCGCGGTGCCCGGCTCCCCCGAGGCGCCGGGAAGGGTGTCCACCAGTACCAGGGCCCGTACCAGGTCGGGGGAGCGGGCGGTGAGCGCGATCGCGGTCAGCGCGCCGAGACCGACCCCGGCCACGACCTTCGAGGTGGGGGCGAAGGACCGGATGGCCTCGCTCACCGCGGGGGCGAGCCTACGGGGGGAGTAGACGCCGTTCCCACGCCAGCCCGACCGGCCGTGGCCGGGCAGGTCCAGCGCCAGGGCCGGTCGGCCGAGTGCCAGCAGCACCCGGTCCCAGGAGCGGGCGCTGCGGCGCGCGTCGTGCAGCAGGACGATCTCGGCCGGGCCGGTGTCCCAGGTGACGCCGCTGACGTGGCCGCCGCTGACCACGGTGACCCAGCGGCGCTGGACGCGGTGCGGATCGGGGCCGGGCAGGCCGAGACTCTCGGCGAGCTCGGGCAGCAGGGCGAATTCCTGTTCGGGTACCGCGAGTTTCGATGACATCGGTGCCTCCATGAGGGCTGACGGGAAAAGGGGGGGCGTGTTCTGGAGTGATCCGTTCTCCTTGTCTCGGGTGTTTCGGATGTCTTGGGCGTCCCGGACGTCTTGGCGTCTTGGTTGTCTAGGGTGTTTCGGGCGTCCTGAGGGTGTCTCGGGTGTCCTGGACGTCTTAGGTGTCCGGGGCGTTTTGAATATCTCGGGCATTTCGGGCTTTCTGGGCTTTTTGGGTGTCTCTGGTGTCCGGTATGTCCCGGGCGACGGGAGCCGCCACCGGGACGGCGGCTCGCGGAAGGTCGCCCGCGTCGAGATGGCAGCGGACGGCGTGGCCGTCGCCGGTGTCCAGCACCGGCGGGTCCACCGCGTCGCAGAGCCCCTCGATCCGCAGCGGGCAACGGGCCGCGAACCCGCACCCGGTCTCGCCGCTCCGGTCGATCCGCCCGATCCGGCCCGCTCGCCCGGTCGCGCCGATCCACCCGCTCTCGCCGGTTCGCGCGGTCTCGCCGGTCCGCCCGGTTCCGTCGGCCTGCCTGGTCTTGTCGATGCGCCCGTTCCTGTCGATCTGCCCGCTCTCGCCGGTCCGCCCGCTCTCGCCGGTCCGCGTGGTTCCCGCCGGGCGGGCGCTCTCCGGGCCGTCCAGCCGGGCCCGCGACGCGGCGACCAGCGAGGCGGTGTACGGATGGTGGGGGCCGGAGAGTACCCGCCCGGCGGGCCCCTCCTCGACGATCCGGCCGCGGTACATGACCGCGATCCGATCGGCGAGGTAGCCGACGACCGCGAGGTCGTGCGAGATGAACAGGTACGACGTCCCGGTGAGCCGCTGCTGCTCCGACAGGAGTCGCAGCACGCCCGCCTGCACGCTCACGTCGAGCGCCGAGACCGGTTCGTCGCACACCACCAGCTCGGGATCTCCGGCGAAGGCGCGGGCGATCGCGGCCCGCTGCTTCTGGCCCCCGGAGAGCCGGTCGGGACGGGCGTCCAGCAGGTGGTCGTCCAGGTTGGCCCGCGCGGACAGTTCGGCGACGGTGAGGGAGCCGCCCAGCCCGCGGACCGCCCTGGTCAGGATCGCGCGGATCGTGTGGCTGGGGTTCAGCGACGTCTCGGGGTTCTGGAAGACCATCTGGACGCGGCGGCGGTCGCGCGCGTCACGCCGTCCCACGGTCGCGGCCAGCTCCCGCCCGTGCAGCGCGATCGTCCCCGTTCCCCGGGGGCCGAGCCCGGCGACGGCGCGGGCCACCGTCGTCTTGCCGCTGCCCGACTCGCCGACCAGGCCGAGGACCTCGGCGTGGCCGATGGTCAGGTCCACCCCGTCGACGACGGTGGCCCGGCCGTACTTCCTGGTCAGGCCGCGGACCTCCAGCAGCGGCACCCCGCGCGGGGCACCCGTCCCCCCGGCCGGGCCGGTGATCGCGTCAGGAGCGTCAGGCGCGTCAGGCACGTCGGGCGCCGCCGCGAGCAGCAGGCCGGTGTGGTGGCAGCGGGCCCGCCGCCCGCCGGGGGCGGTCTCCAGCACGGGCGTTCTCGCCCGGCAGAGGTCGTCGGCGAGGGCGCAGCGGGGCGCGAACGCGCACCCTCGGATCTCCTCACCGGGGACCGGGGGCCGGCCGGGGATGGCCGCGAGCTCCCGCGCGTGGCGGGAGACGCCCAGCCGGGGGACGCTCGCCAGCAGCGCCGAGGTGTAGGGGTGCCGCGCGCTCGCCATCACCTCCGCCGCGGGGCCCTCCTCGACCATGCGCCCCGCGTACAGGACGCCGACGCGTTCGCACAGGCGGCCGACCAGCGCCAGGTCGTGGCTGATCAGCACCACGGCCGCGTCCGTCTCCGCGCGCAGCGTCCAGAGGAGGTCGAGGATCTCGTGCTGTACCGTCGCGTCCAGGCCGGTCGTCGGCTCGTCGAGGACGAGCAGCCGGGGGCGGGTGGCGAGCGCGGCGGCGATCACGACGCGCTGCTGCTGGCCGCCGGAGAGCTGGTGGGGGTAGCGCCGCGCGATCGCGGCCGGGTCCGGCAGCCGCACCCTGGTCAGCAGCGAGACCGCCTCCCGCCGGGCCTCCGCCCGGCCGCGTCCCTGCAGCGCGAGGACCTCCGCGAGTTGCGCGCCGATCCGCATCGTCGGGTCGAGCGAACTGCCCGCCTCCTGGTGCACGACGGCGAGCGAGGTGGTCCGCCAGCGCCGCAGGTCCGCGGGGGAGAGGTCCAGCACCTCGACGCCGTCCACGGTCACCCCGCCACCGGTGATCGAACCGCCCGGTGGCAGGTGGCGGCCCAGCGCACGGCTCAGCGTGGTCTTGCCGCACCCCGACTCGCCCACGATCCCGTACGTCTCGCCCGGGGCGACGTCGAAGGAGACGTCCGTCACCGCCGGGGTCTCGCCGCGCCCCGTGCGGTAGGAGACCGACAGCCCCGCCACCCGCAGCCCCCGACCGGACCTGGGCTCAGGGCCGTGCGGTCGCGCGAGGTCGACGCCTCCGGTCGCGGGCTCCCGCGGGGCCGGAAGCCGAGATCCGCCGGTGCCCGCCGCCCCGATGTGCCCTCTCCCGGTCACGATGCCTCCCATCTGCCGCGCAGCGCGTCGGCGACGAGCGCGATCCCCACCACCAGCGAGGCGATGGCCAGCGCGGGGGCGAGTACGGTCCAGGGCGCGAGCTGGAGCCAGACACGGTTGTCCGAGACCGACGCGCCCCAGTCGGGGGAGCCCGGCGGCTGGCCGAGCCCCAGGAACGACAGCGTCGCGGCGGCGAAGATCGCGTCGCCGAACCGGGAGGTCGCCTCCACCAGCACGGTCGTGCCGACGTTGGGGAAGATCTCCCGCCGCATCAGCGACCAGGGGCGTTCCCCGCGCAGCCTGGCCGCCTCGACGTACGCCTTCTCCCGCTCGACCAGCGTCGCCGCGCGGACGCTGCGGGCCACGATGGGCACGAACGACCCCGCGACGACCAGCACCATGACGGTGACCGAACGGCCCGCCAGCGCCACGAACAGCACCGCGGCGATGATCGCGGGGAAGACCACGACCGCGTCGAGCAGCCGCATGACGATCTCGTCGACGAGGCCGCCGAACGTCCCCGCCACCAGGCCGACCGCGGTGCCCGCCACGACGGCGAGCGCGGTCGCGAGCGGCGCCACCTGCAGCACCGGGCGGGCTCCCGCGAGCATCCTGGAGAAGGTGTCGCGGCCGAACTGGTCGGTGCCCAGCCAGTGCTCGGGACCCGGGGGCAGGAAGCGGCTCAGGGGGTCGTGCTGCTGCGGGTCGTAGGGCACCAGCTGCGGCCAGAACGCGGCGACGACCGCCCAGGCCAGCACGAGCGCGCCGCCCGCGACGAGGGCCACCTGGAAGCCGCGCCCGGCCGCCCGCCGTACCCCACCCGCGCCGACGCCCGCTGTGACGGCGCTCATGTGGCCTCCCTCCCGCGCCCGGCGCCCGATGTCTCCCCGCGCCTTCCGGCCCGGCGTTCACCGCTCGGACGCTCATCGGCCCGGCGCCCATAGGCAAGGCGCCTCCCAGCCCGGTGTGCGCTCGCCCGGCGCCCATCGGCCCGGTGTCCGTCGGCCAGGTACTCACCGGCCGGGCGCCTCGCACGCCCGTTCACGCGGCGGCCCCGCCGAGCCGGATCCGTGGGTCGAGCAGGCGGTACGCCAGGTCGGCCACCAGGATGATCAGCATGTAGAGGATGCCGAGCACCATCGCGGTGGCCTGGAGGGTCGGCAGGTCCTTGTCGATCGCCGACCGCAGCAGCAGGGCACCGATGCCGGGGTAGTTGAACAGCAGCTCGACGGCGACCAGCCCGCCGAGCAGGAACTGCAGCTGCACGCCCAGCGCGCTGGTGGCCGGCACCGTGGAGTTGCGCAGCACGTGCCGCCGCACCACCCGGGCCCGGCCGAGACCGCGCAGCTCCGCGGCCCTGACGTACGGGCTCTCCACGGCCGCCACGGTGCCGGCGCGCACGTGGCGTGCGACGTAGCCGGTGCACAGCAGGACGAGGGAGATCACCGGCAGCGCCAGGTGGCCGAGCCGGGTCGCGATCGTCGCGCCGTCCGGCGCCTGGGCCGAGGCGGGGAACCAGCGCAGCCGCACCGCGAAGACGACCAGCAGCACCACCCCCGTCACGAACTCGGGGATGGCGCCCAGGGCCAGCCCGGTGACGCTGATGACCCGGTCGGCGGCGCGGTCGTGGTGGACCCCCGCGACCAGCCCGAGCGTCACGGCGACCGGGACCAGCAGGGCGAACGCCAGCCCGCCCAGGATCAGCGAGTCGGCGAGACGTCCGAGCACGAGATCGCGGACCGGCACCCCGAGGGTGTGGGAGTCGCCCCACCCGCCGGTGAAGAACCCCGACAGCCAGTCGGCGTAGCGGTCGGCGAGCGGCCGGTCGAGCCCCAGCTGCTCGCGGAGCCGCGCCACGGCCTCCTCGCCCGCCTCGCGGCCCAGGATCGTGCGGGCCACGTCGCCGGGGACCAGCTCGGTGGCGACGAAGACGAGCAGGGACACGGCGAGCAGGGTGAGCGGGATCGCCGCCAGCCGCCGGAGCAGGAATCGCCTCATGCCGCCCTACAGCCGCGAGACCGAGCTGAAGTCGACATAGCTCGATGGATGGGCCGACACGCCGGTGAAGCGCTTGGCGTCGTAGGCCCGGACGGTGCCGCTCCAGACCGCGATGATCACCGGGACGTCCTCGTGCAGCGCCTTGGCGATGATCGCCGCCTGGGCCCCGCGCTCCTCGTCGGTCGTCGCCGAGTCGTAGGCGTCGGTGGCGGCGTCCAGCGCGGGGTTGGCGTACTTCGAGCCGTTCCACACGCCGCCGCTCTTGACCATCGGGATGATGAACTGGCTGGGCACCGCGCGCCCGGCCCAGCCCACCAGGTTGGCCGGGGTGAACAGCCAGGGGGTGTCCTTCTCCTGGTCGCCGCCGTAGAAGTCGCCGGAGGTGCGCTGGTCGAGCTCCACCTCGATGCCGACCTGCTTGAGCTGGTCCTGCACGGTGAGGGCGTAGTCCTTGCTCGGCGGGTCGTACGTCAGCGCGAAGGAGAGCCTGTCCACCCCGGCCGCGGCGAGCAGCGACGCGACCTTCGCCGGGTCCTTGGCCCGCTGCGGCACGTCCGGCGGCGCGGCCGGGAACAGCGCGGCGAACAGGTGGTCGTTGCCCAGCGCGCCGATGCCGTCGTAGACGCCCGCGTTCACCCCCGGCCGGTCCAGGGCGTACGCGACCGCCTGACGCACCTCCTTTTTGTCGAAGGGCGGCTGGTCCACGCGCAGGGTGAAGGCGGTCAGGCCGGTGCCCTGAACCTGGTCGACGGTGATGCCGCCGACCCCGTCGAGCGGCCCGGCCAGCGCGGGGCGGCTGAGGATCTGGGCGTCGATCTCGCCGCTCTGCAGTGCGAGCAGGTCCGCCTGGTCGTCGGCGTAGAAGGTGATCCGCACGCCGTCCAGGTACGGCTTTCCGGGCTCCCAGTACTTCGGGTTGCGGGTGAACACCGCCCCGCTGGAGGCGTCGTACGACTCCAGCAGGAACGGGCCGGTGCCGACGGGCTTGCCGGTGAAGTCGCCCGCGTAGTCCCTCTTGAGGATCACCGCGTTGTAGTTTCCTGCCGAGACCAGGTACGGGAAGTCGGAGAAGGGCCGTTCCAGGGTGAAGACGACCGTCGAGTCCCCCCGGACGCCGATGCCGCCCTCGGCCAGGACCGAGTCGAAGGCCGCCGCGGCGGCGGACTTGCTCTTCGGATCGAGCAGCCGGTCGAAGGTGGCCTTGACCGTCTTCGCGTCCAGCGGCGTGCCGTCGGAGAAGGTGACGCCCTCGCGAAGGGAGAAGACCCAGCGCTTGCCGCCCTCCTCGGACTCCCACTTCTCGGCCAGGCGGGGCACCAGCTTGAAGTCCCTGTCCAGCCAGACCAGATAGTCGGCCACCAGCTGGACGATCGCGATCGCGGAGCCGTCGTACATGGTGACGGGGTCGACCGCGGTCGGCGGCGGGGGAGAACCGGCGCGCAGGACGCCGCCGGTCTTCGGCGTGCCCGGCGCGGAGGCGGGAACCGTCCGGGAGCCGCTCGCCCCCGCCGGGTCGCCCGCGCCGCCCGCGCAGGCGGCGAGCAGCCCGGTCAGCGCGGCGCCCCCGGCCGCGCCGAGGAAGAGGCGTCGTGACAGGCCGGGGAGGCGGGACAGCACCTCACTGCCGGGACTGCCGGGCCCCCCGGAGGTATTCGGAAGGTCACTGTGGGGGGATTCCTGCATCGGAGGGTCTCCTCGCGGTCGCGGCTGGTGAGGATCCGCGCAGCTCGGCGATGTCCTGCGGCGGCTCGAATATATCCACACTATTCAGGTAGGAATAATGGGCTGTCAAGAGCACGCGGCCGATCGGGACCGGATGGCGTGACCTTTCACTCCGTTCACGTCCTTTACCGGACAGAAACGCCTCAGGGCGCCCTCCCCGTGACAGAGAGGGCGCCCTGAGGTGCGGGACCGCCGGCCGCTAGCGGCGGCGCCCGCGTGCCTTGAGGGGGGTGAGGGGCAACTCGGGCGCGGGCAGCGGGGCGGCTCCCGCGCCGGGCACCGTGCCGAACCCGTCCCCTTCCATCCACTCCCGCCGGAACCGGACGATCTCCTCGTGGTCGCGGCCGACGAAGTTCCACCACATGACGATCCGTTCCTCGAACGGTTCGCCGCCCAGGAGCAGCAGTCGTCCGGCCCCCTCGGCCTCCAGGGTCAGCTCCGAGCGTCCGCCGCCCAGGTAGAGCAGCGGGCCGGGGGAGAGGTCCGTACCGCCGACCCGTACGGTGCCGGACAGGGCCAGCGCGGCGTACTCGAAGCCGGGACGGAGCGGGACCGAGGTCCCGGCGCCCGCCTCCAGCGTCACCTCGGCCCCGACCAGCGGGGTGTGGACCGTCGCCGGGGAGGTGACACCGCCCAGCTCGCCCATGATGACGGTCACCGTCACCCCCGGAGAGGTCAGCGTGGGCAGCGCCGGGTGGTGCTCGAAGGCCGGGGCGCTCTCCCGGGCGGCGGAGGGGAGCGCCACCCACAGCTGGACCCCGTGCAGCACGGCCTCGGCCGGTGACTCCTCCGCGTGGGAGATGGCCCGCCCGGCGGTCATCAGGTTGAGCTGACCCGGCCTGATCAGCTGCTCGCTGCCGACGCTGTCGCGGTGCAGGACCTCGCCCTCCACGAGCCAGCTCACGGTCTGCAGGCCGGTGTGCGGGTGCGGGGGGACGTGCATCGTCGCCCGCTCGGGGCCGTAGTGGTCGACGAAGCACCACGCGCCGACCATCCTGACGTCCCGGTTCGGCAGGGTCCTGGTGACCCTCATCGCCCGGGGACCGCCCAGCACCACGTCCCGGCCGGTCAGCAGCTCGTTCACCGGTTCGGCGGCCACGTCCGCGAGGCCGCCGCACGCCGACTCCCGCGGATCCGTCTCCAGGTTGCTCATCACGCGACTGTACGGCGCGCTTTGGACTTCCCGGGCACCGGGGCGCCGCTCCCCCGGACGGGGATCACGTGCGTGGCCGGCGGCTCCTTCCGGTATCTTTCGTCCACCCCGCCGGGCACCCGCCGACCGCGCGGGACGACACCGTGTGAAGTGAGAGGCCGATGACCACCGAGACACCTTCCCGCGGATCTCGGAAGAGCCGCTGGAGCGCGCAGACGTGGTTCAACGTCGTGTTGCTCGCCATGACCCTCCTGCTCGGGGTGTCGGCGATCGTCGGCGCCACGGTCCTGCAGAACGCGGCGTCCGCCTCCAACAGGCTGATCGACCACATCTCGGTGGGCAGGATCCAGGCGGCGCGCCTGCAGGCGACCCTGCTGAACCAGGAGACCGGGGTGCGGGGCTTCGTCATCACCGACAAGGAGGAGTTCCTGCAGCCGTACGTGGAGGGGCGGCGCGACGAGCTCGCCGTGTCGTCACAGATCGAGCGGCTGGTGCCGGGCCCGGAGCCGCTGCTGGCACTCCGGGAGGTGGAGCGGCGGGCCGCCGACTGGCGGACCCGCTACGCGGAGCCGATGATCGCCAGCGTCAGGGAGAAGGGCCCGGAGAGCGTGAGCGCCGGGCAGGCCGAGGAGAGCAAGCGCTCCTTCGACGCCGTCAGGAAGGCGCTCGACGTCCAGAACGTCGCCTGGAACCGCGCGAGGGAGCTGGCCCGTGCCGACCTGGAGGTCGCCCGCACCATCAGGGACGCCACCTTCTTCGGGATCCTGGCCGCCTTCCTGATCACCATCGTCACGGTGGCGGTACTGCTGAGGATCGCGGTGTTCGGCCCCCTGACCCGTCTCCGGGAGGCCTCCCGCCGGGTCACCCGGGGAGACTTCGCGTACCACGTCGACACCGGCGGCCCCGCCGACCTCGCGGAGCTGGCCGACGACATGGAGGCGATGCGCGGGCGCATCGTCACCGAGCTGGAGGAGGCCCGCGGCGCCCGGCTGCGGATCGCCGCCCAGGCCGAGGAGCTGAAGCGCTCCAACGCGGAGCTGGAGCAGTTCGCCTACGTGGCCTCGCACGACCTGCAGGAGCCGCTGCGGAAGATCGCCTCCTTCTGCCAGATGCTCCAGCAGCGGTACGCCTCCCAGCTCGACGACAGGGCCAACACCTACATCGACTTCGCCGTGGACGGCGCCAAGCGCATGCAGGTCCTCATCAACGAGCTGCTCACCTTCTCCCGGGTGGGCCGCGTCGCCAGGGAACCCGTCGAGATGGACCTGAACGACGTGGTCGGCAGGGCCCTGGCCAACCTTTCGGCGGCGGTGGAGGACTCCGGGGCCGAGATCGAGGTCGGTGACCTGCCCGTCGTCGTCGGGGACCGGACCCAGTTCGTGATGCTCTGGCAGAACCTGATCGGCAACTCCCTGAAGTTCCGTGACCCCGGCCGCGCGCCCCGGGTCACGATCGAGTCCGAGCGGCTCGACGAGGGGGTGCGGATGACCGTGACCGACAACGGCATCGGCATCTCGCCCAACTTCGCGGACAAGATCTTCATTATTTTCCAGCGGCTGCACCAGCGCGACGCCTACGAGGGCACCGGGATCGGCCTGGCGCTCTGCCGGAAGATCGTGGAGCAGCACGGCGGCACGATCCGGCTGGACACCGAGCACACCGGGGGCGCCCGCTTCGTCATCACGCTGCCCGCCGAGATGATCCAAAGTGAAGATTATCGGACGACGGTCGAATCGCCCGATGATTTTTGATGGAGTTCAGTTTTGCCCTGGTTCTGCCCGGCTGCGAGCTGAGGTCGATGCATGCGCCCGTCGATTGCCTCGCGTGCCCGCTCATGGGGTTGTCTGCGTGTGGACGTAGACACGGAGAATGAACGCCGGGTCGGAGTGGCCGAGATACTCGGGGTTGATGCGCGGATCAGCGTGGCTCTGGCCGACATCGGCCGGGATCCGCGTTCCTGCGCTGTGATCACGGCAGGTAACGACCGGCCACCGTTGGCCGCCAGTGGGTCATTCGCTGATTCCTGAGCCTCATTCATGACATCACCGCAGGTCAAAGAGTTTACTAAGCCCCAAAGGGGCGCGTTCTTCAGGTCCGGTAGCGCCTGTGGCATGGCACCATGCGCTCATGACGCTTCCCGTGGCAGCACGGTTCCCCGAAGGGGGCACAGTGATCCGGCGCGACATCTTCGACGGTCGGGTGTGGACGGCTTCTCCGCACCGAGTCGTCCACGACACCGGCCATGAGCTCGCCCTGGCCTACTGGCCCGGTATCCGAAGTCTCGCCCCGACCACGTGGATCAGCTGGTTGCGGAACGAAGACGCCGTAGCGCGTGATGCGGCGATCACAAATCTCGCCGCCCGGCAATGGGAACTGGGCCACTGGACGTGGCGCGAAAGTGTCTGGCTCAGCATCATCGGTGAGCACGCCTTCTTCAGTGTCAACCTGTTCTTCACCCCCGATCACCGGCTGAACCGCTGGTATGTCAACTTCCAACGCCCCTACCGGCGCACCGCCACCGGAATCGACACCTTCGACCTGTTCCTCGATCTGGTCGTAACGCCGGACCTGGCGCGGTGGGCCTGGAAAGACGAAGACGAGTACCGCCACGCCAGACGGATGGGCATCGTCACCGACGACGAACACCAGGAGGTGCGGGAAGCCCGTGACGAAGTGCTGGCGATGATTCAAGACCGTCGCGGAGCGTTCGGCGCCGACTGGCCGAACTGGCGCGCCAACCCCTCCTGGCCGGTCCCCGTCCTGTCTCCAGAGGTGTTGATGGCAGAAGGAGTCGTGAGCACGATATGACGATCAACTGGGCCGACCAACGGGCGCTCATCATCGCCCCGCACCCCGACGACGAGGTCATCGGCTGCGGCGGTCTCATCTCCCGGATCAGCGAGGCGGGCGGGGAGGTGCACGTCATGTATGTCACCATCGGTGCGGACGTGCAGCAGGCGGCGGCGGGGTTCTCCACCGAGGTGGAGAACCGGGAGGAGATCGAGAAGGTCGCCGCCCACCTCGGCATCACGTCCTGGCACGTCGCCCTGCCGAAGGCGGCTCAACTGACCCTCGACCAGGTACCGCGCCTGGAGTTGTCGCGGGTGATCGAGGACACCACACCGATCTCGCTGACCACCCTGAAGCCCACGCTGATCGCGTTCCCGCACCCGACCAGCTACAACCAGGACCACCAGGCGGTCGCCGAGGCCGCCATCACCGCGCTGCGCCCCAGCGACCGCCGCAGGCGACACCACCCGCCGGTGGTGCTGGCCTACGAGCAGGCCGCCGATCAGTGGCGCATGACGCCCACCGCGCCGCCGAACTTCTACGTGACGCTGGAGCCCCGGCACGTGAACGCGAAGATCACCGCGATGGACCTGTACGCCAGCCAGCGCCGGGAGTACCCGCACACGCGCTCGGACGAGACGCTACGCGGCCTGGCCACCCTGCGCGGCATGCAGTGCGGCGCGGAGGCGGCCGAGGCGTACGAGTGCATGCGGCTGATGGCGTAGCCGACGCGGCCTACAGGCCGCCCTGCTCAGGCTGGCCGTCTCGCACCCACGTATATACGCGGGCGATCCCCTCCTCGATGGGCGTGGCGGCCGTCCAGCCCAGATCCCGCCGGGCGGCGCCCGCGTCCAGGGCGCTGCGCTGCAGCTCCCCGGGCCGGGCCGCGGCGAAGACCGGATCCACCGCCCGGCCTGCGGCCTGGCCGACGTGCTGGATCAGCTCCAGGACACTGGTTTCCCGGCCGGTGCCGATGTTCCAGATCCCGCCGCGCTCGGTGGCCGCCGCGGCGATGAACGCGGCGACGACATCGCCGACATAGACATAGTCGCGGGTCTGTGCGCCGTCACCGAAGATCGTGGGCTGCTGCCCTCGGTGGGCACACCCGGCGAAGATCGCCACCACCCCGGCTTCGCCGCTCGGGTCCTGACGGGGCCCGTAGACGTTTCCCAGCCGCAGCGCGGTGTGCCCGGTGCCGTGCAGGCGGTTGAACAGGCCGAGGTACTGCTCGGCGCCGTACTTCGCGGTGCCGTACGGTGCCTCCGGAGCGGGCAGGACCCTCTCGTCTGAAGGGATGGGCGCCCGCACGCCGTACAGGGCGCCGCCGGTGGAGGCGAAGACAAGCTTCGCCCCCACCGCGAGTGCCGCCTGGAGCAGGTTGATGGTGCCGCCGATGTTGATGGCCGCGTCCCGAGCCGGGTCCTCGACCGAGGCCCTCACGTCGATCTGGGCGGCCAGGTGAAAAATGACCTGTGGCCGCACCTCTTCGGCCACGGCCGTGACCGCGTCGGTATCGGTGATGTCCACCTTCCGCAGGTCAACGCCGACGGGCAACCGGCTGGTGCGCCCGGTCGACAGGTTGTCGATCACGGTGACGGCGGTCCCCCGGGACAGAAGGGCATCGGTGAGGTGGGAGCCGATGAACCCGGCCCCGCCGGTGACGAGTGCGTGCATGGTAGGCAGCCTAGGGGGGCTCATCGTGGTGGACGGGGGGATTAAGAGAGTCCGGAGGGGAGGGGCGCTGCGCACCGGAACCCTGACGCCCAGGTGCTGTAGGCCGGATCGCAGGCGATGCGCTCGGTGGTGCGCGTCTGCCAGCGCAGGTTCATCCAGCCGCCGCCGCGCAGCACGCCGTAGCGTCCCTGGGCCTGTCGCAGGATCGGATCGCACTCCACCTGTTCGGCGTATAGCCGGTAGGTGGTGGCGGTCCATTCGCCGACGTTGCCCGCCATGTCGGCGATGCCGAACACCGAGTCGCCGTACGGGGAGAACGCGCCGACCGGTGTGGTCGCCGGGAGGTCGCCACGTCGGCCGCGCTGCCGGGCCCACCAGCGGCGCCAGCCGGTCAGGCCGTCCACCAGCCGGCCCGCCCAGTGGTCGGCGCAGTTGACGAGCTCAGGATCGAACTCCTCTCCCCAGGGCCACGGGTGCCAGGTCGGGCCGTGCGCGGCGTACTCCCATTCCTCTTCGGTGGGCAGGCGGCGTCCTGCCCAGACGCAGTAGGCGTCGGCGTCGGCGCGGGAGATGTGCACCACCGGGTGCTGGAGGCGCCCTGACAGATCACTGCCGGGGCCGTTGGGATGCCTCCAGCAGGCGCCGGGACGCTCCTCCCAGAAGGTCTCGCCGTACACCAGGCCGAAGCCGCGCCGCTCGGCCGCCGTCCGGTAGCCGCTGTCCTGGACGAAGACGGCGAAGGCGGCGTTGGTGACCGGGTGGCGAGCCAGGAGGAACGGCGACACCCGGCGGTGGTGTTGCGGTGTTTCGTCGGCGAACCAGGACCGAGGGTAGGGCTGAGCGTTACTGACCTGGTCCAGGTGGCGGCCGGGCGCACCGATCGCTACCTGCCCGCCCGGGATGAACACCATCTCGCTGTTCTCATCGCCCATGATCAGCCTCCGGCCAGCGCGGGCAGCACGACGATCTCGCTCTCGGGCGGCACAGTGGTGTTCAGGCCGTCCAGGTCGCGAATGTCGTCCGCACCGAGGTAGAGGCTGACCCAGCTGACCAGCCGGCCCGGCTCGGCCAGAACCCGCGGCTCCAGTTCGGGGTGGGCCGTGACCAGCCACTCAACGGCGTCACCGACCGTTTCCGCGGCGCACTCCAGTTTCCCGTGGGGGATCCCCGCGGCGGTGCGCCACGCTGCGGGGATCACGATGACGGCCATAGCGGGTCAAGCGGCCTGCTGGGCACGGACCTGGGCCACGGTGCGCTCGATGCCCGCGCGCAACGGCACCGTCGGTGCCCAGCTGAGCAGCCTGCGTGCGCGGCTGATGTCCGGACAGCGCACGTGGGAGTCCTGCTGGCGGCCCGGAACGGTTTCGACAGCGCCGGAGCCAACCACCTCGACGACCAGATCGGCCAGGGTACGGATGGTGACCTCCTCGTCCGATCCGAGGTTGATGGGGCCTGTTTCGTCGCTGTCGAGCATGGCCATCAGGCCAGTGACGAAGTCCTCGACGTAGCACAGCGACCGGGTCTGGGAGCCGTCGCCGTGCAGCGTCAGCGTCTGGCCCGCCATCGCCTGCCGGATGAACGCCGGGACCACCCGCCGGTCGTCGGGGGACATGCCAGGCCCGTAGACATTGAACGGCCGCACCACCCCGATGTTGAGACCGTGCTCGCGCAGATAGGAGAACGTGAGGGCCTCGGAGAACCGCTTGGCCTCGTCGTAGCACGACAGCGGCGCCGTGGGATCGACGTTGCCGGTGTAGTCCTCGCCCTGTGGATGCACGAGAGGGGCGCCGTAGATTTCGGAGGTGGAGGCGAGCACGAACCGCGCGCCGTACTTCCTGGCCACCTCCAGCGCGTTGAACGTGCCGGTCGATCCGGCGAGCATCGTGTCGATCGGGCGGCGCAGCACGACCTCGGGCCCGACCGGGATGGCCATGTGCATGACCGCGTCCACCTCGCCGCAGTCGATCGGCTCGGCGATGTCCTGCTCCAGCAGGGTGAAGTTCTTGTCGTTGAGCAGGTCATCCAAGGCGGGCAGGCGCCCGGCCGAGAGGTTGTCCAGCGCGGTGACCCGGTTGCCCCGGTTGAGCAGGGCGAAGCACAGGTGGGAGCCGATGAATCCGGCTCCGCCGGTCACCAGGATGTGACGTGACATCGTTCTCCTCTTTCTCTGGGATTTCAGACTTACGAGCAGATCGTCAGCGGCGGGGACACGTTGGCGAGTTCGCTGGTGCTCGGTGCGTCTCGTCTCTCCGACCACGTCGTGATCAGCGCAGGCGGCAGCAGACCGACGCCGACCGCGTCCCACAGAGCGCGCTGGGGTTGCACTCCGGCCGCGAGCTGCTCAGTCTGCTCGGCCAGCTTGTGCCAGCGCAGCAGCGCGTTCATGCTGTGGCGCAGCACTTCGGGGCTGGCGGCCTGCGCTAGGCGAAGCGTGTCGAACAAGACCAGGGGTTTGATGTCCGGGCAGTGCCGCGCCAGGAGCTTCCAGGTGCGGTCAGCGTCATGGCAGATATCGCAGGGCTGTGCGACCTCCCTCGACGTGGGACTCAGGCGCACGGGTGGTGCGGCGCGGTGACCAGGAGTTCCGGCACTCCCTGCCGCCGCGCCGGTCTCATGACTTCCAGGCGTCTTCCGGGAGGGAGGCACGACCGAGGGCCTCGGCGATCAGCCGGGCGGCCTCGTCCACATCGCTCACCGGAACGGTCGTGGCGGCGTCCTGCGCGGCGACGCTCAAGCCCGGCTTGATCGTCCAGGTGAAGGCCAAGACGCCGCCGGTCGCACCGACGCGCACCGTCACGTCGTTGGCCACGTGCAGCTTCGCCCCTCCGGTGTAGCCGATGGCCGGATGAAGACCGTAGGAGTGCAGACCGTGACGCAGGCGCTGAAGAGCGTACGTAACTTCGACCAACAAACTACTCAGGGCTCCGTTCAGGAGTTTGTCTCCGGGGGTTCCTGTCGGGGGAAGATCTTTGCGATAAACCGTCTGTTCGGTCATCGGCTGTGGAGGGGACGAGGAGCAGGGTCTAGTGGGCATCATTCGCTCCTTTCATCAACGATAGGGCGTAATACCTAAAAAGGACATATATCGCTAATTTGGGTAACTAATTCGTGTTCAGTGAGGTCTCACGTGCCATATTGGAGGCATGCACGGAGTTCATCTAGAGTTCTGATCTGGCTTATGCGACAAGCCAATTGGACCCAAAAGGCAGGGGCCGCCATGTCTCGCAATCCTGATGCGGTTGATCCCTCGGAGTCGCCACGTCACCTGCTTGGCGCGTCGCTGAGACAGTGGAGGCTGCGGCGTGGCCGCAGCCTCGAAGACGTCGGCGTCGAGCTCCATCTTGATTTGTCATGGCTCGCCCGATGCGAACGGGGAAAGGGTTCTCCATCGGCTGATGTGGTGAAACGTCTTGACGCGACGTACGGTGCCGATGGCACCCTGATCGCCCTGCACGCTCTCATCGAGACAGCCAAACCTAAGTCAGGAGTAGTGGCGGGAAGCGCGAACGTGCTTGATCCTGGCGATATGAACGAAGCGCGAAGGCAACTCCTCCTGGGTGCTACGGGAGTGGGCGTCTCTGCCCTGCTCCCAGGGCTGGAGCAGCTGCGCACCATCGTGGACAAGCAGCTCGGCGGACCTGACCTGGACACGTGGGAAGAAATCGCATGGGGGCACGCTCACGGAATCTTCGCGCGTCCGTTGGCTCAGGTGATCAGAGATCTGTCAATGGATCTCCTGACCCTCCAGCGGACTCTGCCGGCCGTGCCGGGTCGCGAAGTATCAGGTTGGCTACGAGTGAACGCCCGGTTGACGCTGTTCCTGGCCTATGCGCTCGGTTCTGCCGGACATGCTCGTGAATCGATGCACTGGTGGATTTCTGCGCGCAGGACAGCAACTCAGACCGGTGATCCTGAGTTCGTCGCCGCCGCGCACGCGTTGGAGGCGATTCAGGCTTTGTACGAGCGCCGACCTCTGACCGTGGTGCTGTCACGTGTGAAAACGGCTCTGGACTTGACCGCTGATCAGCCGGGTCGTGCCGCGGTGAGCGCCTTGGGTTCCCGCGCCCATGCCTTGGCACTCATGGGCGATCACGCTGGTGCGCGTAGCAGCTTGGCCGAACAGGCAGAGGCTTTCATGAAGCTTCCCGACAGTGTTACCGGCAACAGCAGGTCCGTCGAGGGGTGGCCGGTGCTCAGGTTGCTACACTCCCGCTCTCTCGTTCTTACCTTGATGGATGACTTGTCTGCCCCTGCCGCGCAGCAAGAAGCGCTCGACGCCTACCCCCGGGGGCACGAGCGACAGGTAGCTCAGATTCGCCTGCATCAGGCAGCGTCGGCGGTGCGGAAGGGAGACGTCGACGATGGGCTGCAACATGCTGTCACGATCATGGAAAGCCTCGACTCTGGCCGTATGACGCAGTTCGTGATGCATATCGCTCATGTCGTGGCTGACGCTGCGCCAACAGGGCAGAAGGCGCAACGAGCTGTCAACGATTACCGTGCACATCTTGCACTTTCGGCGTCAAAAGAGGGCGAATGAGCATTAATCTTCAACACCTGACCGGCCCGGCGGCCAGAGCGGTACTCGATGAAGAGCACGTCGATTTATACCTGCAGACCCGCGCCGAGCCCCCCTACCTTTCAGGACCGCTTTACAGTCGGGAGCGATTCACTGAGCGTACGGGCCAGCAGTTGAAGCGTGATGGCTTTTCTTTGGTCTCGGCAAGGTCTGAGGCGGAACTCGTAGGGTTCGCCTTCGGTCTCGCACTTGAAAAGGGCTGGTGGTGGGGCGGAGAATCTACTCCTGCTCCCGCCGAAGTAGCCGACTTGCCTAAATTCGCGATCATCGAACTGAACGTCCGTCAGAGCTTCCGGGGCCGCGGCATCGGCAGGCATCTCCTCGACGAACTGCTGGCCAAGCAGGACGCACCGTGTGCAACGCTGCTGGCCAATCCGAAGGCTCTGGCGCACGCCATGTACCAGCGGTGGGGATGGCAGGTAGTGGGCACCGTACGACCAGCGCCCGACGCGATGACCTCTGACGCCCTGATTCTGGATCTCTCCAAACGGTAGGGGCACCCTGCTACACGGGCGCTCTCAGTGGAAGGCCTTCTTCGAGAAGCCGAACTCGCAGCGGGTTCGCGACGCGCCTCTGGAGCGACTTGGGGGTAACGGGGAAGATGGCGGCGAAGTCACAGGCCGGAAAGTCCGCGGACAAGATCTTCGTGATCTTCCAGCGGTTGCACCAGCGCGACGCCTACGAGGGCACCGGGATCGGCCTGGCGCTCTGCCGGAAGATCGTGGAGCAGCACGGCGGCATGATCCGGCTGGACACCGAGCACACCGGGGGCGCCCGCTTCGTCATCACGCTGCCCGCGGGGGCCATCGCGCCGGAGCGGGAGGACGGGACCGGACAGGAGGGGCCCCCGGAGATCGCGGTTGGGACCGTGCCGTGACACGCGGACGGTACGTGCGGGATCCGAATGCCGTTACCGTTTACCGGATGGAGGAGATCGACCGCCGTATCGTCACATTGCTGGCCAAGGATGGCCGGATGAGCTTCACCGATCTCGCCAGGGAGACCGGGCTTTCGGTGTCGGCGGTGCACCAGCGGGTGCGCCGGCTGGAGAAGCGCGGGGTGCTGCGCGGGTACGCCGCGCTGGTCGACTACGACGCCATCGGGCTCTCGCTCACCGCGTTCGTCTCCATCAAGCCGATCGATCCGGCCGCCGCCGACGACGCGCCGGAGCGGCTGGCCCATCTGAGCGCCGTCGAGGCCTGCCACAGCGTGGCCGGGGACGAGAGCTACATCCTCAAGGTCCGGGTGGCCTCGCCGATCGCGCTTGAGGAGCTGCTGAACCAGATCCGCACCGCCGCCAACGTCTCCACCCGCACGACGGTCGTGCTCAGCACGCCGTACGAGCACCGCACCCCGGAGCCGGCGGGCCAGGAGAACGGGAGGCCCGAGGAGCGCGCCTGACCCCCGGTGCGGGTCCGCCAGTGCCTCCCCGGGCGCGGTGATCGGCCGCGTGCGGTGAGGGCCGTCGGCGTCTTCCCGGAGGTCGGCTTTTTCCCGAAGGCGGTGATCGGCTCGCCTCCCGTTTCGGGGAGCGCGTGCGAAGGATCGTTTCCCCGAAGGCGACAACCAGCCCGTTCTCCGCTTATCGGGATTTTTTCTGACTTGCCGGGGATGAGGTGACTGATCCAAGCTGGACGGGTGCCTCCCAGAAAGATCATCATTGACTGCGACCCCGGGATCGACGACGCACTGGCGCTCGTCCTCGCCCACGGGAGTCCCGAGCTGGAGATCCTGGGGATCACCACGGTCGGCGGCAACGTCGAGCTGGCCAGGACCACCGACAACGCGCTGCGGCTCCGCGAGTTCCTGGGGTTCGGCGGGGTGCCGGTCGTCGCGGGCAGCGCGGGCGCCCTTCTGCGCCCCCGGGTGGACGCGGCCGGGATACACGGGGGTTCGGGCCTGGGGGACGCGCTGCTGCCCCCCGCGTCGCTCCCGCCGGCCGCCGGGCACGCGGTCGACTTCATCGTCGAGACGCTCCGGGCCCACCCGGGCGAGGTGACCCTGGTCGCCATCGGCCCACTGACCAACGTGGCGCTCGCCGTGCTCAGGGAGCCCGCGATCGTGAACTGGGCGCGGGGCCTCACGATCCTCGGCGGGTCCTACACGCGGGGCAACTTCTCTCCCGCGGCCGAGTTCAACATCGCCGCCGACCCGGAGGCCGCCGCGGTCGTCTTCGGCGCGGGCTGGACGGTGACCATGATCGGTCTCGACGTGAGCCGCGGCGCCGTGACCACCGAGGCGGTGGCGGAGCGCATGGCGGCCATGGGCAGGCTCGGCGCCGACCTGCTCCTGCCGTGCGTGCGGTTCTACGGCGTGATCACCGCCGAGGGCGGGCCCGCGATCCACGACGCCTGCGCGATCGCCCACCTGATCGACCCGTCGCTGATCACCCTCGAACCCGCCGTCGTGGACGTCGAGACGGCGGGCCGCTTCACCGCCGGGATGACCGTGACCGACTTCGCCCTCCGGGGCCGTGTCCCCAACGCCCTGGTCGGCACCTCCCTCGACGTGGGCCGCTTCTGGGACCTCCTGCTGACCGTCTACGCCCGGGTCGCGGAGTCGATCGAGCCCTGAGGCCGCTTTCGCGGGAACGGGCCTTTCAGGGGATGATCCTGCGGCGGCGGAGGTCGCCAAGGATGCCCAGGAACATCGCCTCGGTGTCGACGTACTCGTGGAAGCCGAAGCGCCGGGCCTTGGAACCGTCGGCGAAGAAGTCGTAGTCCCAGGAGAACACGGCGTCGCCGAAGGCCCAGGAGGACACCTCCTCGTACGGGTGCGGCTCCAGCCCGTACCTCTCGGTCATGGCCTCCCAGAGCGGTCCCTTGTCGGCCATGACGACGTCGAGCGACATCGGCAGGGGAGGGGCCACCTCCAGGTCGAAGAACCCGGCGATCCTCGGCCACATGTCGTTCCAGCGGAAGAGGTCGCCGTTGTTGACGTTGAACGCCTGGTTGGCGCAGCGCTCGTCGGTCGCGGCCCAGACGGTCGCCCTGGCCAGCAGTCCCGCGTCGGTCATCTCCAGCAGCGTGTCGTAGGCCCCCGGCCGGCCGGGGAAGCGCAGCGGCAGGCCCAGTTCCTTCGAGATCGCGCCGTACACCGCGATCACCATGGCCAGGTTCATCGGGTTGCCGAGGGCGAAGCCGCACACCACGGACGGGCGGATCGCCGTCCATGTCCACCCCGAGCCCCTCTGACGCTCCTCCAGGAAGTTCTGCTGGTCGACGTTGAACTCCGGCGGCATGTGGTGCGGGTCGCTCTCACGGGCCGGGGTCTTGAAGGGACCCAGGTGCGCGCCGTAGACCTTGTATCCCTGCATGAGGCTGACGTGCCGCAGGCCCGGCGCCACCGGCTCGACCGCGTCGACGACGTTGACGAGCATGGCGAGGTTGGGCGGAACGAGCTCGGTCCAGGTCGGCCGGTCCTGGTAGGCGGCGTAGAAGACGTGGGTCACGCCGGTGAGCTCGCCGAGCTTCTTGGCGCAGTCGTCCCGGTCGAGCAGGTCGACCCGTACGTGGCGGACCCGCCCCGCGCTCTCCCCGCCTCGGCGCGACAGGCCGATCACGTCCCAGTCGCCGAGCGCCGCGAGGTGGTCGACCAGGTTGCGGCCGATCACCCCCTGGGCGCCGACGACGAGGGCGACCTTGGGCTGGGTGCTCATCGTTCTTCTCCCGATCGGTGCGGATGGGCCGGCGCGCGGTCACGCTCCCGCCCCGGTGCCGTGCGGTCCGATTCTGCGCGGCCGCTCTCCGATGAGTCCAAGGCTTGTTTCTTGTCGCGGCCATGAACGTCGTTTATGGCGGGCGTCGTGGGTGCCCGAAGCTTTGGATGATCAAAAGTTATGCTTCACGAGGCTCTGATAATTTTTGCGCATGCTGAGCCTGCGACAGCTCGAATACCTGGTGACCATCGTCGACCAGGGCTCCTTCACGCGGGCCGCCGAGATCCTCCACGTCACGCAACCGGCCCTGTCGCACCAGATCCGGGCGCTGGAGCGGTCGGTCGGCGCCTCCCTGCTCGAACGGCTGCCCAGGGCCGTCCACCTCACGGCGGCCGGGCGCGCGATGCTGCCCCACGCGCGGGCCGCCCTGGCCGACGCGGCCCGCGCCCTGTCGGCCGTACGTCAGACGACCGGGCTGGCCGGGGGAGAGCTGCGGCTGGCGACGGTCTACTCGGTGAGCCTGGGCGTGCTGCCCGCCGCGCTGCGCGCCTGGAGCGGTCTCCATCCCGGGGTCGACGTCAGGCTCTTCGAGCACCGCCACGCCGACGAACTGGCGGAGGCGATGGCGAGCGGGCAGGCCGACCTCGCGATCGGTCCCCGGCCCGCGTCCTGGGCGGGGCCGGTGCGCACGCTCGGTACCGAGGAGTTCGTGGTGGCCGTCTCCCCCGGCGACCCCCTCGCGTCCGGCGGGGCGTCCTCGGTGGACCTGGGCGACCTGCGTGACCGCCGCTGGGTCCACTACGCCCCCGGCAACGGCCTGGCCGACATCCTGGACCGCGCCTGCGCGGAGGCCGGGTTCCAGCCCAGGATCGCGGTACGCACCGAGCAGACGGCGTCGGCCCCGGCCCTCGCGGCCGCCGGTATGGGACCCGCGCTCATCCCCGCCAACATCGTGCCCGGAGGGTACGCGGGCCACATCCTCCGGCCGAGGCCCGTCGTGACCCGCGTCCTCACCGCCTACGCGCGCACCGGGTTCGACGCCCTCGGCAGGGCCTTCCTCACCCTGCTCGCCGAGAGCGCGGCGGCCACGCTCCTTCCCCCGCCGGAGGACCATCCGGCCTCCTGAGCATTCGGGCCCTCCGCACGCCGCGGCCCGCGCCGTGGGACGCGGGCCGTGCGGCGCGATGTCACCCCGTCATGTCGAGGAAGTGTCATGTCGAGGGGCGTGTCACGTCAGGGCGTGGAAGTGGCCCCGCAGACGGGCCCTGGCCCCCTCGGTGGCGCCGAGGGCGTCCAGGCCCAGGAGGGCGGCGCCCATGATGGGCGCGACGTCGGCGACGATCAGCTTGGCCTGCGGGGCGCTCTCGGCGAAGCCCCGCTCCAGCAGCTCGCTCATCAGCGGATCGCGGGCGGTGAGCACCCCTCCGCCCAGGACCACCTCCATCGGGACGGAGAGCAGGTCCAGGCGGCGCATCGCGACCACCGCGAGCACGACGACCTCCTCGGCCATCCGCGTCACCAGCGAGCGGGCCACCCCGTCCCCCCGGTTCGCGACCGCCATCAGCACCGGGACCAGCTCGTTCAGCCTGCCGTAGGGCAGCTCGCCGAAGTGGACGGCGAGGGACACCTCCTCGACGGTGCGGGTGCCGAAGTGCTCGCTGACCGCGGGGACCAGCGCGCTGGCCGGTCCCCGGCCGTCCTCGGCGCGTACGGCGTGCCAGAGCGTCTCCTCGCCGAGACCGAGACCGCCGCCCCAGTCGCCGGTGAGCCGTCCCAGCGCGGGGTATCTCGCCACCTCCCCCGAGGGGGCGACCGCCACCGCGTTGATCCCCGCGCCGCACACCACGGCCACCCCCGTGGGGCCGGACGCCCCGGCGCGCAGCAGCGCGAAGGTGTCGTTGCCGACGGTCGCCTCCCTGCCGTACCCCCGGGAGAGGATCTCCGCGCGGAGAGCCTCCTCCTCCACCGGCAGGTCCGCGCCCGCCACGTACGCGGCCACGTGGTCGGCGTACGGCGTGGCCGCGCCGGCGCCGAGCATGGAGCGCACGGTGTCGCCGATCGCGTCGATCGCGACGCCCACCCCCGCGCTCTGCGGCTGGAAGGCGCCGCCGCGCCCGGTGGCGAGGACCGAGCCGTCCTCGGCGACGAGCGCGATGTCGGTCTTGCTGTTGCCGCCGTCGACCGCCAGGACCGTTCTCACGCGGTCGCCCAGGACAGGTGCCCGCGGTTGGCCTCGACCAGGCGCCTGGCCAGGTCGCCGGAGAGCCTGGCCTGGCCGATCAGCGGGTGGGCCAGCAGCGCGTCGGCGACCCGCTCCTCACCGCCGCGCAGCGCGGCGTCGAGCGCGAGCGTCTCGTACGCCGTGACGTGGGCGACGAGCCCGGCGAAGAGGGGTTCCACCGGGGCGACGGGCAGCGCGGTCGCGCCCGCCGAGGTGATCGTGGCCGGGACCTCGATGACCGCCTCGTCGGGCAGGAACGGCAGCGTGCCGTCGTTGCGCAGGTTCACCACCTGGGTGTCGCCGCGGTCGCCGGCCAGCGAGGCGATCAGCGCCACCGCGGCCTCGGAGTAGAAGGCGCCGCCGCGCCTGCCCAGCAGTTCGGGCTTGGTGTCCACCGACGGGTCGGCGTACAGATCAAGGAGGGTCTTCTCCATCGCCGCGACCTCGGCCGCGCGCGACGGCTTGGTCCGCTGCTCCTCCACCACCAGGTCGTGCTCGTAGAAGTAACGAAGGTAGTAGGAGGGCACCACGCCCAGGCGGCGGATGAGCGCGGCGGGCAGGCCGACGTCCTGGCCGATCTCCTCGGCGTGGCTCTCCAGCAGCTTCGGCAACACGTCCACCCCGTCCAGGTGGACGGCCCGCTCCCAGGTGAGGTGGTTCAGGCCGACGTGCCCCAGTGAGATCCGCTCGGGGGCGACGCCCAGGTTCGCGGCGAAGCGGCGCTGGAAGCCGATGGCCACGTTGCACAGGCCGATGGCCCGGTGCCCGGCCTCCAGCAGCGCCCTGGTGACAATGCCGACCGGGTTGGTGAAGTCGACGATCCAGGCGCCGGGCGCGTGCCTCCTGACCTTCTCCGCGATGTCCAGCACCACCGGCACCGTGCGCAGCGCCTTGGCCAGCCCGCCCGCGCCGGTCGTCTCCTGGCCGACGCAGCCGCACTCCAGCGGCAGCGTCTCGTCCACGTCGCGCGCCGCCTGGCCGCCGACGCGCAGCTGCAGCAGGACCGCGTTCGCCCCGGCGACGCCCTCCTCGACCGAGGTGGTCGCGACGACCGCGGCCGGATGCCCGGCCCGCGCCAGCATCCGGCGCGCCATGCCGGACACCGGCTCCAGCCGGTGGACGTCCGGGTCGACCAGCGCGATCTCGGTCAGCGGCAGCTCGTCGCGCAATCGCGCGAACCCGTCGATCAGCTCCGGCGTGTACGTCGAGCCGCCCCCGACAACGGCGAGTTTCACCCTTTTACTCCTGTCAGCGTGACGCCCTCGATGAAAACCCTCTGGGCGAAGAAGAACACGACGATCACCGGGGCCATGACGAGCAGGGTCGCCGCCATGGTGAGGTTCCACTGCACGCTGTGCAGTGCCCGGAAGGACGCCAGCCCGAGGGAGAGCGTCCAGTTGGCCTCGTTTGTGTGGGCGTAGAGCAGCGGACCATAGTAATCGTTCCAGCAGTAGAAGAACTGGAACAGACCCACCGCCGCTATCGCCGGCCGCGCCATCGGCAGGATCACCCTGACGAGGGTCCGGAAGTCCGAGCAGCCGTCCACCCTGGCGGCCTCGGTGTACTCCCGGGGAATGGTGATCAGGAACTGCCTGAGCAGGAAGATGGAGAAGGCGTCGCCGAACAGCATCGGCAGGATCAGCGGCCACAGCGTGCCGGTGAGGTCCAGGCGCGCCCAGATGAGATAGACGGGCACCGCGACGACCTGGGGCGGCAGCATCATCATCGTGATGACCGCGAAAAAGGCCAGCCTGCGCCCCCGGAAGCGGAAACGCGCCATCGCGTACGCCACCGGGATCGACGACAGCAGCATGAACGCGGTGCCGAGCCCGGCGTACAGGAACGTGTTGCCCAGCCAGGCCAGCAGCCGCGACCTGGCGAACACGTCGGCGAAGTTGGACCAGTTCCAGGTGCGGGGCCACAGGTCGCCGGTGAGCGCCTGGTCGTTGCTCATGACGGCGGTCAGCGCCACGAACACCAGCGGGCCGAGGAACATCAGCGACAGCGCGACGGCGAGGGCGTGGGTGGCGATCCAGTACAGGATCGCGCGGACGTGCGGGCCGCGCGGGCCGCGCACGGCGGCCCCGGCGGGCCGCCTGGTCAGGGGGGCCGGGGTGGTGAGGGCGGTCACCGGTCTCCTCCTTCGTCGAACGCGCGGAACCTGCGGAGCAGGATGAGGGTGAAGATCGTGGAGAACGCGAACAGCAGCAGGGCCAGCACACAGGCGTACCCCATGCTGAAGTCGCGGAAGCCCACGTGGAACAGCCACTGGGCCAGCGTCAGCGTCGACAACTCGGGGTATCCGGGCACGAAGGTGGTGCCGGGGGAGTCGGTGACCCCCGCCGCGACCCGGGAGGCGATCATCGCCTGGGTGAAGTACTGCAGGGCGTAGATGACGCCGGTGACCGTCGAGAACATCAGCACCGGCGAGATCGTCGGCAGCGTGATGCTCCTGAACTGCCGCCACGCGCCCGCCCCGTCGATGGCCGCGGCCTCGTACAGGTGTTTGGGCACGTCCAGCAGCGCGGCCAGGAAGATCATCATGGTGTTGCCGATGCCCCACATGGCCAGCATGGTCAGGCCGGGCTTGGACCAGTCCTTGTCGCCGAACCAGTCGGGCGCGGCGATCCCGAAGAGCTCGATGAACTGGTTGAGCGGCCCCGAGGGGTTCAGCAGGAACACAAAGGAGACCGTCCCGGCCACCACCGGGATCAGCGACGGCAGGTAGAACACCGTGCGGAAGAAGCCGACGCCCGCCTTGAGCCGGGTGAGCAGCCACGCCACGCCAAGCCCGAAGAGCACCTGCGCGGGGACCATGAGGACCACCAGCCACAACGTGTTCCTGATGGCCACCCAGGCCCGGTCGTCCACCAGGAGGTAGCGGTAGTTGTCCAGGCCGACGAACTCCAGCGTGAACAGGTCGTAGCGGTGGAAGGAGAAGTAGACCGTCGCCGCGAGGGGGTAGGCGAAGAACACCGCGAACCCCACCAGCCAGGGCGACATCCAAAGGAGGGCCTTGAGGCCCTCGCCGCGCCGCCACCTGGGCGGCGCGGCGTGGACGATGCTCATCGAGGATCAGCCCCCGGAGAGCTTCATCTTGTCGTCCAGACGCTTGTCGACCGCGGCCAGCCCGGCGTCGAGGTCGGTGGCCGAGCCTTTCTCCCACTTGACCAGGAACTCCTGCAGCGAGTCCTGGTTGAAGGTGCTGTTGACGTTGGCCGGGACCGTGCTCGTCTTGGGGTGGGCGAAGATGTCGAGGAAGGTCTGGAAGTTCGCGTCCTTCTTCAGGTCGGGCGACTCCAGCGACGCCTTGGTGGTCGGCACGTTGCGCAGCGCGTTGGAGAGCGTGACCAGCGCCGAGGTGTCGGTGGTCAGATACTTGACCAGCTCCCAGGCGGCCTGCGGGTTCTTCGCGCCCTTGGGCACGCCGATCACGGTGCCCGCGGTGAAGCCGCTGCCGTACAGGTCGGGCTTGGCGTCGGAGACCGGGAGCGGGGCGGTGCCGTAGTCGACGTCCTTCGCCTCATTGGCGATCATGGCGTTGCGCCACTCGCCGTCCAGGACCATGGCGATCTTGCCCTTGTAGAAGGGGTGGTCGGCCGACCACTCCTGGCCCAGGCTCTTGCGGAACTTCTCCAGCTTGTCGTAGCCGTACCAGTCGACGAGCTCCTTCTGCCAGCGCAGCAGCTCCTTCCACGCCGGGTCGGAGCCGACCGCCGAGGTGCCGTCCGGCTTGTACCAGGTCGCGCCGGTCATCGGGGCCATGTGCGAGGCGGAGTTCTCGTAGTACTGGAAGCTCGGGACGAACCCGGCGACCTTGATGTTCCCGTCGGCGTCGCGGACGGTGAGCTTCTTGGTCAGCTCCGTCAGCTCCGAGAGCGTCCTGGGCGGCTGCTCGCCCTTCATCAGGGCTTTGTTGTAGTAGAGCCCGTACGCGTCGGCGAGCAGCGGCATCACGCACCGCCTGCCCTCGTACTCGGTGTAGGAGCGCGAGACCTCCGGCAGCACGGACAGGTCGATGCCGTCCTGCTTGATCACCGGGGTGAGGTCCTGGAACGTTCCGCTGCGGCACCACTGGGCCACGTTGTCGGTGGTGAACGAGGAGGCGACGTCCGGTGCCTTCCCGCCGCGCACCGCCTGGGTGATCTGATCGTCCTGCACGCCCTTGACCAGCTTGACGGTGATCTGGGGGAACTTCGTGCGGAATCCCGCGATGGCGTCCTCGAACGCCTTGACCTCGGCGGGCGCGGAGAACCCGTGCCACAGCTCGATGGTGGAGGCCGGCAGCGCGGCGGAGGCGGAGCCCGAGGGTTTGGGCTGGGAGCCCAGCGCGGGCGCGCTCTCCGTGCCCGCGGTGCAGGCGGTCAGGGTGGTGGCCGTCAGGGTGGCCAGGGCGAAGGTGAGAAAGCGTCGGTGCACGACGGCTGCCTCCAGGGGACGATGGATCTGGCGGGGTTCCGTACGGTTTGAAAACGCTTGCGTGATGGGCGGCGGGGGTCAGGAGAGAACGGTGGAGCCGAAGACCTCGTCGCGGGCGGTCGCGAGGGCGAGGTCGAGCGCGCCGGCGAGGACGGGGTTGCCCTCGACGGTCGACAGCAGCAGCGGGGGCCGGGGGATGGTCAGGGCGTGGAGCTCGTGCTCGACGAGCTCGCGCAGGGTGTCGCCACCGGCGAGGAGGGTGCCGCCGGTCAGCACGATGATCTCGGGGTCGACGACGGAGGTGATCGCGGCCAGCCCGACGGCGAGCCGGGAGGCGATGTCGCGCAGCCCGGCGCGGGCGTCGTCGGCGCGCCTTCCGGTGGAGGTGGAGGCCTGCACGGCGTTCAGCACCGCCTGGGTGGGCCCGGTGCCGCGCACGCCGTACGACCTGAGGATCTTGAGCACCGCCGGGCCGCCGGTGAGGGCCTGGTAGCCGTGGTTGGCGTAGCGGCCGGTGTCCCTGGCGGTCGGCGCGCCGGGGGTGGGCATGTAGCCGACCTCCCCGGCGCCGCCGGTGGCGCCCCGGTACAGCCGGCCGCCGAGGACCAGCGCGGCGCCGAGGCCCTCGTCGGCCCAGAGCAGCACGAAGTCACGGTGGCCTCGGCCCACGCCGTGCGCCTGCTCGGCCTGGGCGACGAGGTTGACGTTGTTCTCCACGGCGACCGGCACGCCCAGCCCGTCGCCGAGGGTGCGGACCAGGTCCGGGATGTGCCAGCCGGGCATGTCCTTGCTGGTGGCGTACGCCATCTTCCCGGTGCCGGGGTCGATCGTGCCCTGCACGCCGATGACCACGCGCCGCAGCGCGGGAGGGGCGCCCGCGCCCTCCAGCGCGGCCCGGACCCGCTCCAGCGCGTCGCCGCCGGAGCGGCCGGGGCTGGGCAGGTGGTGCTCGCCGACCACGGCGCCGGTGATGTCGGCGACCCTGACGTCGATGCCCGCGCGCGTGACGTCCAGCGCGGCGACGTGCGCGGCGGCGGGGTTGAGCCGGTAGACCTCGGCGGTGCGGCCGGGCAGCCCCTCGCGGATGCCGTCGAGCACGACCAGGCCCGCCTCCTGGAGGCGGATGAGAAGCTGTGAGGCGGTGGGCTTGGACAGGCCGGTGAGGGCGCCGATCTCCGGGCGGGTGAGCGGGCCACGCTCCAGCAGCGCCTGCAGGGCGGCGCGGTCGTTGATCGCGCGCAACAGGCTGGGGGTGCCGGGCGTCGGCTGGGTCACTGGTCCTCCGAATGCGTCCTTGCGTCCACCGATGAAGCAGAGTTAGGAAACTTTCCTAACTTCGAGTGAATGTAAGGAACCCGGCGGATTCTCGTCAAGCAGGCAGGGAGCGCCGCAATCAAGCTGTGATGACGAACGGGCGGGTAAACTTCTCGACGGACCTGCTAGGGTGATGGTTTGTCATAACAACCAGTGCAATGGTCCGGAGTATCCCATTACTAGCAACGATAATGGAGCGACGGCAACCCGTCAAATCGAGCTGGCCAGGGAGCAGGAGTATGTTTCCTCCCTTTATGCCCGGCTTGATCTGCTGCGCGAACGCACCCAGCGACAGCTGGACGGCGTCCTCGCGCAGGGCGGAAGTGGCGGCACGCATCAGAACCGCTCCGAGCGCGACACCTTCGCGGGGATGTACGCCGAACGCCTGGGCCGCCTGTGGTCGGTCGAGAACGGCCTGTGCTTCGGCCGGCTCGACAACGCCGACGACACCTCGCTCTACATAGGTCGCATCGGCATGGCCGACGACGACCAGCGCCGGATGCTGATCGACTGGCGGGCACCGGTGGCACAGCCCTTCTACGGCGCCACCCCCGCGGCCTCGATGGGCGTCACCCGGCGCCGGCACCTGCAGACCAAGGGCCGCACGGTGATCGGGATCGACGACGACCTCCTGGACATCGACAGCCTCACCGAGGAGGACGTGGCCACCCTCAACGGGGAGGCCGCGCTGCTGGCCTCCCTGGGGGCCAGGCGCACCGGCCGGATGCGCGACATCGTGGCCACCATCCAGTCGGAGCAGGACCGCATCATCCGCTCCGACCTGGGCGGGGTGCTGGTCGTGCAGGGCGGTCCCGGCACCGGCAAGACCGTGGTCGCGCTGCACCGCGCCGCCTACCTCCTCTACACCCACCGGGAGAAACTGGCCCGCAGGGGCGTGCTCATCCTCGGGCCCAACCTGACCTTCCTGCGCTACATCGAGCAGGTGCTGCCCTCCCTGGGCGAGACCGACGTGCTGCTGTCGACCGTCTCCGAGCTGTACCCGGGGGTCGTCCCGGGGCGCAGGGAGCGTCCCGAGGTGGCCGCGGCCAAGGGCGACGCCCGGATGGCCCAGGTCGTCGCGCGGGCCGTGCGCGAGCGGCAGCGGGTGCCGCGCAAGCCGATCGAGATCAAGCTCGACCGCTACACCCTCAGGCTGGAGGGAAACGTCCTGGAGGCCGCCCGCAACCGGGCGGCCCGCTCCAAGAGGGCGCACAACGAGGCCCGCGCGGTCTTCGTCCGTCACCTGCTCAACGCGCTCGCCCGGCAGGCCGCCCGGCAGCTCGGCAAGGGGATGATCGACGACGACGAGCTGGCCGACATCCGCGAGGACCTCCGCACCGAGCGGCCCGTCAAGGCGGCCCTGAACCGGCTGTGGCCCTACGTCACCCCGCAGCAGCTCCTGATCGGGCTGTTCACCTCCCGCGAGCGCCTCGACCACGCCGCCGCCGAGTTCGGCGCGGCCGAACGCGAGCTGATGCTGCGCGAGCCGCCCCGCCAGGGGGAGAACTGGTGGGCCGAGTCCGACGTGCCGCTCCTGGACGAGGCCGCCGAGCTGCTCGGCGACATCGACCCCGCGGTGCTGCGGGCCGGGGCGTGGATGGCCGAGGAGGAGCAGGCGGCCCAGCGCGCCGCCGCGCTCGACGAGCGGCAGCACCAGCTCGCCTACGCCAAGGAGGTCCTGGAGCTGACCGGCCTGTCCGACATCATGGACGCCGAGAGGTTCGCCGCCCGCCACCTCGGCGACGACGTCTTCCTGACCACCGCCGAGCGCGCGGCGGCCGACCGCACCTGGGCCTTCGGCCACGTCATCGTCGACGAGGCTCAGGAGCTGTCGCCGATGGACTGGCGGATGCTGATGCGCCGCTGCCCGACGCGGTCGATGACGATCGTCGGCGACCTGGCCCAGACCGGTTCGTCGGCCGGGGCGCGCTCCTGGGGCCGGGTCCTCGACCCGTACGTGGCGGGGCGCTGGCGCGAGGAGACCCTCAGCGTCAACTACCGCACCCCGGCCGAGCTGATGGCCGTGGCCGCCGACGTGCTCACCCTGGTCGACCCGGCGCTGACCGCCCCGGCCTCGGTCAGGGAGACGGGGGCGCGCCCGTGGGCGGCCTCCCCGACGGCCTCCCTCGGCGAGGTGGTCAAGGCCGAGATCGTCGAGGGCGGGCGGCTCGTCGTGATCGTCCCCGAGTCGCGCGCCGAGGAGTTCGGGGAGGTCGTGGTCGGCTCCGTCGACGGCGCGGTGGCCGGGCCCGGGACGGCGGCCCTGGACGCCCAGGTGGCGGTGCTGACCGTCGCCGAGGCCAAGGGCCTGGAGTTCGACGCGGTCGTCGTGGTCGAACCGGAGCTGATCCTGGGCGAGTCCCCGCGCGGGGCGAGCGACCTTTACGTGGCGTTGACCCGCGCCACCCAGCGGCTTGGCGTCGTGCACGACGGCCCGCTTCCCGACGCCCTCGTTCGACTTGAGAGACATCGGATCACATGAGACCATTGACGGCTCTCGTCGATCATGTCCCAGCTGCGAAAACTTGATGTTTCCGCTGTTAGTGACACGGTTGACATCTGCGCTGGGCTCGGTAGTTTGCTGCCCAGTCCAGCACGGGACTGGCCGGTCGGCCGCCTTTCGACATCGCCGTCTCCTGCGCCCGTGACGGGGTATCCCCCCGTCCGTACAGCCAGGCGCAGGACCGGCAGTCCGTCGAGGCGGGGCACTCCTTCCGGGCGGGGGGTTGGACCCAGGAGGGGTCCGGGCACCCAGTAGACAACGGCAATCCGCGCTCGCCGCCGACGGGACGGAACCGGTCCGAAGGGTCGTCCGGGCCCTCTTCCCGCTCCCGTGCGAGCGCCGCAAGCGTCGGGGCGGTCCGGGTGTCATTGGACACCCGGACCGCCCCGTTGCCGCGTCTGGGGGTTGTTCAGGGTGGTTTGAAGTGTTTTGTTGTTGTTTCTGGTTAATGTGTGGTGGGACTTTTGGGGGCGTGCCCGCTGGGCGGTAGCGTTCCGGCTAGGAGGACCGGCCAGGAAGACCAGGCGGCGTCACCCGCCCGCACGACATCGCCCCGCACGACATCGCAAGGAGCCCCGCCCGTGGTGCAGGACAAGACGGCCGCCCCGGTATCGGGGAGGTCCGCGGCGGGCGATCCCGTCACCGGCCCGGCACCCGGTTCGCCGAAGGGGCCGCCGATCGGTCCCGAGGACGGCCCGCCCGGCGCGGGGGCCCCGCTCCCCGGCTCGCGCCTGGCGCTGCCCGCCCGCGTCGCGGGCGCGGCGGCCGGTGGCCTGCTGCTGTTCCTCGCCTTCCCGCCGCTCGGGCTCTGGTTCCTCGCGCCGCTCGGCATGGCCTCGGCGGTCCTGGCGGTGCGCGGCACCCGCCCGCGCCGGGGCACGTGGCTCGGCCTCCTCGTCGGGCTCGCCCTGCTGCTGCCCGGACTGCGCTGGGTGAGCCCGATCGGCACCGACGCCTGGCTGGGCCTGGTCGCCATGGAGAGCGCCTTCTACGCCGCCTGGGGGACGGGCGTCGCCCTGGTGACCCGGTTGCGCCTGTGGCCCTTGTGGGGCGCCGCGCTCTGGGTGGCGGTCGAGTGGGCGCGGGGGGTGTTCCCCTTCGGCGGATTCCCCTGGGCGCGGGTGGCCTTCAGCCAGGGGGAGTCGCTCTTCACCCCGTACGCGGCGCTCGGCGGGGCGCCGCTGGTGAGCTTCGCGGTCGCCCTGTGCGGCGGGCTGCTCGCCCTGGCGGTGTCGCGCCTCCTCGCGCCCGCGCTCCCGTCCTCCGGCTCCCGCCGGGGGCGGGCGCTCGCCCTGCCGCTCGCCGGGGCGCTGGCCGTGCCGGCCGCGGCCCTCGCCGTTCCCCGGTACGGCGACGAGGGCCGGAACGTGACCGTCGGCGTCATCCAGGGCAACGTCCCCGGCCGGGGCATGCACCCGCTGGGCGACGAGCCCGCCGTGGTCCTCGGCAACCACACCCGGATGCTCCACCAGATGGCACGGGACGTCCGGGAGGGCAGGACGCCCCGCCCCGACCTGGTCGTGCTGCCGGAGAACTCCACCGACATCGACCCGCTGCGCAACGCGTTCGCCCGAAGCGAGATCGACGCGGCGGTCAAGGACGTCGGGGTGCCCGTCCTGGTCGGCGCGGTGGTCGGGATCGGGGAGAACAACCGGGCGACCCGCAGCATCGTCTGGGACCCGGTGACCGGCCCCGGCGCCCACTACGACAAGCAGAAGCTGGTCCCCTTCGGGGAGTTCACCCCGCTCCAGGGCCTCGTGCAGGCCCTGTTCGAGCGGGCCTCCCTGGTCGGCAAGCAGTCGGTGGCGGGCACCCGCGACGGTGACCTCCGGCTGGGCCCGGTGACCGTCGGCGCGATCAACTGCTACGAGGTGGCCTTCGACGGCGTCGTGGGCGACACCGCCAGGACGGGTGCCACGCCGCTGGTGGTGCAGACCAACAACGCCACCTACGCCCTGACCAACCTGCCGCCGCAGCAGCTGGCCATGTCCCAATTGCGGGCCGTGGAGCACAATCGGGCAGTGATCACTTCCGCAATAACCGGCATATCGGCATATGTGACTCCGAGTGGCTCGATCGCCTGGCGTACCGGCGAGCTGGTGCCCGCCATGAACGTGCTGACCGTTCCGGTCAGGACCGCGCGAACCATCGCCACACGCGTGGGCGCGCTGCCCGAATGGGCCTTGATACTTGTGGGTGCGGGGGCGGTGGCCGCCGCCTGGCGGCGCCGGACGCCCCGCGCGGAGCACCCCGTGAACCGGGAGGACGATCAGCAGGTGGGAGACGCGTGATGGAGCGGATGCTTGGCCGGGTGCTCGTCATCGTCCCGACGTACAACGAGCGGGAGAACCTGCCGCTGATCACCCGGCGACTGCGCGAGGCCGTGCCCGACGCCCACCTGCTGATCGCGGACGACGACAGCCCCGACGGCACGGGGGCGATCGCCGACAAGCTGGCGGCCGACGACGACCACGTCCACGTGCTGCACCGGCCGGGCGGCAAGCAGGGCCTGGGCGCCGCCTACATCGCGGGCTTCCGCTGGGGCCTGGACAGGGGCTTCGGCGTCCTGGTGGAGATAGACGCCGACGGCTCCCACCAGCCGGAGGAGCTGCCCAAGCTGCTGGACGCGCTGGCCAAGGGGGCCGACCTGGCGATCGGCTCCCGCTGGGTGCCCGGCGGCAAGGTCGTCAACTGGCCGGCCTCGCGGGAGTTCCTGTCGCGCGGCGCCAACGTCTACACCCGGCTCGCGCTCGGCCTTCCGGTCCGCGACGCCACCGCGGGCTTCCGCGCCTACCGCGCCTCCGCCCTGGAGAGGATCAGCCTGGACGACGTCGTGTCGCGGGGATACTGCTTCCAGGTGGACCTGACCCTGCGTACGGCCCTCGGCGGGATGCGCGTCAAGGAGGTGCCCATCACCTTCGTGGAGCGCACCGTCGGAGCGAGCAAGATGAGCCGAGGCATCGTGGCCGAGGCCCTGTGGCGGGTCACCGTCTGGGGCGTCACCGGCCTGCCCGCCCGCCTGCGCCGCCGCCGAGGTCGCTGACCCCGCGACCTCGCGGACGCGCCGTCCGGCCCCTCGGGGGCCGTCCGCGCGCTCCCTCCCCGGGGGTGCGATCCTGAGAGTCCGCTGAGGACGCCGTCCACGCTGAGCGAACACGGAACGCGCCGTCGCCCCGGGACGTTGTCCCTGTCGTACGGCTGCCGCATGAGTTGAGGCGAAAATGCGCATTCTGCTGTTCCTGACCTTCCTCGTGGTGCCGGTCCTCGAGATATGGGTGCTCATCCAGGTCGGTCAGGTCATCGGCGGGTGGCCCACGGTGGCCCTCCTGCTCGCCGACAGCCTGCTCGGTGCCTGGATCGTGCGCCGCGAGGGCCGCCGGGCCTGGCGTAACCTCCAGGGCGCGCTGCAGAGCGGCCGGATGCCCGACCGCGAGCTCGCCGACGGCGCGCTGATCCTCGTGGGCGGCACGCTGCTGCTCACCCCGGGCTTCCTCACCGACGTCCTGGGCTTCCTGTGCCTGGTGCCGTTCACCCGGCCGATGGTCCGCAGGCTCGGAACCTGGTTCTTCGCCCGCCGCGTCCGCACCCTCGTCGCCAGGAGCGCGGCGGGCGGCGGGCTCGGCGCGCCGTTCGGCGGCGCGGGCTCGCCCTTCGACGTGCTGCGCGACGCCGGGAGGCCCCCGGGCTCCGGGCCGGTCGTCCACGGCGAGGTCGTCCGCGACGAGCCGGGGGGCGCCGGAGCACCGAGAGGCGCCGGAGACTCCGGCCGGGGCCTCAGCGACCGCTGAGCGCGGCCAGGCTGTGCGGCGGGGGCGGAGCGTCGTGGGCTCGGCTGTCGCCGAGCGTGGCCGGGCCGTGTGGCGGGCCGGGGCGCCGGAGTCTCAGCGGTCGCTGAGCGCGGCCAGGCGGCGTAGCGAGAGCCGGAACAGGGACGCGTTCAGCGGCCTGATCAGCCGCCAGCCAAGCAGCCCGGCCGCGCCGAACGGCACGTCGAGCTCCTCCTCCCAGACGATCGTGCTGCCGCCGCCCTCGCGGGGCAGCACGCGGAAGACACCGGTGCCGCGCACCAGCCGCCCGGTGTGCCGGACCCCCACGCTCCTCGGCGGGTCCCACTCGGTGATCTCCATGGTGTCGAGGAACCCGGCCGGTCCCACCCCGGTGAAGGCCTCCAGGCGGCTTCCGGCGCTGTGGCCGTCCCCGGCGGTGACGCGCGCCCGGGTCAGGACCATCCACTCGTCGTGCCTCGGCCAGTCGGTCAGGACCGAGAACACCTGCTCGGGCCGGGCGTGCGCGTCCACCGAGACGCTGATGCGGGAACGGGTCATCCTTTGATCCTTCCCATTGGCCGGTGGCCGACCCCCGGGGCCCGTCGCGCCCGTGAGATCCTGCCGTGCACGTTGACAGAAAAATCCTATTTTTCTACCTTTTAAGTCGGGATTTTGTGGGAGTCGAAACCGTCCGGGGCGCCCCGGACGGTCCGTGACCGCGGGAACGGGGAGAGGGGCGGGTCCGCAGATGACCGCGTTCGCACAGGGAGCCGGCCTGATCGAGGTCAGGTCGGTCGGCTGGGACGACACGGCGGCCGTGGCCCTGCGAGGGGCGATGACGGAGGAGATGGACGCCCGCTACGCCGACATGCTCGCCGTCGTCGGCCTCGTGCCCAGTGGCATGAACGTCGAGCCGGAGACCGTCGCCTACACCGGGGTCGCCTACGCGGCGGAGGGCGTCGCGGTCGGGCACGTGGCGCTGCGCAGGCTCGGTGAGGACCTGGAGCTCAAGCGGATGTTCGTGGCCCCCTCCCACCGGGGCACCCGGGTGGCGCGGGCCCTGCTGGCCGCGGCCGAGGACGCGGCCCGCGCGCTGGGAGCGTCCCGGGTCATCCTGCAGACCGGTCCCCGCCAGCCGGACGCGGTGAGGATGTACGAGAGGGAGGGCTACACGCCCGTTCCCGTCTTCCCTCCCTACGACGGGCTCCCCGGCTCCCTCTGCTTCGAGAAGCCTCTCTGACGTCTCACGGCGAAGGACGGGTCTCCCGGTTCCCGAGGGCCCGGCCGCACCGGGTCACACCGGCCGGTCCCCGGACACGGGTTCGCCGGCCCGGCCGAGGGGACGGCCGGACCGGCGAGATGCTCGCGGGCGTCTGTCTAGGACGGGGACGCCGCGTGCTCCGGGCTGTCGACGTAGATCCGACCGAAGTCGATCGCCGGGGAGAATCCGGCGAAGTTACGCTGGACCTCGGCTTTCTCCGCCGCGTTCGGGTTCGCGTTGGTGCAACTCGTGCCCGCGCTCGCGCCGGACATCAGGTCCGTGCACCGGCCGGTACGCCGGTCGGGCAGGCCCAGGATGTGGCCGATCTCGTGGGCGGCGATCCGCAGCGGGTTGTGGCCCTCCGCGGTCGCCTGTCGTCCCATCCACACGGTCCCGCGACCCAGGCTGGTGGGCTGAGCGCGGGGCCAGCCGTTGTCGGCGATCACCACGAAGTCCGCGGGACTGCCGGCCACCAGCCGTACGTTCGAGACGCTGGAGTTCCAGATCTGGGCCGCCTGGTCCACGGCGGATCGGAACTCCGCGGCCCTGCTCGCGTCATACCTGAGCACGCGAACCGCTGCCGTACGGGCGTCCGCCGCGTGGGCGGGCGCGGCCTGGGCGGGGGTGACCGTCACCAGGAAGGCCAGCCCCAGGATGAGGGCGACGCCGAAGCGAATGATCCTTGACATCTCTAGCGGGCCTCCTCGGCCATCGGGGGGTTGCTCACGGGGAGCAGCTGGTGAGGAGGCGAGATCAGCCGGTGACGAGCGTCAGCCCGTACGCCGAGAGGATCTCGTTGACCGGCTGGTGGTACGTCGTGCCGCCGACGCTGCAGTTGCCCGAGCCGCCGGAGGTGACACCCTGGGCCTGGCTGCCGGAGATGAACGAGCCGCCGGAGTCGCCGGGCTCGGCGCACGCGCTGGTGCGGGTCAGGCCGCTCACCGATCCCTGCGAGTAGTTCACGGTGGCGCCGTGCTGCTGGATGGTGCCGCAGCGCCAGCCGGTGGTGGAGCCGGAGCGGCAGATCGAGGAGCCGACCGAGGCCTGCGTGGAGCCGCGGACGGTGACGTTGGCGCCGCCGGAGCCGCGGACGTAGGGGGTCATGGTGTGGCCGGGGGTGGAGACCCAGGCGTAGTCGTTGCCGGGGAACGACGAGCCGTAGAAGGAGCCGGACGGGTTGCTGGTGGTGGCACCGGCCCGGCCGCAGTGACCGGCGGTCACGAAGCCGGGGGCACTGCCACGGCGCGCGGAGAAGCCGATGCTGCAGCGGCTGCCACCGATGTAGAAGGCGTTGCCGCCGATGATGTTGATGAAGGCCTGGGGCTTCTCGGTGGAGAGCGCCACCTTCACGGCGCTTCTGTCGGCGCCCGCGGCGGCGGCGAGAGCCTCACCCGCGGCCTGGTCGGCGGCGAGGACCACGACGCTGTTGGTCGTGACGTCGACGTACCAGAGGGACGCGCCGGCCTTCGCCTCCGCCGACGCCCCGTCGAGCTTGGCCTTGACGGCGTCGAGGGCGGCGAGGGAACGACCGACGATCACGGGCTGCGCGCCCTTGGCCCTGATGGCGCCCGCGTCGGTGGCGTCGGTGGTCGCCACGGAGAGCTGGGAGGCGTCGCCGTTGAGCCAGGCACCGGCGTACTCGGCGCCGAGCTCCTTGGTCAGGGCGGCCTCGGAGGCGGCCGCGCGGTGCTCGTTGGCCAGGCGCTGGACGGCCTGCTCGGCGGTGAGGCCGAGGTCGCGCTGGAGGGCCTCGAGCATGGCTGCCTGAGGCTGGGGGGCAGGGGGGGCGGATGCTGCGACGGCGGGCGCCACGGTGGCGACCAGGTACAGGGCCACGGTGGTGGCGCCGGCCAGGAGGGTACCTCGACGTAACATGAACACTCCTTGTGAGGGGTGATGTCAAGGTATGGGGGAGGGGCCCGCGGAGGGATCTCCCAAAAAATCCCTATCGCGATGTTATGGGGGCTTGATTGACTTTTCGGGCCTGCGGCAGGCCGGGGCGCGGTGACCGCGGACGCCTTCCTCCCGGGGCGGTGTGATGTGACCGAAACGGCCGGGAAAGGTAGCCGAAACGGCGGCGGAGCGATGGACGATCATGTGTCTCCCCTACTCGCGCGGCCGGGGGGAACTCTGGAAGACTGATCACCGCGCCTTCGGCGCACAGGTGCCGATTCCTGACCGCGATCAAACGGAGCAGCGTCGATGACTTGTTCTGGACATCCGGAACTCGCGAGGATGGATCGCCGCACCGCACCCGCGGCCGATCGGTGGGGAGGCGTCCGCGCGACGTCCGTTCCGCGTTCTCCCCGGACGCGCTCCGCGCGGGCCGTCGTCCAGGCCGCTCACCGTCCGGCCGTCACGACCCGGATGTCACAGAAGGACACGCACCATGACTGACGAAGCCGCTGTCGCCGACGACGGAGGCGAGGAGACGGCGACGCTGCCGCGCCGCAGTGACGCGCTCCGGTGCCCGCACACCGAGGACGGTGAGCGCCGCTGCGTCCTGCCTCCCGGCCACGAGCTGGACCACGTCTACCCGCACCAGAAGGCTCCCGCCCTGTGCGCGGGTGAGTGACGGGCGGACGACCGGTCCGACCGTACGAAGAGGCTCCCTCGCGGGATGGCCCCCTCAACGGCCTCCTCAGAGGACGCCGATCGCCTCGGCGGCGGCCACGGCGGCGCGGACGGCCTGCGCCGGGTCGCCCTCGTGGTAGCGCCGCTCGCTGGATTCGATGTTGTCGAGGAACTCCTGGTAGCGGACGGCGTACGAGAGGTGCTGCAGCGGCTCCGCCAGGATCAGCGCGCGGGCCGGGTCGCCACCGGGGACGGCCGCCGCCCACGTCTCGCACCAGGCCGCCGCGGCCGCCTCCCAGCGCCCGGCGGGCAGGAAGTCGCGGGGCCGCAGCCCGTCGAGGGCGGGGTGGCCGTAGTGGCTGTCGGCGAGGTCCAGCACGACGGGGCCGCGCGGCCCCGACACCCAGTTGCCCGGGTGGAAGTCGCCGTGCACCAGCGTGCACGGCAGGCCGCATGACTCCAGCGCGGCGACCAGCGAGGGCAGGCGGTCGGCGAGCCGGTGGGCCAGGAGCAACTCCCCGGCGTCCAGGTCGCCGGCCGCCTCGCCGTCGAGCAGCCCGCCCACCGAGGCCGCCAGCGCCGAGGGCGTACGGTCGGGAAGCCCGTCGGGCAGCCCGCCACCCCCGTGCTTGGCGAGGGCCGCCTGTGCCCTCGCCAGGCGGCTCACCGCCTCGGCGACGATCTCCCGCGGCGCCCCGTGACAGTCGCCGCCGGGCACGTGCTCCAGGAGGATCCGCCGGTTCGGGGTGTCGGCCGCCACGACGGCGGGAACCAGGCCGGGATCCTCCGCCGCGAGCATCCCGATCGCGTGGGCCTCGTCGGCGGCGAAACCGGGAGTGATCTTCAGCCAGACCGGCCCCGGGCGGGTGGGGATGCGGAACAGCCCCGCCAGGTTCCAGGTCCTCACCTGCCGCGCGGGCCCCTCGGCGGGCCTGCCCGCCTCGCGCAGCGCGGCCTCGGCCCAGCCCAGTGCCTCGCGCACCCCCGACGCCGTCGCCCACTCCGCCCGGTGCGCCACCGCGCCCGCCATCTCTCCCAGCGCTCCAGCCTCTCCCGGGCCTTCGAGGGCGGACGGCCCGCCGGTCGCGTCCGGGGCGCCGGGACGGAGAAGGACGAGGCCGGACGTGGGGCGGCTCAGGGCCTCGACGTGGTAGGTCGTGTGGCCGTCGCGGGGGCCGTGGCCGCCGTCCTCGGCGTCGACCAGGCGCAGCACCACCACGGGCGCACCGAGCACGCCCTCCAGGTGGGTCACGACCGATCCGACCTCGGCCCACCAGGGATCGGCCACCGGGAAGGGGCCGACCGTCCCCAGCCACTCGGCGCCCGCCGTCACGAGGGCGCTCACCGTACGGCCCGCTGCTTCGCTCACGGGGGCAGTGTGCCGTCAGGGAGGCCACCGGTGCCACGGGTTTTCACCGGACCCGATGCGGACCCGATGCGGGCCCGATGCGGGCCCGAGAGGGACGGCGGGGCGGCGCCGGGGGCCGTGGCCTTCGAACGGCGGGCGGGGGCGATCGTGGGATGGCCCGTGCCGCGACTGGCTGACCGGCCAATCACGACAAAGGGCCCTCACCTTACGGTTCTCAAGTTCCGAATGGCCATAATGGGGTGATTGAGAATGCTCAAAACGGTCACGCGATGACTGTTCCGCTCACTTGACGTGAACACCCCAGGAGAGGAGGCGGGCCGATGATCAGGCTCGCCGGTCGAGGACGGCAGACGCCACCGCCTCCGATATGGCCCGAGGATCGCTACGAGGTCGTCTGTGAGCGTGACGAGCCACACGGGAACACCCGCGACCGCTACCACTTCCCGAGGTACGCGGTGCGGTTGGCCCGTGACCTGGAGACGACCGGGCTCGCCAGGAGGGTGCGCGTGGTCAGGCTGTCCGACGGGACGGTGATCTACGACCGGGTCGGCGGCGTCGACCTGCCCGCCGACGAGTGGTGACCCGCCGATCGCCGGGACGGGGACCGGGTCAACCCCCCGGACGGGGGTAGGAGCCTCTGGAAGGGCGCCGGATGCGCCGCTCGTGTTCGCCGCCCGATGGAGCCGGAACTGTCGAGGAGTGGCCGTGGACGGATCCATGCCATCTGTGCCGCGAACGAGTGGGAATCGCGAGGACGGCGGGAGCGCCGGAGGGAGATTCCGCGAGGGACGCGCGAGAATGCTCGCGGGACTGGCCGAGGCGAGCCATCTGAGCGCGGTGGAGGATCTCCCGGCCCTCGTCGAGGAGCACGCCGCCCACGTCGGCCTGTACGACGCGTTGATCCACCTGGCCGACCTGCAGCAGGACGTGCTGCGCCCGCTGGCCGGCCACGGCGCCGACGAGGAGACGGAGCGGGAGAAGAGCGAGCTGCGGATCGACGGGACGCTGGCGGGACGGGCCTTCCAGGAGGTGCGCGTCCTGTTCAGGTCCCCCTCTGGAGACGAACCGGGCCGCTGGTGGGTGCCGCTGCTCGACGGCACCGAACGCCTCGGGGTGCTGCGCCTCAGCGTCCGGCCGGAGGCCGACGTGGAACGGGCCCAGGAGGACATGAGGCATCTCGCGTCCATGATGGCGCTGCTGCTGGTGAGCAAGCGCTCCCAGAGCGACTCCTACGCCCGGTTGGTGCGGACCCGGCCGATGAACGTCGCCGCCGAGATGCAGTGGAACCTGCTGCCGTCGCTCACCTTCGCCAACGCGGAGGTGGTGATCGGCGCCGCGCTCGAACCGGCCTACGAACTCGGCGGCGACGCCTTCGACTACGCGCTGTCCGGCGAGTCCGTCCACCTGGCCGTCTTCGACGCGATGGGGCACGACGCGTCCGCGGGGCTGACCGCGAACCTCGCGGTGGCCGCCTGCCGCAACCGCCGCCGCCGGAACGAGGACCTGGTCGTGGTCAGTGAGGGGATCGAGGAGGTGCTGATCAAGGAGTTCGGGGTGGGCAACCGCTTCGCCACGGCCGTCCTGGCCAACCTGGACATGCGTACCGGCGTGTTCACCTGGGTCAACCGCGGCCACCACCCCCCGGTGGTGATCAGGGGAGGGCGCTGGGTCACCACCCTGCGGTGCCCGCCCGCCCACCCGATGGGGCTCGGCCTCGGGTTGCCCGTGTTTCTGTGCAGGGAGCAGCTGGAGCCCGGAGACCGCGTGCTCCTCTACACCGACGGCATGACCGAGGCCCGTAACCGGGTGGGCGAGGAGTTCGGCCTGGAGCGCCTCGTCGACTTCATCATCCGCCGAGGCGCCGACGGCCTTCCCGTACCGGAGACCCTGCGCCGCCTGATCCGCAGCGTGCTGGAGTATCACGACGGGAGGCTGCAGGACGACGCGACCGTCCTGCTGGTGGAGTGGCGCGGGGGCGGCCAGCGGGAGCTGTGCCTCTGAGCCGGGGCCGGGCGCCTACCGGGTCAGGGGGCGGGAAGCCCGGGAGGATAGGGGCTCTCGCCGTCCCGGATCGCCGCGAGCATCCGGGCCGCGTACGCCCGCACGGCCTCGTGCAGGCCGTGGCCGAAACTCACGCGGGCCACCCCGAGGGCCGCCAGTTCGCCGAGTGACGGAGCGCCGGGGCGGAACAGGATGTTGACCGGCCCCTCGATACCCTCGATCAGCGCGCGGACGGCCCCCGCCTCGGCCGCGAAGATCGGATAGATACAGTCGGCGCCCGCCTCCAGATAGCGGCGCCCCCGCCGCACCGATTCGGCCAGCCGCTCCCCGGCGTCCCCCGTGCCGTGGATGTAGGTGTCGACCCGGGCGTTGATCACCAGGTCCACGCCCGCGCCGGTCGCGGCGGCCCTGACGGCGCCGAGGAAGGCGGCCTGCTCGTCGGTGTCGGCCATCGCGCCCGTACGGGGGTCGGAGTCCTCCAGGTTGCAGCCGGAGGCCCCCGCCGCGACGAGCCGCTCGACCAGCTCCGCGGGCTCCAGCCCGTAGCCGCGCTCCATGTCGGCGGTGACGGGCAGGCCGACCGAGCGGCTGATCCTGGCGATCGCGGCCAGCATCTCCTCGACCGGTGTCCTCTCGCCGTCGTCGTAGCCGAGCACCGGGGCGATCGCGGCGCTGCCGGTGGCGATCACCGGGAAGCCCGCCGCCTCGACGGCGCGGGCCGACGCGGCGTCCCAGACGTTGGGCACCACCAGCGGGCGGCCGGGTACGTGCAGCGCCCGCAGCGCCGAGGCTCTTTCGCGGGCCGCCGCCGGCGCGGTGCCGCCGGAGCCCGCGCTGGTCGAAGGGGTCGAAGGGGTCGAAGTGGTCATGGGAGCGACCCTAGGCGGGAAGCGGACCGACCTTAAGGGCCAATTCCGTGCCAATCAATTGAGCCACTTCCCTCCCGGCCGCCGGGGAGGAGCCGGATGATCCTCCAAAACCGGAGACGATCCTCCGAAACCGGAGGGGAAAACGGAGACCCCCGGCCCTCGCGGGGCCGGGGGTCTCCATCTCCTCGAATCGATCAGGCGCTCTTGCGGCGCTGGGCGCGTAGAATCGCCAGGCGCTCGTTGAGCACCTCCTCCAGGTCCTCGATCGTGCGGCGCTCCAGCAGCATGTCCCAGTGCGTTCGCGGGGGCTTGGCCTTCTTGGCCTCCGGCAGCTCACCGTCGACCCGGAGGGCGGTCGCGCCGCACATGCGGCACTCCCAGGTCGCCGGGATCTCGGCTTCGGCGGCGAGCGGAACGTCGAATCGATGGCCCTTCGGGCAGGTGTAGGACACCTCCTGGCGCGGGGCCAGATCGGTGTTGCGGTCGTTCTCGTAGCTGGTCGCCCCGAGTCTGGTGCCGCGTAGCGCACGCTCGCCCATGTCTGAATGCCTCCTGAGGGCCCCGTCGTGAGGGGTTCGTCTCCCACGGCGTACAACGCTTGGTACCGTGTGTGGATTCCCACAGACAGGGTGATCCAATCGCACGTTCTTGACCCGGTCTGTGGAGGACCCTTTTTTCGAGGCGCGCTCAGATGCGTTCCGGCACCTCGTTCCCGGCCGCCCTGATGGCCTTGGGCAGGTCGATGAGGGCGAGCAGCACGAAACCGAGCACGAAGAAGATCACCAAAGAGATGATTCCCAGGCGATAGCTGTCGGTCAGCTGGAGCGCCAGGCCGAGGGTGAACGAGCCGAGGAACGTCGAGCCCTTGTCGCTGATCTCGTACAGGCTGTAGTACTCCGCCTCCTTGCCCTTCGGGATCACGTGGGAGAACAGCGACCGCGACAGGGCCTGCGTCCCGCCCATCACGATCGCGATCGCGAACGCCAGCGCGAAGAACGGCAGTTTCGCGCCCGTGGGCAGGAAGTAGGCCACGGCCACCACCGCGATCCAGGCGATCAGCGCGACCATCACGACCCGCTTGGCCCCGTACGAGGCGGCGAGCCGGCCGAGCAGCAGGGCGCCGAAGAAGGCCACGAACTGCACCATCAGGATCGCCTGGATCCGCACGTCCTGGTCCAGCCCGAGCTCCTTGTCGGCGTAGGTCGCCGAGAAGGAGATGACGGTCTGCACGCCGTCGTTGTAGATGAGATAGGCGACCAGGAAGCCCAGGGTGAGCGGATAGCGGCGCAGCTCCCTGATCGTGCGGCCCAGCTGGCGGAAGCTGCCCGTCACGGCCTGGCCCGTGCTCTGCGCACCCGAGGGGATCGCCCGCCGGTTGCGCAGCCGCAGCAGCGGGATGATCGTGAACCCGCCCCACCACAGGCCCGCGGACGCCAGGGCGATGCGCACGGCCTCGCCCTCGGTGACGCCGAAGGACTCGTGGTAGAGGAAGAGCACCAGATGGAGGGCGAGCAGCAGGCCGCCGCCGAGATAGCCGAAGCCCCACCCCCTGGCGGAGACCTTGTCACGCTCGTCCGCGGTGGCGATCTCCGGCAGGAACGAGTTGTAGACCACGAACGCGGCGGCGAAGGCGACGTTGGCCGCCAGGAACAGCACGCCGCCCAGCAGGTAGCGCCCGTCGGCGACGAACCAGAAGCAGACCGTGGCCCCGGCGCCGAGGTAGGCGAAGAGGCCGAGAAGCTCCTTCTTGCGCCCGGTGTGGTCGGCCAGCGCGCCCACCATGGGCATCAGGATGATCTGCAGGATGGCCGCGCAGCCCACCACGAAGGAGTAGTAGGCGCTGGGCCGCACGTCGAACCCGATCACGTCCACGTACGGGCGTCCCTGGGCGGCGGTCTCCGCGATCGTCGTCAGGTACGGGCCGAGGAAGACCGTCAGGATGGTGGTCGGGAAGGCGGAGTTCGCCCAGTCGTAGAAGTACCAGCCGCGCTGCTCGCGGCGTCGGGACTGGGGGGAGTCCTCGACGACCTGTTCGGAGGTCATGGGCGGTCCTCGGTGTGTCGGGGGGCGGGGGTGAGGGGACGGGGGCGGGCGTGGTTCACGCGGCGAGGCGGCCCGGATACCACTGGCCACGGGACTCCAGCACGCCGCGCAGCCCCGAGATGTTGTCGGTCATCAGGCCGTCCACGCCGAGGTCGAGCAGGCGTCCCATCACCCCGGTGTCGTTGACGGTCCACACGTGGATCTGCATGCCGAGCGCGTGCGCCGTGCGGACCAGGGCGGGCGTGGTGACCCGCAGGCCGCGGAAGCCGACCGGCACCTGCGCGCACGGCACCCCGGCGCGGACCAGGCGGGCGAGCAGGCGGCCGTACCCGGAGGTGGTGGCGGCGGCGCGCAGGGTCGCCACGCCGCGCGGGCCGAGCGAGGAGCACACCTCGCGGCCGATCGCGGCGCGCGCCCTGGCGAGCCGCTCCTCGGAGAAGGAGGTGAGGCAGATCCGGTCGTGGGAGGCGGTCCGCCTGATCGTCTCGGCGAGCGGCGCGATGGCCGCCGACTCCTTGACGTCGATGTTGAAGCGCGCCTCGGGCCACGAGCCCAGCAGGTCCTCCATCAGCGGGATCTCGTCCACGCCGCCGATCCGCGCCTCGCGCACCAGCCGGTACGGCAGCTCGGCGATCCGGCCCCTGCGGTCGGTCACCCGGTCCAGGGTGTGGTCGTGGAAGGCGAGCAGCACCCCGTCGGCGGTGGCGTGCGCGTCGGTCTCCAGGTACGTGTAACCAAGCTCGACGGCCCGCTCGAAGGCGGGGAAGGTGTTCTCCCTGCCTTCGGCCGCGCCACCCCGGTGCGCGAAGGGCAGGGGGCCGGGGTGGTCGAGGAAGGCGTAACGGCGTTGCACGTGCAGGAGTATGCCCCCTGCGGGCCGGGCGCGTCATCGCGGGCAGGTGAACGTTTGGATCACAAGGCCCTGGCACGGGGATAGGACGCGGCGGTGTGCGGACGGTATCCACGGGGTCGTCGGCGGCGGACCCGGCGCCAACGGATCTAGGGCGGAACTTTGCCCTGGTTTGTCCGTTGTCGTGGATGATGGAAGATACCTGGTTGTCCATGGCGGGCCCCGCCGTTCCGCCCGGTTTCCGGTTCCGGTTTCCGAGGGGGGAGGTGACGTCGAGGTCGGGGTCCGTGAGAACGGAGGCCGCGCATGAGCACGGGACGCACTCCCGGACGCCTGGAGAACACGGGCGTCTTCCTCGACGAGCGCCTCGGCGCGGCGAAGTTCCTCAAACGGAACATGCGGAAGATCTTTCCTGACCACTGGACGTTCCTGCTGGGCGAGATCCCCCTTTACTCGTTCGTCATCCTGTTGCTGACCGGCACGTTCCTGACCTTCTTCTTCAACCCCAGCATGGAGGAGGTCCCCTACAACGGCGCCTACGCGCCGCTCAGGGGCGTCCTGATGTCCGAGGCGTACGCCTCCTCGCTGGACATCAACTTCGACGTGCGCGGCGGCCTGCTGATGCGGCAGATGCACCACTGGGCCGCCCTGCTGTTCATCGGCGGCATGATGGTCCACATGCTCCGGGTGTTCTTCAACGGCGCCTACCGCAAGCCCCGCGAGCTGAACTGGGTGATCGGCGTGCTGCTGCTGGCCCTCGCCCTGTTCGAGGGCCTGACCGGCTACTCCCTCCCCGACGACCTGCTCTCCGGCGCCGGGCTGCGGATCACCGCGAGCGTGTTGCTCTCGCTGCCGCTGGTCGGCACCTGGCTCTCCTTCCTCCTGGTCGGCGGCGAGTATCCGGGCGAGGACATCATCCCGAGGTTCTACTCGATGCACATCCTGCTCATCCCGGGCATCCTGGTGGCGCTCATCACCGCCCACCTGATCCTGACGTGGGTGCTGAAGCACACGCAGATGCCCGGCAAGGGCCGCACCAACGACAACGTGGTGGGCGCGCCGACCTATCCCTCCTTCATGGCCAAGTCGGGCTCCTACTTCATGTTCACCTTCGGCCTCGTCGCGCTACTGGGGACCTTCGCCCAGATGAACCCGATCTGGCTGTACGGCCCCTACACGCCGTCCGACATCTCGGCGGGCACCCAGCCCGACTTCTACCTGGCGTTCCTGGACGGCTCGCTACGCCTGATGCCCTCCTGGGAGATCAACGTCCTGGGCCACACACTGCCGATGAGCGTGCTGGTCCCGGCGCTGGTCCCGATAGGAATCATCCTGGTGGGCCTGATCCTGTATCCGTTCGCCGAGCGGTGGATCACCGGGGACCGCCGCGAGCACAACGTCGTCGACCGCCCCCGCAACAACCCGCACCGCACCGCGATCGGCGTGTCGGCGATCACGTTCTACGGCGTCCTGTGGCTGATGGCCTCCAACGACCTGATCGCCGCGTTCTTCCACCTCTCGATAAACGTGATGATCATAACCGGCCGGTTCCTGATCTTCCTCGGCCCGGCCCTGGCGTACTTCGTCACCTACCGGATCTGCCTGGGCCTGCAGCGCCGCGACGCCGAAGCCCTCGACCACGGCGTGGAGACCGGTGTGATCAAGCGCCGGCCCACCGGGGAGTACATCGAGGTCCACGTCCCGCCCCTGGAGTCCATCGAGGCCCAGGTGCGGGGCAAGGAGCCGATCCCGGTCATCGAGGGGAGGGCCGAGGACGGCATTCCGTCGCACGACGAGGGGCACCACCCGCTCCGCAGGCTCCGCGCCATGATGAGCAGGGCGTACGGCGGCGAGAAGGTCCCGCTCGACGGCGGCCGGGATCACGACGGCCACGACGGCCACGGCGAGCGCGAGGAGCGTGACCGGGCCGGGCGCGCGGCCGTCGGCCCGGGAACGGACGAGAACAGGGGGCCGTGACCGGCCGGGGCCGTCACTCCCCGGGCGGCAGCACCTTGCCCGACCACTCCTGGCGGCGGGCCTCCGCCACCGCGATCGCCGCCGCCACCGCGACGTTGAAGGAGCCGACCCGGCCGACCTGCGGGATGTAGCAGACGCCGTCGGCGGCCTCCAGCAGCGCGGGGGAGCACCCGTGGTCCTCGCTGCCCACCACCAGGCACACGTCCCCGCCCAGCTTGGCCTCGGACAGCGGCACCGCGTCGCCGGTGAGTTCCACCGCGACCACCGCGAACCCGTCCTCCTTGGCAGCCCGTACGGCCTCCAGGACGGGGACCGGCCCCTCCCAGGCCACCAGCCTGTCGGTGCCCAGCGCGGTCTTCTGCGCCTTGGGATTGGTCGGCGGGGTGGCGTTGCCCGCCAGCCAGATCCGCTCCACGCCGAAGGCGGCGGCCGTGCGGAAGACGGAACCGATGTTGAAGGGGCCGGTCACCGACTCCAGGATCAGGGCCAGCCGCCCCTCGGTGTTCCTCCGCCAGGTGCGGTTGAGGCGTTTGACATCGGTCGGGCGCAGCTGCCTGCGCGGGTTCGCCGTCATCGGTCGTTCACCGTTCCTCGTCGTCCTTCGCTCGTTCCGCGTTCGTTCCGCGCTCTTCTCACGGTGACCGTGCCTCGCCCACAGCGCCCACAGCGCTCACGGCGCGGGGTCCGCCTCCGGGCGCGCCCCCACCCGCAGGACCCGGTACGAGGAGCGGGAGGCCGCGCGCTCGGCGGGCCAGCCCCGCTCGTTCAGCCAGCGCTGCAGGGAGTCGGAGCCGAGATGCTTCTGGACCACCAGGTGGGCGACGCCGTCCGGGGTGAGGCGCGACAGCCAGCGGGTCAGCATCTCGTGCATCGCGGCCTTGCCGATGCGGATCGCCGGATTGGACCAGATGGCGGAGAAGCGCACCTCTGGCGGGACCTCGTCGACATGCATCGACCTTACTTTGTCAAGGGAGGCGGCCCTGGCGTTTCTCGCACACAGCTCGACCGACCTGCGGTTGACGTCCACCGCCCAGACCGTCGCCTCCGGGGCGCGCGAGGCCATCGTGAGCGCGATCGGCCCGTAGCCGCAGCCCAGGTCGAGCAGGTCGCCGCCCCGAGGCGGAGGGGGAACGCTCTCCAGCAGGATGCGGGTGCCCTGGTCGACGCGCTCGGCGGAGAACACCCCGCTGTCGGTCTCCAGCCTCAGATGGAGGTCGGGGAGCACGAGCGTGACCGAGCCGGGACGGCCCGCGGTCTCCGGGCGCTCCTCGAAGTAATGTGCCACGTCGTAGAACGTTACCAACGGCCGGGACCGGTTCAGGGCAGCCGCGACCCCAGCAGCAGGGCCGCCCCGGCGGTCACCAGCCCGGCCAGGACCGCCGCCACCACGAACCACTGGGTGATCTCCTGGTTGACCGTCCGGTAGCCCAGCGAGGTGCCGATCTGCTCGTACACCTCCCGCAGCTGGCTGCCCGACTCCGCCTCGTAGGCGCGGCCGCCCGTCCCGTCCGACAGGGTCTGCAGGGTGGCCTTGTTCACCGGCACGTTCACGTCGCGGCCGTCGATCGAGACCGTTCCCTCCTGGGTGCCGTAGGCGATCGTGGAGACCGGCACCCGCGCGTTCATCGCCGTCTCGATCGCCTCCGCCACCGAGCGGCCCGAGGTGTTGTCGCCGTCGGACAGCAGCACGATCGCGGCCGGGGGCGGGTCGGTCACCGCCTGCTGGTCGAAGGAGCGCAGCGACTCCAGGGAGCTGAAGACCGCCTCGCCGATCGCGGTGCCCGCCCGGGTGCTGAGGTTGCCGAGGGAGGTGCCGACCGCCTGGTGGTCGGTGGTGGGCGAGATCACGACCGAGGCGGAACGGGCGAAGGCGACCAGTCCCACGTTGAAGCGTTCCGGCAGGTCCGCGACGAACTTCTGGGCGGCCTCCTTGGCCGCGGTGATCCGGTTCGGCTGGACGTCGTCGGCCTCCATCGAGAGCGAGACGTCCAGCGCGATGATGATCGTCGCGCGGTCGCGGGGGACGCGGACCGAGTCGGCGGGACGGGCCGCGCCCACGATCAGCAGGCTCATCATGACGAGGAACAGCAGCGGGGCCACGTGCCGCCGCCAGCCGGGCCCGGAGGGGGCCACCAGCGTCAGCAGGGGCAGGTTGGTGAAGCGCAGCGCGTAGCGGCGCCGGGCGAACTGGGCGGCCACGTAGCCCGCCACGAGCAGCGCCAGCGCGGCGAACAGCCACAGCCAGGCCGGAGAGAGGAAGGTCACCGTGTCGCTCCCGACCTCGGGTGCCGATGGGTCAGGTGTGCCATGCGACGCTGCCGCAGCACGAACTGGGCGATGTCGAACACCCAGTCGCGGTCGGTGCGCAACACCAGGTGGGCCACCCCGCAGCGACGCAGCGCCACCTGGTTGGTCAGCCGCTGCGTGGCGGCGGCCTCCGCGTACGCCTGGCGGACCCTGGGGGTGAGCTGGACCTCGCGGCTCCGCCCCGTCTCGGGGTCGGTCATGCTGACCAGCCCCACCGGCGGCAGCTCCAGCTCGCGAGGGTCGATCACCTCGACGGCCAGCACCTGGTGGTGGGCGGCCAGCCGGCGGATCGGCCGCTCCCAGGGCAGCTCCAGGCCGGGATCGAGGGTGGGCTCGGGGTCGAGGAAGTCGGAGACGATCACTCGCAGGCCGCGCCGCCGCCGGGCCGAGGCCAGGATCTCGATCGCCTCGGCCAGGTCGGGGGCACCGGCGACGGCACGGCCCCTGGGGGCGTCCATCAGCGAGTGCAGCAGGCCGTACAGGGCCGGGCGGCCACCCCTGGCGGGCATCCGGTGGACGTACTCGTCGTGCAGGACGTACGTGCCGAAGCGGTTGCCGATCCGGCCCGACAGGAAGCCGATCGCCCCGACGGCGGCCACGACCAGATCCCGCTTCTCCATGCCGGCGGTGCCGAAGTCCATGCTGGGCGACAGGTCCGCCAGGGCCCAGGTCTCCAGCTCCCGGTCGGCGATCAGGTCGCGCACGTGCGGGACGGTCGTGCGGGCGGTCACCGCCCAGTCCATCCGCCGGATGTCGTCCTCGCCGGGCACGTAGACCCGGCTGTCGCCGAACTCGCTTCCGGGGCCGGGAAGGAGCCCCTGGTGCGCGCCCTGCAGCAGCCCGTCCAGGCGCCGGACGATCGTGAGCTCCAGCCGCCGCAACGCCTGCTCGGCCGTGCCCAGGTCAAGATCGCCGGTGCCCTTGAGACCGGTCACCGGGGGCCCTGGTTCCAGACGACCAGCGGCGGCGGCACCGCGGCGAGGATCTGGCGGATCACGTCCTCGGGGTCGATCCCGTCGGCCAGGGCGTCGAAGGTGAGCATCAGCCGGTGGGACATCACGTCCACCGCCACGTCGCGCACGTCGTCGGGGAGCAGGTAGTCGCGGCCGCGCAGCAGCGCCAGGCCGCGTCCCGCGGCGACCAGGCCGAGGGTGGCCCGGGGGCTGACGCCGATCTCGATGTTCTCCTGCAACTCGGCCAGGCCGTACTCGGCGGGGGAGCGGGTGGCCATCACGAGCCTGACCACGTAGTCGGCGACGAGCTGGTGGACCGAGACCTGATCGGCCATGACCTGCAGCGCTGCCAGCCGCGCGGGGTCGAGCACCGGCCTGGGGGTCGGCGGGGTCACGCTCATCCGGTGCAGGATCTCCAGCTCCTCGTGGGCGCTGGGATGGGTGACGCGGACCTTGAACAGGAACCGGTCGCGCTGGACCTCGGGGAGGGGGTAGACGCCCTCCGACTCGATCGGGTTCTGGGTGGCCAGCACGATGAACGGCCTCGGCAGCGGGTGGGTCTCCCCTGCCAGGGTCACCTGCCGCTCGGCCATCACCTCCAGCAGCGCCGACTGCACCTTGGCCGGGGCCCGGTTGATCTCGTCGGCGAGCAGGAAGTTGACGAACACCGGGCCGAGCTCGACGTCGAAGGCCTCGCGGGAGGGGTGGTACACCCGGGTCCCCACGATGTCGCTCGGAACCAGGTCGGGCGTGAACTGGATGCGGGCGAACTCCCCGCCGACCACCGTGGCCAGGGTCGAGGCGGCCAGGGTCTTGGCCACCCCCGGCACGCCCTCCAGCAGGCAGTGGCCCCGGGCGAGGAGCGCCACGAGCAACCGCTCCACCATGTGCTCCTGCCCGACGATGACCCGCCGGACTTCGGCCAGGGCGTCGCGCAGCAATCCGGTGTCGGTCTCGCTCGGCAGTTCTTCGGCGACGGTCATGTCGATATTCCATCAAATGAAATGGCGGCTCGCACGGCGGGCCCACTCCGTATTTCCTGACAGTGCCGGTCGCGGGCCGGTCGCGGGCCGGTCACGAGCCTGTGGCGGGCCGGTCGCGGGCCCGTGGTGAGCCTGTGGCGAGTGGGTCACGAGCCTGTGCTGGGGCGCGTGGCGAACCCCCGCGTACCGGCGGCGGGCCCGGACATCCCGCGCGCCGAGGGCCCGCCGGGCACCCGATCCCGGCCACCCGCGGGGCGTGGTGTGATCGGCCGGGTGTGCTTTCATGTCAGACGTGGCCACTCCACTCCAGTACGGTGACCCGCCCCAGCTGGGGCCCTTCGTCGTGCAGGCCCGCCTGCGCGTGGGACCCGCCGGGCTGGTCTACCTCGGGCTGGCGCCCGACGGCCGGGCCGTCTCGGTCGCGGTGCTGACCAAGGGGGCCGCGCTCGACCCGGCGGCCCGCGACCGCTTCGTCACCGGGGTCCGCGACGCGACGGCCAGCCGTTCCGGCGTACGGGGCTGGGTGGCCAGGGCGACGCGCGCGCGCACCGCCGTGGCCGACACGGTCCCGCAGGTGCTGGCCATGGACGGCGGGAGCGCCCCCTGGGTGGCCACGCCGTACGAGCCCGACAGGGCGGGGGCGGAGCGGTTCCTCGAACCGGTGCTGGTCAGCGGCACGCTGATCGGCGAGCAGCACGGCCCCGACTTCGCGCCGCACTGGGTGGGCGACCGCTCGCCCGCGCTGCCCGCGCCGCCCAAGGGCGCCCCGCCGCCGACCGAGACCCGCCGGTCCGTGATCATCGCCGGGGTCGTGCTGACCGTGCTGCTCGTGCTGCTGGCCGTGATGGTCTGGCTTCTGCTGCGCAGGGAGGACGACTTCGAGCCGTTGCCGAGGCCGCTACCGCCCACGGTGTTCGTCCCGACCCCGCCGCCGGTCCCGACGACACCCGAGCCCGGCCAGCCCACCCCGTCGCCGTCGCCGAGCCAGAGCGGGACGGGCACGCCGGGTCCGCAGGAGGGCGACGAGAACGAGGGCGAGCCCATCTAGGAACGCCCACTGCCCGGGGATGCCGGCCCGGGAACGTCCTGGCGTACGCGGGCCGATACGCCTGTCGAGCTCGAAGTGAGCGCGGTGGTCGTCCAGGCGGGGAGATCGCGTGAATCCCTCCTGCAGGGGACGCCCGTCCGGGTGAGGCGGCCCGTCGGGTCGAAGCGAGCCGCTGGGCGGGCTCCCAGGGTCTTTCCTGTTCGACTACTCGTTTGCGAGTACTCATTCTTGACTACCTTCATCTACTCGTGTTTGAGTAGTCGTATGAGCAGTACGCGATTGTTCATCCTGGGGGCGCTGGCTCGCCGGGGACCGATGCACGGTCATCAGATCCGGCAGAGCGCGCAGACGGACCGGACCGAGCTGTGGACCGACATCAAGGTCGGCTCCCTGTACGGGGCGTTGCACCGCATGGAGGCCGAGGGCGTGATCGAGACGGTGCGCACCGAGCAGCAGGGCAACCTCCCGGCGCGGACCGTTTACGCGATCACCGAGGACGGCGGGCTGGAGCTGGAGTCGCTGCGCGAGGCGGCCCTGCGCGACACCCGCCTGCGGCCCGATCCCGTGGACCTCGCCCTTCAGCTCAGCTCCGACATGGGCGAGCGGGAGCTGCGGGCCGTCATCGAGGACCGGCACCGCAAGCTCACCGCCGAGCTGCGGACCTGGCAGCGGCTGAGAGAGGTGGCCGCCCCCCACCTCCGCGGCCTCGAACCGCTCGGCTTCGACCACACCCTCGTCCGCCTGCGGGCGGAGGTCGCCTGGCACGAAACGCTGCTGGAGGAACTGCCTCGGCTCCTCGGATCCCCCGGGATGCCCCCCGGCGACAGTGACGACAACGACAACGACAACGACAACGGCGACGGCGAAGGAGCCTGACATGCCCGTGAAACCGCTCGACGTCCTCGTCGTCGGGGGCGGCATCGGGGGCCTGGCACTGGCCCAGGCACTGCTGCCCTCCGGAGTGAACGTCCAGGTCTACGAGCGCGAGCGCGACGCCGCCGACTGGGTGCGCGGCTACCGGATCCACCTGAACCAGATCGGCAGCCGGGCGTTGCACCGGTGCCTGCCGCGCCCGCTGTGGGAGGCGTTCCTCGCCACCTCCGGCCACCCCGGCCCCGGCTTCGGCTTCCACACCCACCGGCTGCGCGAGCTCGTGTTCGTGGAGGAGAGCGTGATGACCGGCGGGGCCACCGACCCCTCCGGCGGCCAGTACGCGGTCAGCCGCACCACCCTGCGCAGGCTCCTCATGGCCGGGCTGGAGGGCGTCGTCCACCACGGCAAGACGTTCCTGCGCTACGAGGTGGGGCCGGACGGCAGGATCGTCGCCTTCTTCGCCGACGGCACCTCGGCCACCGGGGACGTGCTGGTCGGAGCGGACGGCGCCGGCTCGCGCGTACGCGGGCAGTATCTGCCGCGGGCCCGCCGCGTCGACACCGGCGCGCTCGCGATCGGCGCCCGGCTGCCGCTGGACGATCGGGTTCGCGAATGGCTGCCCCGGAACCTCTCCGACGGGCTCAATCTCGTCCTGCCGCCGAGCGGGAGCGCCATGTTCACCGCGGCCTTCAACGGCAGGCGCAGGGCGGAGAGCCTTCTCGCCCGGGAGAGCCGGGAGAGCGGTCCCGATCGGTCAGCGGGGGGACCGGGCCTCACCGCGCGGGACGGAGATCTCACCGGTCCGGGGGCCGGACTCGCCGGGTTCGGGCTCGACCTGAGGTCCCTGGCCGACGATCTCCAGGACTACGTGCTGTGGGCCTTCGTCGCCCCCCGCGGGACCTACCCGGCCGGGGCCGCGGACCTCGACGGCGACGGGCTCAAGGATCTGGCCGGGACGATGACCTCGGGCTGGCACCCCGCCCTGCGCCGCCTGGTCGCCGAGGCCGACCCGGCCAGTGTCCAGTTGATGCCGTTCAGGACCTCGGTACCCGTCGGCTGGTGGCCCGCGACGCCGGTGACGCTGCTCGGGGACGCCATCCACAGCATGACGCCCGCGATGGGCTTCGGCGCCAACACGGCGCTGCGCGACGCCGCCCTGCTGGCGAGCAGGCTGGCGGCGTTCCAGCGGGGCCTGGGCACCCTGACGGAGGCCGTCGGCGGCTACGAGAGCCGGATGCGCGAGTACGGCTTCGGCGCTGTCCGCACTTCCAATAGGTTCACGGATTTCATGATCTCCGGCAATCCTCTCGTCCGGCGCGGCGCGAAGGCATGGTTCCGCCTGTGCGACACCCTGCCGCCGCTCAAGCGGATGAGCTTCGGTCACCTGTGGACCGACGGCGCGGCGGGGGAAGGGGAGACAGGACCGCTCGGGAAGGCGGTGGCGCGCCGCTGAGAAAGCGGCCTGCCGTCGGCGGGCAGCTTCGGGTTGATCGTATGCACGAACCTGGCTCGAATCCCCCGCACCTTCAGCGGCCGCTGCACGACAGCCAAAGCGCTGTCCTGCTTTCTGCCGTCGCGTCGGTCACCTCACCGTTCTCACGCCCCTCACTGCGGGTCTCTGTCGCTGTCTGACCGATTGCCATGTCTCGAGCGGTACGACCGCCGGGGTGAGGCGAAGGGATCTGGCCGATGAGCGCCGGATGTCCCGCCCGGGAGCGCGTTCCCGGGCGGGTGCCGTCACAGGTAAATCGCCGTCTCTTTTTGCGGAGATTCTTTCCCTTATCGCGATAAAGCACCTTATGTCGGATAAGGGGTTCGTGTGTCGATATATATATCGGCGCCGGAAGCGACCGCGGGAGGGAAAGGAAGCGTCGCCATGACGGATGTGTCGAGCACGGGTCCCCAGCCGGGCGATGACCGCCCGATCCTGACCAATCGGCAGGGGCACCAGGTCTACGACAACCAGAACCAGCGCACGGTCGGCGCGAGGGGTCCGGCCACGCTGGAGAACTACCAGTTCCTGGAGAAGATCAGCCACTTCGACCGCGAACGCATCCCCGAGCGGGTGGTCCACGCCCGAGGGGTGACCACCTACGGCTACTTCGAGGCCTACGGCAAGCTCGGCGACGAGCCGATCAGCCGTTACACGCGGGCGAAGCTCTTCCAGGAGGCCGGGAAGCGGACCGACGTCGCCGTGCGGTTCTCCACGGTGATCGGCGGCAGGGACTCCTCGGAAGCCGCTCGCGACCCGCGCGGGTTCGCGGTGAAGTTCTACACCGAGGACGGCAACTGGGACCTCGTCGGCAACGACCTGGCGGTCTTCTTCATCAGGGACGCCATCAAGTTCCCCGACGTGATCCACTCGCTCAAGCCGGACCCGGTGACGTTCAGGCAGGAGCCCGGCCGGATCTTCGACTTCATGTCGCAGACGCCGGAGAGCATGCACATGATCGTCAACCTGTTCAGCCCGCGCGGCATCCCCGCCGACTACCGGCATATGCAAGGATTCGGCGTCAACGCCTACAAGTGGGTGAACGCGCAGGGGGAGACCCACCTGGTCAAGTACCACTGGATGCCCAAGCAGGGCGTGCGCAGCATGACGGCCGAGGACGCCGCCGCCGTACAGGGGCAGGAGCTCGGGCACGCCACCAAGGACCTGCACGAGGCGATCGACCGCGGCGACTTCCCCGAGTGGGAACTGCTGGTGCAGATCATGAGCGACGACGAGCACCCCGAGCTGGACTTCGACCCGCTGGACGACACCAAGGTCTGGCCGGAGAACGTGTTCCCGCCCATGCCGGTCGGCAGGATGGTCCTGAACCGCAACGTGGCCAACAACTTCGCCGAGAACGAGCAGATCTCCTTCGGCACCGGCGTCCTGGTCGACGGTCTCGACTTCTCCGACGACAAGATGCTGGTGGGCCGTACGTTCTCCTACAGCGACACCCAGCGCCACCGGGTGGGGCCCAACTACCTGCAGTTGCCGGTCAACCAGGCCAAGCACGCCGAGGTGCGCACCAACCAGCGTGACGGCCTGATGACCTACCACGTCGACGGGGAGGGCGAGAGCCCGCACGTCAACTACGAACCGTCCATCACCGGAGGGCTCAGGGAGGGGCGGTACCCCACCCACGACGAGCAGGGCCCGGTCGTCTCGGGGCGGTTGACCCGCAGGCGCATCCCGCGGACCAACGACTACACGCAGGCGGGCCAGCGCTACCTGCTGATGGAGGAGTGGGAGCGCGACGATCTCGTGCTGAACTTCGTCGACATGCTCTCCCAGGCCGCGCGTCCGGTCCAGGAGCGGATGGTCTGGCACTTCCTGATGGTCGAGGACGATCTCGGCCTCAGGGTCGGGGAGGGACTCGGGATCAGGCCCGACGACGTCTCCCACCTGGAGCCGCTGGCAGGACAGGACCTGAGCGAGGAGGACCTGGGGCGGATGTCCGGACTGGGGAAGAACGGACCCCGCGACGTGACCGGCCTGAAGATGACCCACTGCGTGCCCGACGAGCGGGCGCGGGTGGAGCGATAGAGCCGCCGCCGGGCTGGAGCGAGCCGTGCTCCGGCCCGGCGGGGTGGGAAGGCGTGAGCGGGGGAGCACCGCGCCGAGACGGCGTCCCGGCGGTGCGGAGAGATGATCCACTCGCCTCGGACACCCTCTGACCAGGGTCTTTGGAGAAGGACGAGATCTTCGGTCAAGGTCGCCCGATTTTTCCGCTTAAAAGGTATGAATGCCATTACAGCGGGCACGCGATTCTCAACCTGAGCCGCCATGACCTGAGCCGTTCCCACTCCCAATTGGATCGCCATGCCTGTTAAGAGCAACGTCATTCCGATCATCCACTGGTCCCGCCGCTCGTCCTGCCTCAGCGAGGACCCGGAGCTGTTCTTCCCCGTGTCCTACGAGGGACCGGGCCGTGAGCAGTACGAGCGTGCCAGGGCGGTGTGCCGCCGCTGCCCGGTACGCGGGCGCTGCCTTGAGTACGCGTTGAACACCCAGCAGATGTACGGCGTGTGGGGAGGCACCACTCCTGAGGAGCGCAGGGCCACCATGACCAGGGCGAGACAGCAGGTCAGATAGCGGCTTCCCGCGTCATCCGGCCTTCCGGCCCTTCGGCCCTCGCCGGGCCCGCCCGCTCCGCCCCGCCCGCCGGTTCCGCCGCGCCCGCCCGGCGCGCGGTCCGGCCCGCCCGGCCGCTCGATCAGTTTGGCCCTCCGGGCCCTCCGCGCTCATCGGATCCACCGGGCTCCCCGGGATCGCCGAGGAGGGCGCGGAACCGGGTGGCGTTGCGCTGGGAGTTGTCCGCGCAGCAGTTGTTGAAGAGCACATGGGTGATCTCGGTGCCCTCCGCGAGCTCCCTGACCCTGGCCGCCCACCGCGCGAGCTCCGCCTCCGAGTACAGGTACGCGAAGCGCTCGTCGACGTTCTTGCTGGTCCACCTGTCGGAGTGCCCGTGCATCCGCACCACGGCGAGGTCGGAGGTCGCGGCCAGGACCGGCGGGACCGACGAGGTGTGCCCCTGGGGCATGTCGACCCCCACGTACGTGAGATCGTGCCCGGCGAGGAAGGCCAGGGTGTCCTCGCGGTTCTCCTCGCTCATCCAGGTGTGGTTGCGAAACTCGACGCTGACGCGCATCGGAGCGCAGCGCCGGGCGCACTCCAGGATGTAGCGCCTGTTGCCCTCCCCGATCGGGAACCACGGCGGGAACTGGAAGAGCACCGCCCCCAGCTTGCCCGCCCCGTGCAGCGGCTCCAGCGCGTCGAGGAACCGCCGCCAGACCTCGTCGGCGATCTCCGGCGGCACGTCCTTCGGGTAGAGGTTGCGCTGCGGCGGGGCGCCGAGGCTCTCCCGTACGTCCTTGTGGAGCGCGGCGGGCCGGGTGGGGTGTCCGGTCAGCAGGGAGAAGGCCTTGATGTCGAAGGTGAACCCCTCGGGGGTGCGGTCGCGCCACGCCTCCGCGGTGCTTCGCGACGGCGGGTGGTAGTAGGTGGCGTCCACCTCCGCTATCGGGAACCTCGTCGCGTAGTAGGCCAGGCGTTTCGCCGGGGTGGAGGCGTCCTCGGGATACCAGCCCGACTCCAGCAGCGACCGGTGGGTCCACGAGGCCGTACCGACAAGGATCCTGCCCATACTCACGCCCTTCCTGGCATGTCCGACGTCCTCTCGCCTTCTCCGTTCGATGACGGCCCCCTCCGGGGGCGGCGCCGGGCCGCCGGTGGCGACGTCCACGGCCGACCAGGTCGCCACGGCGACGGAGCGGCTGCCCGCGGGCCGGACCGATCGGCCGCGAGGGCGGACACCACGCTCGTGCCCACGTCTCCCGTCGCGCCGACGGCTGCCACCCGCATGCCTACCGGGTGCCCCGGGAAGGGCCGGTGAACCCCCCTCCCGGTGACGCTTCGCCGCACGGGTTTCGGTGTCCGCGTCACGGCGCCGGCTCGCGGGGCGATCCGCTCCGGACGTGCCGTTTTTGTGCGCGTGCGAAACATCGGGGAGCCCGGCGGCCCGGGGTCAGCGCCGGGGGGACGGCCAGGGGTTGGGGCGGCAGCCGTAGAGGGACTTGGTCTGCTGGAGCATCACCGGCGCCCGTCGGCCGTGTCCCGGGCAGGGCACGTGGCCGTGGCCGAGACCGTGGCCGACCTCGTGGCTGATGACGTATTCGCGGTAGGAGGCCACGTCGCGGCCGTAGCCCGCCGCCCCGCCGTTCCAGCGGGCCGCGTTGATGACCGCGCGCCCGCCGTTCCAGCAGGAGAGGATGCCGTTGGTCCGCATCGGCAGGCACCGCCTGTCGGCCGTCTCGGGGCTGGTCAGCGAGACCCTGATCGTCACCGGGCCGCGGGCCACCCGCTTGAACCGGTACCCCCAGCCGCGCGGGTCGTTGAGGATCCGGTGCACCTCGGCGGCGAACTCCTTCACCTCGAACGGCAGGCCGCGCTCGACCTCCACCATGTACCGGATCACCTTGCCCTTCCTCCCCCTCGGAGGTCCGGCCTCGCCGGGGGCGACGGCGTAGCGGCCCTTGGCCGACCGGGGCACCGTCACCTTCAGCGGCTGCTGCCGGCCGTTGGCGAGCAGGAGCGGCTTCTTGGCCGGTGGCGGGGTCGCGGGGCTCGTGGGCGCGGCCGTGTCCTGCGGCTGCGGCGGCGGGGTCGGCGTCCCGGGCACCGTGGGTATCCCGGGCGGGGCGGCGTCGGGAGGTGCGGGCCTGTCGGGAACGGGGTCGAGATGGCCGCTCAGCACCGTGGCTCCGCCGACCGTGAACGTGACCACGATGCTCAGCGCGAGAAGCCACAGAACGGTCTTAGGGTCACGTCTCATTTCGTTCCTGGACATAGACCGTAAACCTTATTGCCCCTTGGCGGTAACTAATCAAACCAGGAGAAAATCCATCATATGACGGCAGCGCAGGGGCACTTTGGGGGGGTATGCCGACGGCGGCCGCAGACTGCGACCGCCGTCGGATCGGGGGTTTCGCGGGCCTAACAGGACTTCTGCTGGCTTAACAGATGGTTTGCGGTGATATGTCGCTGGGAACCGCATGCGGCGTCTGGAGAAGGGCCGGGGTGGAGCGGTGGAGCGGAAAGGGGGCCGGGCCAGAGAGGGAGGTTCTGGCCCGGCCGTGAGTGGGGCCGGAGGGGGTCACCGGCCCGGGACGATCGCCTTCCTGGCCTCCGCCGGATCGTCGGCGGCCAGGGCGAGCCGGGCGTTGTCACGGCACCGCTCCAGGGAGTGGGCGGCGAGGCTCTCCCGTACCGCGGGGATCCCGGGCGCGGACATCGACAGGCTGGTGACGCCCAGCCCGACCAGGACGGTCGCCAGGAGCGGGTCGGCCGCCGCCTCGCCGCACACGCCGACGGGTTTGCCCGCCGCCTTTCCGGCCGCCGCGCAGTCGGCGATCAGCTGGAGCAGCGCGGCCTGCCAGGGGTCGAGCAGGTCGGCGAGTTCCCCGTGCTGCCGGTCGGAGGCGAAGGTGTACTGGCTCAGGTCGTTGGTCCCGATGCTCAGGAAGTCGAGCTCCTTCAGCAGGCGCCCGGCACGCAGCGCCGCGGCGGGCACCTCCACCATCGCCCCGACGCGCGCGATCCCCCGGGCACGGGCCCGTCCGGCGAAGTCGGCGGCCTCGCCCACCGTCGTCACCATGGGCGCCATCACCCACGGTTCGGCCCCGGTCGCGCGGGCCGCCTCGGCGATGGCGTCGAGCTGGGTGTCGAGCACCTCGGACCTGACCCGGGAGACCCGCAACCCCCGTACGCCCAGTGCCGGGTTGGTCTCCTCGGCCAGCCCGAGGAACGGCAGCGGCTTGTCCGTGCCCGCGTCGAGGGTGCGGACCACGACGTGCCCGCCGGGCGCGGCGCGGAAGACCGCGGCGTAGGCGGCCACCTGCTCCTCGTAGCCCGGCTCCTCGCGCCGGTCCAGGAAGAGGAACTCGGTGCGGAACAGCCCCACCCCCTCGGCGTCCACCCCCTCCGCGGAGGGAGCCCGGTCCCGCGGTGCGAGGTCGGCCGCCGAACCGATGTTGAGCAGCAGCTTGACCGGGTGGCCGTCGGAGGTCCGGCCGGGACCCCGGACGGTGCGCGTCCGGCGGCGGTCGTCGTCGGCCCGGCGCTGGATCTCGGCGGCGGCCTCCTCGCCGATACCGACCTCCACCTCGCCCCGCAGGCCGTCGACCGACACCCACGTCCCCTCGCCGATGTCACCGGCCCCCCGGCAGGCGACCACGGCGGGCAGGCCGCGGGCGCGGGCCAGGATGGCCGTGTGGCTGGTCGGGCCGCCCTTCTCGGTGACGAGGGCGAGGACGGATCCGGGGTCCAGGTTCACCGTGTCGGCGGGGGAGAGGTCCCCGGCGACCAGGACGAACGGGTGCCCGGGGTCGGGCACCCCGGGGACGGGCAGGCCCAGCGCCGCCGCCACGGCCCGGTTGCGGATGTCGTCGAGGTCCGCGGCGCGTTCGGCGAAGTAGCCGCCCGCCGCCAGCAGCGCGCGCCGGTGATGGGCGCAGGCCTCGTCGATGGCGTGCGCGGCGCTCTTGCCCGACCTGACGCTCGTCTCCACGGACTCGTGCAGGCTGGGGTCGTCGGCGATGAGGGACTGCGCCTCCAGGATCGCCTTCGCGTCGGCGTCGGGGGCCTTCTCCGCCCGCGCCGCCAGCTCGGAGACCGTGGCCCGCAGCGCCTCCATCGCCCGGTTGAGCTCGGCGCCGGCGTCGGTGACGGGGGAGGGTGCGGGCAGCTCCGGTGGACCGGCCATCCGGCAGACCCGTCCGGCGGCCCGGCCCGAGCTCACGCCCAGGCCCTTGAGCGTCTCAGCCACGGGAGGTCTCTTCGGCGTCGAGGTCGCGGGCGAGCAGCTCGGCGAGGACGTCGAGCGCCTCGTCGGCCCCCGGCCCCTCCGCCTCGATCGTGACCTCCGTGCCGTGCGTGGCACCCAGCGCCAGTACGGCGAGCATGCTGTTGGCCGGTACGGGCTTGCCGTCCCCGACGCGGATGCGGACGGGAATACCCTGCTTGGCCGCGGCCTGCACGAAGATCTTCGCGGGCCGGGCGTGAAGGCCCGTGCTTGAGGCGACGACCACTGTCCTCTCCGGCATCTCCGGTTCTCCTTCTGCGCGTTCTGCGAGTGGTGCGAGCTTGGCGGTCCTGTGCGGTTCTGTGCCGACCCTGTGCGGGTCCGCAGCGGGCTCTACAGCGGTCCTGCCGGGTCCGTATGCGGGGATCCTGTGCCGGGTCCATGCGGGACCCTGCGCCGGTCCTATGCGCGTACTGTGCGGTCCTGTGTGGCTCTGTGCGGTCCTTCGCCGGGCCCTCCCGCCGGGTTCGGCGGGAGGAGGCCGGAGCGGGTGGGCCGGTCAGGGTTCGATGGTCACCTTGATGGCCTCGCCCCTGCTCACGATGTCGATGCCCTCCAGGACCTCCGCGAGCGGCAACCGGTGCGTGATCAGGTCGGCGACAGGTACCGAGCCGTCGGCGATCAGCCCCAGGGCGCGGGCGTTGTGCGCCGGGCTGGACCCGTTGGCGCCGACGATGGTCAGCTCCCGGTAGTGGACCAGGTTGGAGTCGCACCGGATGATCGGGTTGTCCTTGGGCAGGCCGCCGAAGAAGCTGATCCGTCCCTGGCGGGCCGCCATTTGCAGCGCCTGCTCCTGGGCGGCTCCGGAGGCGGCGGCGGTGATGACGACGTCGGCCCCCCTGCCGTCGGTCAGCTTGAGCACCTGCTCGACGACGTCCTCGCCGTGGACGGCCGCGTCCGGGTGGACCAGCCCGGCGGCCATCTCCAGCCGCCCGGCGTTGATGTCGACGAGGAAGACCCGCGCCGCGCCCCGCGCCCGCGCCAGCCGCACGTGCAGGCAGCCGATCGGGCCCGAACCCATGATCACCACGTCGTCGCCCTCGCCCACGCGGGCCAGCTCCTGGCCGTTGAGCACACAGGCCAGCGGCTCGGCCACCGACGCCTCGGCGAAGCCGATCCCGTCCGGGACGCGGTTGACGCCGTCGACCGCGAGGACCTTCGCCGGGATGGTCATGTACTCGGCGAAACCGCCGTCGTAGTGGTAGCCCATCGACTCCTGGTTCGGGCAGACGGTCATCCGGCCCCGGCGGCACTCCCCGCACGTCCCGCAGGGGATCGCGGCGATCACCTGCACCCGGTCGCCCGGCGCCCACTCGCCCGCGTCGACGGCCTCGACCACCTCACCGGCGATCTCGTGCCCCATCACCCTGGGCGGCTTGATGTGGTGGTGGCCGTGCTTCTGGATCTTCGCGTCGGTGCCGCAGGTCGAGCAGTTGCGCACGCGTATCTTGATCTCGCCTGGTCCGGTGACGGGTTCCGGCGCCTCCTCGACGCGGATGTCGCCAGGGGCGTAGAAACGGGCGACCTTCACTGTGCTTCGTCCTCTTCGTTGGGTTGCAGCAGCCGGACCACTTCGGCGATCTCCGTCGCCTCGCGAAGGGCCCTGGCCTGGTCGGGATCCATCAGGATCTGGGCGAGTTCGGCGAGCAGCCGTACGTGGCCGTCGCCCTTGGCGGCGATGCCGACGCACACCGTCACCCGGTCGCCGTCCCAGTCGACGCCGCCGGGAAAGCGCACGACGCTGACGGCGTCGTGCCGGACGGCGTCCTTGGCGGCCAGGGTGCCGTGCGGGATGGCGACCCCCTCACCGACGTAGGTGGAGACCGAGCGCTCCCGTTCGAGCATGGTGTCGATGTAGGCGCTGTCCACCGCGCCGACGGCGAGCAGGGCCTCCCCGCACTGCCGGATCGCGTCGTCGCGGTCGGTGGCCGAGGCCGCCAGCCGGATGGCGCGCGGGTCCAGCGGCAGTGGCGCCGTCTCAGGCATCGACGGTGCCGCCGCTCTTGATCGTGCTGATCAGCTTGGTCACCGAGGGGTCTCCGATGAAGACCTGGAACGAGATCAGCACCTTGTCCGGAGCTCCGGCCCTGGCCCGGTTCGCCAGGCCGGCGTGGCAGAGCACCACGTCGGCGTCGGCGGGGATCGTGTTGACCGGGGTGTGCTCCACCTGGATGTTCTGGGCCTTCAACTGCTTGCGGAGCTGGCTGGCGAGCATGACGCTGCTGCCCATGCCCGCGTCGCAGGCGACGACGATCTTGTGGATGTCCTTGCTCTCGATGCTGGGCATCGGTCAGGCCTCCTTCACGGTGGGTGCGGTCGGCGATTTCTCGGCGGTCTCCTCGGGAGCCTCCTCGGGGGTCTCCTCGGTCTCGTCCTTGCCCCGCCCGAAGCCGAGGAGCGCCGACGCGACGGCGAAGGAGACGACGGTCGCGGCGAGGACGCCGGCGAGGGTGCCGAACCATCCGCCCCTGGGGGTCACCGCGAGGAAGGCGAAGATGCTGCCGGGCGACGGCGTGGCCACCAGCCCGGCCCCGGTCACGAGGAAGACCAGGACGCCCGTGGCGCCACCGGCGATGACCGCGAGGATCAGCCGGGGCTTCATGAGCACGTACGGGAAGTAGATCTCGTGGATGCCGCCGAAGAACTGGATGATGATCGCGGCGGGGGTGCTGGGGCGCAGCGCGCGGGGGCCGAAGAACATGAAGGCCAGGAGCAGGCCGAGGCCGGGACCGGGGTTCGACTCCAGCATGAACAGGATCGACTTGCCCGTCTCGGCCGCCTGCGCCACGCCCAGCGGGCCCATCACGCCGTGGTTGATGGCGTTGTTGAGGAACAACACCTTGGCGGGCTCGATCACGACCGAGGCCAGCGGCAGCAGGTTGTTACCGATCAGCCAGGCGACCGCGTCGCTCGCCACGTCGGTGATCGCGGCGACGACGGGGCCGATGGCCTTGAGTCCCACCAGGGCCATGGCGCCGCCGATGATGCCGGCGCTGAAGTTGTCGACCAGCATCTCGAAGCCGGCCTTGACACGGTCGGCGACGAGCCCGTCGAACAGCTTCAGGAGGTACGCGGTGAGCGGACCTATGATCATCGCGCCGAGGAACATCGGGCTCTCGGCGCCGGCGACGACGCCCATGGTGGCGACGGCGCCGACCACGGCGCCGCGCTGGCCGTGGACCATCCGCCCGCCGGTGTAGCCGATCAGGACGGGCAGCAGCACCTTGACGATCGGGTCGACCAGGACGGCGAACTCCTTGTTGGGGAGCCAGCCGGTGGGGATGAACAGAGCGGTGATCAGCCCCCAGGCGATGAACGCGCCGATGTTCGGCATGATCATCCCAGCGAGGTATCCGCCGAAACGCTGGATGCTCGCTCTCGCCCCGGTTCCTGTGACAGTCGGGGTGTATTCGCTCATGTGATTCTGCTCCTTCCGGGGTGGCCGGCTGGGCCGCCGGGCCTGGGGGGTGGATCTGTGCCGCTGTCAGCCCCCGGACCGCAGCGGCAGGGCGGGATCGGCTCCGGTGACGCGCACGTCGTCACGGTTGATGTGATGTGGGGAGGGCATCCGGCTTCCCGGCAGCCCGACCGCGGCGGTCGCCCAGGCCAGCGCCTCGACCAGCGCGCTCTCGCCGCGCGCCCCGCCCGCGAGGAATCCGGCGAGCATGGCGTCACCGGCTCCGACGGTGCTGCGCGGCTCGGCCACCGGGCACTGGCCGTGCCAGATCCGGTCGTCCTGCAGGAGGATCGCGCCGTCGGCGCCCAGGCTGGCCAGGACGGTGCCCGCGCCTCGCGCCCGCAGCTTCTCCGCGGCCTTGATGGCGTCGCCCAGGGACGAGATGACGATCCCGGTGGCCTCGCCCAGCTCCTCCCGGTTGGGCTTGACCAGGGCGGGGGCCTCGGAGAGCGCCGCGACGAGCGCGGGGCCGCTGGTGTCGACCGCGACGTTGATGCCCGCCTCGCTGAACCGCTCGCACAGGCGGGCGTAGACGTCGGCGGGCACCTCGGGCGGCAGGCTGCCCGAGGCGACCACCCAGTCCGCGGAGCTGGCCGCGCCGAGTACGGCCTCGGCGATGGTGTCGAGCTCGGCCGGCGACAGGGCCGTTCCCGGCTCGTTGACCTTGGTGACCGTGCCGTCGGGCTCGGCCAGCGCGACGTTCGACCGGGTGGTCCCGGCGACCGGAACCGTGATCATCTCGATGCCCTCGGACGAGAGCAGGCTCACCAGCTGCCGTCCCTCGTCGCCGCCGAAGGGGACGACCGCGCACGAGCGGACCCGGTTGGCCAGCAGCGCCCGCGAGACGTTGACGCCCTTGCCGCCGGGGTCGAGGTGGGCGGCGGCGGCCCGGATGACGGCCCCGCGGGTCAGTGACCCGACCTCGATCGTACGGTCCAGGCTGGGGTTGAGGGTGAGGGTGACGATCACGCCCGGATCACCTCGATCGCGGGTTCCGGGTGGGGGGTGGGGGAGAGGGGGATGGTCACGCCCGGACCACCTCCGGCCCGGCGGCGGCCATCTCGGCCGCGACCCCGGTGTCGAGCCCGGTGTCGCTGATCACCACGTCGATCTCCTGGATCGAGGCGAAGCGCGCCAGGTAGTTGTTGGCGAACTTGGTGTGGTCGGCGAGCAGCACGCACCGCTGCGCCGCGCCGATCATCGCCCGCTTGATGGCGGCCTCGGCCGGGTAGGGTGTCGTCAGCCCCTTGGCCACCGAGCACCCGTTGGCCGCCATGAACGCCACGTCCACGTGCAGGTCGGCGAGAGGGCGCAGCGCCCAGTCGTCGACGGTGGCCAGGGTCCGCCCGCGCACCCGCCCGCCCAGCATGATCACCGTCAGGTTGAGACGGGTGGCCATCGCCGTCGCCAGCGGCGGGGAGTTCACGATCACGGTCAGCTCCCGGTCGGCCGGGAGCGCCTGCACCAGCCTGCCGGTCGTCGAACCGGCGTCGATGATGATCGCGCCGTCCTCGGGGAGCTCGGCGAGTGCCGCCTTGGCGATGCGCTCCTTCTCCGCGATCAGCACCTCGTCGCGGGCGGCCAGCTCGGGCTCGAACCCCAGCCGCTCGACCGGGATCGCGCCACCGTGCACGCGCCGCAGCATCCCGGAGCGCTCCAGCGCGGTCAGATCGCGGCGGATGGTCTCGGTGGTGACGGCGAACTCCTCCGCCAGCGTCACCACGTCCACCCGGCCGATGGTCCGCGCCCGGCGCAGAATCTCCTGTTGCCGCTCCTCGGCGTACATGCTGTTGATTCACCACCGTTTCAGTGTTGTTTCAGCTTTATTTACACCCGAATGTGTTGGAAGGTCAATGGGTTGACTTCCTATCAAACCGGCATGAACATGAAAAAACCCCAGGTACCTGCCTGGAGGGTGAGGGTTCGGACGGGAGCGGGGGCGCGGTTGGCCCAGATTTTGGAATGCGTTGGAATTCCCGTGACCCTCGGCCCGGGGTGAGGCGGCGATCCGGCGTTCTCCCGGCGCGAGGGGGAACCCGAGGCTCTCCGGCGGGGACGGCGGGCGGTTCGCGCTTCCTCGGGGGAGGGGTTCCGGGGGAGTGCTACGGGACTCCCTTGATGCCGATCTTGGTGCCGATGGCTCCCCGGGTGCGGAGTCCCCTTGGTGCGGAGGACTCTCCTGGTAGGGAGGGTTCCCTGGTACGGAGGGTTTTCCCTGTCACCGGGGGTTCCCTCTGTCGCAGAGGAGTGGTCCCCTCAGCCGGGGAACGAGATGTGGGCGGGCGGCACGTGGGCGGCCGGCCAGACACCGTTGGCACTCACCCGGAACTCGTGACCCGCCCGGTGCATCTCCCCCGAGCGGACGACCAGCACGACCGGCCTGCCCCGGCGCGCGCCCACGCGTCCTCGCGACTCCCGGACGGTCGTCCGGGACCGGTGCGGGACGGGCTCAGCCGTCGGCGGCCCAGCCGTGGGTGCGCTTGAGGACGGCGGCCACGCGGGCGAAGCGCGCCCCGTCGAGGACGGAGCCTTCGCGCCGGATGTCGCCCTCACCGAGGGCGAAGACCCGGTCCAGGCGCAGGTAGGAGACCCGGTTCTCCCGGTCCCACTGGCCGGGGCCGATCTCCAGCCAGTCACCGGGATCGCCGCCGGCCCGGCTGGACAGCATCAGCGCGAGCAGCTTGCGCCCGTGGCGGCCGACGACCAGCAGCGGCCGGTCCTTGCCCCGGTCCGGATCCTCCTCGTAGGGGACCCAGGCCCAGACGATCTCGCCGGGGTCGGCGAGCCCGTCGAGGTCGGGGGAGTAGCTCAGGGTCGCGGTTCGGTCGACGCGGTAGACCTCGCTGACCGCGCCTCGGGCCGGTCGGGGGTCCTCGCCAAGATCACGCACGCGCACAGCCTATTTGCAGGGCCCGGCGGCCCTCCAAGGGGGACGGCCGAAGCGCGGCCCTTCGGAGGGCCGTCCGGGGAGGCGCGGGTGATCCGGCGTGGAAAAGCGGAAAGGCGGAAAGGTGTGACGCGGGAACGGCACAGAGGGCACGGAGAGGGCCGCTGAGGAGCGGTGGAGGAGGTGCGCCGCCCGCTGGCCGGGTGCCAGCAGGGCGGCCGAGGTCCGGGTGGGCGGATGCCCTGTCCGGAACCTGGTTCGGAGACGGCTCAGCCGCCGCTCTTACGGCGGAAGGAGCGCTTGGCCGCAGCCGGGCCGTGAGCACCGTGGATCTTCGAGGAGTTCTTCCCCTTGCCCCCGGCGCCCGCGTCCGCCTGGGCGAGCCTCTTACGCTCCAGCGCCTCGCGGAACTTGCGCTTCAGCTCGTCGTCGGAACTTTCGGAGCCTTCGGGCTCCGGCGTGGCGTCAGACATTACAGACCTCCTGATCTATCGGGCGGTCCAACCCCGACCAACAGGATCATCATCCTCTCATCCGGAACCTTCCGGCGTGCAGGCCCCCGGTTTCGGCTGTCAGAGAAAGGGGGAAGGGGACGAGCCTCGCCGGCGCACGTGTCAGTGCATGCCCAGGGCCATCATCAGCAGCAGGCCGGCCAGGTGGCCGACGACCACGAAGACGATCACGAAGACGAAGACGAACTTCGCCGGGCCGTGCTCGAAGTGCCGGCCCTCCTTGAGGATGGCACGCCTGGCCTGGCGCTCGGCGATCCGCTCCTCGATCGGCTTGCTGTGAAACATGGGGATCCTTTGCTCGCCGATGATTGGGGCGATAATAGTTTGTACACTAATTATCGTACTATGTCGGTTGGAGGCGTGCACGTGAGTGACATGGTCGACCCCCTGAGCCTGGACCGTCAGGTGTGCTTCGCCCTGGCGATCGCCGCGCGCAACGTCGTCGGCCTCTACCGGCCCCTGCTGGAGCCGATGGGGCTCACCCACCCCCAGTATCTGGTCATGCTCGCCCTCTGGGAGCGGGCACCGCTGTCGGTCAAGGAGCTGAGCAAGCTACTGAGACTCGACCCCGGTACGCTGTCCCCGCTGCTGAAGCGTCTTGAGGCCGTCGGCTACATCCGGAGGCGGCGTGACAGCCAGGACCAGCGTGTCCTGGCCGTCTCGCTCACACCGGAGGGCCTCGCGCTGCGGGACGAGGCGGAGAAGGTTCCGCCGGCGATCGTCAAGCGTCTGGGCATGAACCTGGAGGAGCTCCAGGAGCTTCACCGGTCGCTGACGCGGGTGATCGCCGCGGCGGACGGCACGCATCACTGATTCGCGGAGAATCAGAGGACAGGGAGAGGAAAGGCTCATGGCTGGAAGTCACGGGGGAAGCCCCAAGTCTTGGCTCGCGGTGATCGTCATCCTGCTGGGGTTCACCGTGGGGGGCGTCGCCCTGTGCCTCGGCCCCAACTGGACGTTCTTCTGGGTGGGGGCCGGGATCGTCGCGATCGGCGGCGTGATCGCCCTCGCGGTCGACATCTTCTCGGACGTCATCATCGACGCGCCCCGCGTGCCGATGGACCAGGGCAACAGCTGATCAGACCTCCTGCAGCGCCTCATCGACGGAGCCGAAGACCTCGAAGGAGGGGCGTAGGCCGGTGATGGTGAGGATCCGCTCCAGGGTGCCGTGCACGCCGACGAGGGCGAGCCGGATGCCCAGGGCGCGGCTCCGCCGGAGCGCCAGGATCAGCTCAGCGACCCCGGTGGAGTCGCAGAAGGTGAGGCCCGTGACGTCGGCCACGACCACGGAGGGCGCGTCGGCCCACGCCTTGTCCATCTCCGCGCGAAGGGCGGGGGAGTGCTGATAGTCGAGCTCTCCGAGCGCCCGGACGACGAACACCGTCCCGAGCAGGCTCGATGAGACCGTGAAAAAGGCCATGCTGCGCTCCTTTGCCCGCGGGTGGCAGGGCGGGCTGCCTTTTTACTACCAGTTCCGAGGCCGCCGCGCCCCGACGGGACCTCAAATGATCCGGTAGAGCAGCTCGGGCCGTCCGAGTCCACCGTACTGGGGCACCCGGTGTGTGATCCCGCTCTCCGTCAGATGCTCCAGGTATCGGCGGGCGGTCACCCGGGAGACGCCGATCGCCGCCCCGGCGGTCTGGGCCGACAGGCCGCCGGGTGCCCTGCGCAGCTCAGCCAGTACGGCGTCGAGGGTGGCCTGCGTCATCCCCTTCGGCAGGAGGCTCTGCGCCGGGCCCCGCAGTGCCGCCAGCGCGCGGTCCACCTCGCCCTGGCCGCTCGCCTCTCCCACACCCTCCACCGACGACCGGAACTCGGCGTAGCGGGTGAGCTTCTCGTTCAGCGAGGCGAAGGTGAACGGCTTGAGCAGATACTGGGCCACGCCGACGGAGACCGCCGACCTGACCACCGACAGGTCCCGCGCCGAGGTGACCGCGATGACGTCCGACATCACGCCCGCAGCCCGCAGCGCCCGGCACACCTCCAGCCCGTGCATGTCCGGCAGGTAGAGGTCGAGCAGGATCAGGTCGACGGGGTGCCGCCGCAGGAAGCGCAGCGCGTCGCCGCCCGACCTGACCACCCCCGCCACCCTGAAGCCGGGCACCCGCTCCACGAAGACCCGGTTCGCCTCGGCGGTGATCTCCTCGTCCTCGACGACCAGTACCGAGATCATGAGGTGCCCCTCCCGCGCAGTGGCAGCCGTACGGTGAACACCGCGCCCGTCCCGCTCTCGGCCGGCCGTTCGGTGTCTTCCCCGCCCGCGTCCGCGCGAGCGGCCCCCGAGGCCGGGCCCGGTACGGGCAGACCCGGCTCAAGCGTCCGCGCCACCCCGGCCCGGCCCGCTTCCCGGGCCCGGCCCACTCCGACCGGCTGATCAACCTCGGCCGGGTCCGGTTCCGCGATCCGGCCCCTCTCTGCCACCTGATCCGGCTCGATCGCCCCGCCGACCTCGATCGTCCCGCCCATGCGGCGGACCGCCTGGCCGACCATGGCCAGGCCGAGGCCGCGGCCGTCGCCCTTGGTGGTCCATCCGCGCCGGAAGGCCTCGCCCGCCGTCGCCGGGTCGAGGCCCTGGCCGCTGTCCGCCACGCTGATCACGAAGGTCGTCTCGTCGGCGCGCAGCCGCACCTCCACCCGCGCGGGCCGGGTGCCCGACATGGCCGCGTCCGCCGCGTTGTCTATCAGGTTGCCGACGATCGTCACCAGGTCGCGGGTGTCCAGGCCGAGGTCGTCCAGCTCGCTGTCCGGGGTGATCGCCAGCTCCACCCCCCGCTCCCCGGCCTCGGCGCTCTTGCCCAGCAGCAGCGCGGCGAGCACGGGTTCGCGGACGGCGCCCACCACCCGGTCGGTGAGCTGCTGCGCGGCCTTGATCTCCTCGGTCGCGAACGCCACCGCCTGCTCGGCGCGGCCCAGCTCGACGAGGGTGATGACCGTGTGCAGCCGGTTGGCCGACTCGTGCGCGGCGGCCCGCAGGGAGTCGGCGAAGCCGCGCTCCGCGTTGAGCTGCCCGGTCAGGGACTGCAACTCCGTGTGGTCGCGAAGGGTGACCACGATGCCGAGCGAGCGGCTGCCGGAACGGACCACCGCCACGTTCACCACCAGCGTCCGCTCCCCGGTCATGTGGATCTCGTCGGTACGGTTCTCGCCCGCCGAGAGCCGTTCGCTCAGCGAGGAGGGGAGGCCCAGGCGGCTCACGTGCCTGCCGTTCACCTCGCCCGACAGGCCCAGGAGCTCCCTGGCGCCGTCGTTGCAGAGCGTCACCGTACCCGCGTCGTCGACGAGCAGCAGCCCCTCGCGTACGGCGTGCAGGATCGCGTCGTGGTACTCGTACATCCGGCTCAGCTCGGCGGGGCCCATCCCGTGCGTCTGGCGGCGCAGCCGGGTCCCGACCAGGTAGGTGCCCACCCCGCCGACGGACAGGCCGAGCAGGCCGATCAGCATGGCGCCGGTGATCTGGCCGCGGAGCCTGACGCTGATCTTGCTGATGGTGATGCCCGCGCTGACCAGGGCCTTCACCTCGCCGCGGACATCGCGGACCGGGGCGACGGCGCGGACCGAGGGGCCGAGCGTGCCGGTGTAGGTCTCGGTGAAGATCTGCCCCGACAGGGCGGGCGCGGTGTTGCCGAGGAACCGGCGGCCGATCTGAGCGGGGTTGGGATGCGTGTAGCGCACGCCGTCGAGGCTCATGATCGTGACGAAGTCGACCCCGGTCTCCCGCCGCACCCGTTCCGCGTACGGCTGCAGGACCGCGGAGTCGCCCAGCGAGGCGAGGACGGAGGGGGAGTCGGCCACGCTGACGGTCACCGCCCTGGCGGTGCCGACGGCCTCCTCGATGAGCAGGTCACGCATCTGCAGGAACGCCAGCAGGGCGCCACCGGTCACGGTGACGCCGACGACGACGATCTGGAGTGCCAGCATCTGCCTGGCGAGACTCCAGTCGCGGATACGTCTGGGAAGTTTCCGCAAGTTCACGAACGAAATGTACGCAATGGTGACTTAGATCACAGGGCCGGGCCATAGTCGCTCGACCGGATTCTTCTTCTAGCGCGTGGAGCACGCATGAGCGCGGCCCGAGACAAAACACATTACCTGTACATAGCCGTCATCGCTGCCGTGGTCCTCGGTATCGCGATCGGGTTCGCGGCCCCCGACGTCGGTATAGCGCTGAAGCCGCTCGGCACCGCCTTCGTCGCCCTGATCAAGATGATGATCAGCCCCATCATCTTCTGCACCATCGTGCTCGGCGTCGGATCGGTCACCAAGGCCGCCAAGGTCGGCCGGGTCGGCGGCCTCGCGCTCGGCTACTTCATCGCCATGTCGACCGTCGCGCTGGGCATCGGCCTGCTGGTGGGCAACCTGGTCGACCCCGGACAGGGCCTGCAGCTCACCGACGAGCTCCGCAAGGCCGCCGAGGCCGAGGCGGCCAAGGGAGGTGAGACCGACACGGTGACGTTCCTGCTCGGGATCATCCCCACCACGCTGGTGTCGGCGTTCACCGAGGGCCAGGTACTGCAGACCCTCCTGGTCGCGCTGCTCACCGGGTTCGCCCTCCAGGCGATGGGCGAGCGCGCCAAGCCCATCCTGAACGGCATCACGCACATCCAGCGGCTCGTCTTCCGGATCCTCGCCATGATCATGTGGGCCGCCCCGGTCGGCGCCTTCGGCGCGATAGCCGCGGTCGTCGGCGCCACCGGCATGGACGCGCTCAGGAGCCTCGGCGTCATCATGCTCGCCTTCTACCTGACCTGCGTGCTCTTCGTGTTCGTCATCCTCGGCCCGATGCTCTGGCTGGTGGCGCGGGTCGGCCTGTTCTCGCTGTTCCGCTACCTGGGCAGGGAGTTCCTGCTGATCCTGTCGACCTCGTCGTCGGAGTCGGCCCTGCCCCGCCTGATCGCCAAGATGGAGCACCTCGGCGTGAGCAAGCCCGTCGTCGGCATCACCGTGCCGACCGGGTACTCCTTCAACCTGGACGGCACGGCCATCTACCTCACCATGGCCACGCTGTTCGTCGCGAGCGCCACCGGCGCCCCGCTCGCCTTCGGCGAACAGATCTCCCTGCTGGTCTTCATGATGATCGCGTCGAAGGGCGCCGCCGGGGTCACCGGAGCGGGCCTGGCCACCCTCGCGGGCGGCCTGCAGTCCCACCGCCCCGACCTGGTCGACGGCGTCGGCCTCATCGTCGGCATCGACCGCTTCATGTCCGAGGCGCGCGCGCTGACCAACTTCGCGGGCAACGCGATCGCCACCGTCCTGATCGGTACCTGGACGGGCGAGTTCGACAGGGAACGCGCGACCGAGGTGCTGACGGGTAAGGCGCCGTTCGACGAGACGACCCTCCTCGACGAGGACAAGGACGGCGACGACACCCCGCCGCCCGCCACGCGGTCGGACGACCCGGCCATGTCCCCGGTGTAGCCGGGGTAGCGACGGCTGCCCTCCAACGGGCGTACGGGCCGGTGGTGAACGCTCTTCTCGGGGGGCGTCCACCACCGGCCCGTAGGCGTGGGGGCGGTCTCATGAGAACGCCCGTCACCGGCCCGTAGGCGTGAGGGCGGGTCCGCGGGAGTGTCCCGCCGGGCCTGTATGAGAGCGCTCGCCATCGGCCTTGTCCGCGTGAGGGAGCGCCCTCCGGGTCCGCGCGGGTGGGGGCGGGCCCGCGGGCCGTACGGTCACCGGCTTCCCGCAGGCCGACGGCGTTGACACCTCTGGTGCGGCGCCCTAGTTTGTGCAGGCTCAGACGATTGATCGAGGAATCGAAGGGGAGCGGTGGATGGCCGTCATCGATGCCCACCAGCACTTCTGGAACCTGGAGACGGGCTCCTACTCCTGGCTGACGCCGGAGGCGGGGCCGCTCTACCGCACCTTCACTCCCGAGGAGCTCCTCCCGCAGCTCGCCGCCGCCGGGGTGGAGCGGACCGTGCTGGTCCAGGCCGCCGACACCTACGCCGACACCGACGCGATGCTCGCGCAGGCGGACGCCCACGACGTCATCGCCGCGGTGGTGGGATGGGTGCCGCTGAACCGGCCCGACGAGGCGGCCGAGGCGCTGGAGCGCTACCGCAGGCATCCGAGGTTCGCCGGGATCAGGCACCTCATCCACGACGATCCCGACCCCGACTGGGTCGTCCAGGGCACGGTGGTCGAGAGCCTGGGCCTGCTCGCCGCGGCGGGGCTGCCGTTCGACGTGGTCGCGGTGCTGCCCAGGCACCTGGAGCACGTGCCGTTCCTCGCCGAGCGCGTCCCCGGGCTGCGGCTGGTCATCGACCACCTGGCCAAGCCGCCGATCAGGGAGAAGGGGTGGGAGCCGTGGGCGTCGCTGATCGCCCGCGCCGCCGAGCACCCCAACGTGTACGGCAAGGTGTCCGGCCTCAACACCGCCGCCGACCCCGAGACCTGGACCGCCGAGGACCTGCGCCCCTACGTCGACCACGCGCTTGAGGTGTTCGGCCCCGAGCGGCTGATGTTCGGCAGCGACTGGCCCGTGGCCGTCCTCGCGGGCGACTACGCCAAGGTCTGGGAGGAGACCGGGGTGCTGCTGTCGGGTCTCGACGCCGCCGGAAGGGACGCCGTCCTCGGCGGCACCGCCGCGCGCTTCTACGGCATCGAGACCTGACCGGCTGACCAGGGCCGACCCGCGTCCTCAGGCCGATTCGCGCAGGAAGCCGATGCCCGCCGCGAGGCCGCGGATGTCGACGCCGAGGCCGCGCAGGATGGCGACCGAGGCGTTCGAGCCGTCGGCCAGCAGGCCCTTCAGCAACCCCTCGCCGGTCACCTTCGAGCCGGTGCCGGAGGTGTGCAGGGCGACCTCGACGACCTTCCGCGCCCTGGCGGTGAGGAGCAGGTCACCGGCCGGGCCGCTGAGCGTCACGTTCAGCGGCCGAAGCCGGGAGCGCGTCAGCCGCCACGCCAGGGGGTCTTCCCGCCGGGTCGGCAGGCGTCGTCTGACCTCGTCCAGGTCGACGCCGATGGAGGCGAGCAGCTCGCGGTCGCCCGCCCGGCCCGTCGCGGCCTCGCGGTTCCCGATCTCCGTGCCGACCGCCTCCGGGGTGACCGCGAAATCCGCCACCGGCCACGACTCGGCCAGGGCGAGCAGGAACATGTCCTCGTCGAGTGTGGCGCGGCCGTGGTCGAGCGCCAGCAGTCCGGCGCGGACCGTGGTCCGCCGGGCTTCGGGGGTGAATCTCGTGAACATCGTCAGCTCCCGCCCTCGGTGATCCGGTGTGCGTGCTTGCGGTGTGCCGTCTGCCGCCTGACGCCGAGCGCCGCGGCGATGACCTCCCAGGACGAGCCCCGGTTCCTGGCCTCGATGACGTGCGCGGCCTCGAGCTCCTCCAGGAGCCTGCGCAGCGCCGCCACGGCCGCCAGCGCCACCACCGGATCCTCGCCGTCGACGGCCTCGGCGAGCTTGTTCAGCGATCCCATGCCGTCAGCATAGGCTGACAGACGCATTTTGTCAGCACTTGCTGACAACATTCCGGTGCCTCGCCGCGTTCCGGGCGGAGACACGCTAGCGTGCGGGGGTGGACAAGACCTTCACCGTCGAGGAGGCGCGGGCGCTCATGCCCGTGCTGCTGGAGCGGGCCGCCGCGTTCGTGGCGATGCGGGGTGAGCTGGCCGAGCTCGCGTACGAGCTCCGCAGCACCGGGACCTCCGAGGCCGGTGGGCTGGCCGAGGCGAAGGCCTACGAGGCCAGGCTGGAGGAGATCCTCGGCTGGTTCGAGGAGCGGGGCATCGAGGTCAAGGGCGTCGCGCCCCTGCTGGTCGACTTCCCCTCGGTGCTCGACGGGGTGCGGGTGCGGTTGTGCTGGCTCGAAGGGGACCGCGAGCTGGTGTGGTACCACCGAGACGAGCTCGGCTTCGCCGGTCGCAGGCCCCTTCCCTGACCGCGTTCCCCGGGGTTCCCCGGGGTTGCCGGGAGCCCGGCTACTCGATCACCAGGTTGACCGGGATGTTGCCCCGGGTGGCGTTGGAGTAGGGGCAGACCTGGTGGGCGGCCTCCACGAGGGCGGTTCCGGCCTCCCCGTGCAGCTCGTCGGGCAGCTCGACGCGCAGCGTCACGGTGAGCGCGAAGCCCTTGCCCTCCGGGACGAGGCTCACCTCGGCGGTCACCGACGCCTCGGAGACGTCGGCCTTCCGCTTCCGGCCGACCAGCTGGAGCGCGCTGGCGAAGCAGGCGGCGTATCCGGCCGCGAACAGCTGCTCGGGATTGGTGCCCTCGCCGGAGCCGCCCATCTCCTTCGGCGGCGTGAGGGCCACGTCGAGGCGCTTGTCGGACGAGACCGCCCGTCCTTCCCGGCCGCTGGCGGTGGCGATGGCGGTGTAGAGCGTGCTCATCGGGATCCTCTCTCGATTTTGGACAACTCAATTGTGTACAATTTAGTTGATGACAGTCAAGGTCGGTACAATCGATGACGTGAAGATCTCCGTCGACAATCTGGTCTGCTTCGACGTGCACGCGGCGTCCCGCGCGCTGGACGCCGTCTACCGCAGGGTGCTGAGCGAGCTCGGCCTGACCTACCCGCAGTACCTGGTCATGATGGTGCTCTGGGAGCGCGAGCCGGTCACGGTCAAGGAGCTCGGCGTCAGGCTGCGGCTCGACTCGGGCACCCTGTCCCCGCTGCTGAAGCGGCTGGAGGCGGCGAGCCTGGTCCGCCGCGAGCGTAGCGCCGACGACGAGCGGTCCGTGCTGGTACGGCTCACCTCCAAGGGCGTCCAGCTGGGGGATCGGGCCTGCGACGTCCCCGCCCAGATCTTCGAGGCGGCCGGTCTCGCCCCCGCCGAGGTCCACGACCTGCAACACACCCTGCGCCGCGTCATCGCCTCCCTCGACGAGTCGGCGCGATGACCACGGCCGACGACGTACGCCGCGTCGCGATGGCGCTGCCCAGGACCGAGGAGAGGCTCGTCAGGGACCGGGTGACGTTCCGGGTGGGACGGATCGTCTACGCCGCGATCTCGCCGGACGAGACCTCGATGGGCTTCGGCTTCCCCAGGGAGGAGCGGGCCGCGCTGGTCGCGGCCGAGCCGGAGAAGTTCCACATGCCCCGGCCCTCCGACGAGCGCTACCACTGGGTCCGGGTGTGGCTCGCGGCGATCGACGAGGCCGAGATGCGCGAGCTCGTCGAGGAGGCGTGGCGGATGGCCGCGCCCAAGAGGCTCGCGGCCGCCCATCTCGGAGAGCGGGTGATCAGGAGGTTCCGCTGAGATGGACCTCCCGGGCCAGCTTCGTCGTCTGGGCGGTGGAGCGCTGCCAGGTGGTCCCCGCGGGGTGGGCGGTGAGCAGGACCATGATCCAGCGCTCCTTGGGGCCGACGAGCCCGGTGGTGTGCAGGACCGGGCGCCCCAGGTCGGGCACCGGCCCGGCGTGGGCGGGTGCGGCCTGTGCGGCGAGCGTGGAGCCGGTGGCGGACGCGGGACGCGCGGTGAGCGGGACGTCGCCCCCGGACGCGGGCCCGGCGGCGGTCGCGGACGCGGTCGCGGTGGAGGACGCGGAGGAGGCCGAGGTCGTCGAGGTCGTCGAGGTCGCGGGCCGGGTGGTGGACGAGGGGGAGGTCGCGGGGCGGCAGCGGACCGGGGGCGTGGAGCCGTACCCCGACCAGCCCTGCTTGACCGCCCACGGCCCGCGCACCGCGCGGGGGATGCCGAAGTACTGGTCGAAGCCGTCGGAGCCGCACTGGCCCGACCTGCGCAGGTGGCCCAGGATCAGGCCGCTGACCGTGGGGTCGGCCTGGTCGAGCAGGTAGCGGTAGGTCTTGACGACGTCCATCGCGCTGAGTGAGGTGTAGCCCCAGAAGCCCGGCTTGTCGGCCGGTGGGGGAGCGGTGTCGGTGAGCCGCAGCTTGCGCGCCATCCGCTGGATGATCCTGCCCTGGCCGCCCCGGGTCCAGAAGGACGTCGCGGCGCCGTCGTCGCTGACCCGCAGCATGACCTTGAGCAGCGCCAGGTCTCCCTTGGGAACGCTCTTGCGCGACTCCAGATAGTCGATCGCGATGAGGATCTTCACCACCGACGCCGACCGGAACCTCCGGTGCGCGTCGCGGTACTCGGTCACCTTCGCGGCCTGCCGGTCGAAGACCACGTACCCGGCCGTCACCCCCGCCGGGACGTGTGGCTTGCCGGGGGCGGTGGCCGAGGCCGGAGCCGGAGCCGCGATAAGCGGGAGGACTGTCGCGAGAGCTACCAGAAAACGCGTCACGGGATGAATGCCTATCAGATCCCGGTACCGGCGAGCCAACCTCCGCGATATAACCGACTAAACATGTAGAGATTAAGGGTTTTGGTGTTATTGTCGTCGTATGTCGGCAGTTCCCTTGCATCTCGCCGTCGCGCTCGACGGCGCCGGATGGCATCCCGCGGCCTGGCGTGACCCCGCCGCCTCCCCGAAAGACCTGTTCACCGCCGCCTACTGGGCCGCCCTGGTGGCCGAGGCCGAGCACGGCCTCCTCGACTTCGTCACCATCGAGGACTCCCTCGCCCTGCAGACCACGCGCCTGGACGGCCACGACGGCCGTACCGACCAGGTGCGCGGGCGTCTGGACGCCGTCCTCGTCGCCTCCAGGATCGCCCCGCTGACGAGCAGGGTCGGGCTGGTGCCCACGGTCACCACCACGCACACCGAGCCCTTCCACGTCGCCAGTTCCATCGCCACCCTCGACTACGTCAGCTCCGGACGGGCCGGATGGCGCGCCCAGATCTCCGGGCGCCACACCGAGACCGCCCACTTCGGCCGCCGGGAGGTTCCCGAGCTGACGCCGGAGAGCCTCGGCGACATCGACGGGTCTCCCCTGGTGCGGGAGCTGTTCGGCGACGCCGCCGACGCCGTGGAGGCGGTGCGGCGCCTCTGGGACAGCTGGGAGGACGACGCGGTCATCCGCGACGTGGCCACCGGCAGGTTCGTCGACCGCGACAGGCTCCACTACGTCGACTTCGAGGGCGAGCACTTCACCGTCAAGGGGCCCTCCATCGTGCCGAGGCCACCCCAGGGGCAGCCGCTGGTCACCGCGCTGGCCCACTCCCGGCAGCCGTACGAGTTCGCCGCGCGCGGCGCCGACGTCGTCTACGTCACGCCGCACGACACCGAGCGGGTACGGGCCGTCGTGACGGAGGTACGCGAGATCGCCGGAGAGGTGCGCGACCCGGGCGCCGACGAGCTGAAGATCTTCGCCGACCTCGTCGTGTTCCTGGGAGAGGACGGGGACGAGGCCCGCGAGCGCAGGGCCCGGCTCGACGAACTCGACGGCGCCGCGTACACCTCCGACGCCGCGATCTTCACGGGCACGCCCGGCGAGCTCGCCGACCTGCTCCTGGAGTGGCGCGCGGCCGGTCTGCAGGGCTTCAGGCTCCGGCCCGCCGTGCTGCCGACCGACCTGAACGCGATCACGCGCGGCCTGGTGCCCGAGCTCCAGGGACGCGACGCCTTCCGCCGCGCGTACGAGGCCGACACGCTGCGCGGCCACCTCCGCCTGCCCCGACCCGCCAGCCGCTACGCAGGGAGCCGACGATGAAGCAGGTCATCCTCGCCGCCCACTTCCCGGGCGTGAACAACCACACGGTCTGGAGCGATCCCGCCTCGGGCAGCCAGATCGACTTCGCCTCGTTCACCCACCTGGCGCGGACCGCCGAGCGGGGGAGGTTCGACTTCTTCTTCCTCGCCGACGGGCAGCGGCTGCGCGAGCAGCGCGGCAGGATCCACGACCTCGACGTGGTCGGCCGCCCCGACTCGCTCACCGTGCTCTCCGGCCTGGCCGCGGTCACCGACCACCTGGGCCTGGCCGGGACGATCAACGCCACCTTCAACGAGCCGTACGAGCTCGCCCGCAAGCTCGCCACCCTCGACCACCTGTCCGGCGGACGGGCCGGGTGGAACGTCGTCACCTCCTCCGACGCGTTCACCGGGGAGAACTTCCGCCGGGGCGGTTTCCTGGAGCACGCGCGGCGCTACGAGCGGGCCGAGGAGTTCGTGCGGACCGTCAACGAGCTCTGGGACTCGTGGGCCGCCGAGGACCTCGTCGCGGACCCGTCGGCGGGCACGTTCGCCAGGGCGGAGGCGGGGGAGTTCGCCCACCGGGGCGCCCAGTTCGACATCGGCGGCCACTTCACCGTGCCGCGCAGCCCGCAGGGCCGCCCGCTCACCATCCAGGCCGGGGACTCCGAGGGGGGCAGGGCCTTCGCGGCGGCCACCGCCGACGCCATCTTCTCCCGGCACAGCAGGCTCCAGGAGGGGCAGGCCTTCTACCGGGACGTCAAGTCGAGGCTGGCCGCGCACGGCCGGTCGCCCGACTCCCTGAAGATCCTGCCCGGTGTCACGTTCGCGCTCGGCGACACCGACGCCGAGGCCCAGGAGAACGCCGACCACATCCGCCGCCAGCAGGTCAGCCCGCAGACCGCGATCCTGCTGCTGGAGCAGCTGTGGAACCGCGACCTGTCGGCCTACGACCCCGAGGGCCCGCTGCCCGAGATCGACCCGGACGTCTCGGACGACTCGATCATCAAGGGCCGGACCCGGATGTCCCGCGACCCGCTCAAGACGGCGGCGGAGTGGCGGGCCCTGGCCGAGTCCAAGAAGCTCGGCATCCGCGACCTGATCATCGAGGTGACCGGCAGGCAGTCCTTCATCGGCTCGCCCTCGCGCGTCGCCGAGGAGATCAACGAGTTCGTGCAGAGCGACGCCTCCGACGGCTTCATCCTGGTGCCGCACCTCACCCCCGGTGGCCTGGACGCCTTCGTCGACACGGTCGTACCGCTGCTGCAGGAGCGCGGGGTCCTCCGCGCCGAGTACGAGACCACCACGCTGCGGGGCCACCTCGGCCTGGAGAACGAACGATGAAATTTCTGGCCATCACCCTGATCGTTCACGGTCCCGATCCCATCACCGGTGAGCTCAAGTCGACCAACGCGCGCCTGCGCGAGGTGGTCGAGAACGCCGTACTGGCCGAGGAGCTCGGTTTTGACGGCTTCGGCGTCGGGGAGCGGCACGAGCGCCCGTTCATCTCCTCGTCCCCGCCGGTCGTGCTCAGCCACATCGCGGCCAGGACGTCGGCGATCAGATTGTTCACCGCGGTCACCACGCTGAGCCTGCTGGACCCCGTACGGGCCTACGAGGACTACGCCACCCTCGACCACCTCTCCGGTGGCCGTCTGGAACTCATCATCGGCAAGGGCAACGGCGCCGCGCAGGCCCAGCTGTTCCACGTGACCGGTGAGGACCAGTGGGACCGCAACCGGGAGGGCTACGAGCTGTTCCGCCGCCTGTGGCGGGAGGACAGGGTGACCTGGTCGGGGAGGTTCCGGCCGTCCCTGACCGACGCGGAGACCTGGCCGCGCCCGCTGCAGCGGCCCGTCCGCGTCTGGCACGGCAGCGCCACCAGCGAGGAGTCGGTGGAGCTCGCCGCCCTGTACGGGGACCCGCTCTTCTCCGCCAACGTCAGCAACCCGGTCGAGCCGTACGCCGAGCTGGTCCGCCACTACCGGGAACGCTGGGAGTTCCACGGCCACGACCCCGCCGACGCGCTGGTGGGCGCGGGCACCGCCGGATACTACGCGACCAAGAACTCCCAGGACGCGATCGAGACCTACCGGCCGATCTTCAACGCCAGGCTGGAGCTGTTCAAGAAGGTCGGGGTGACCCCGGTCTTCCACACCCTGGAGGACGCGATCGAGCGCAGCTCGATCCTGGTCGGCAGCCCGCAGCAGATCATCGACAAGGTCCACCGCTACCACGAGCGGCTCGGGCACGAGGTGATGCACCTGCACGCCGACGCGGACGGCCTCACCGACAAACAGCACCGGACGGCCCTGGAGCTCTTCCAGAGTGACATCGCCCCCGTGCTGCGCGCGGAGATCCCCAGCAGGCCGTTCCCCCGGCACGAGGACTCCGAGCGGTCCGAGCGGTCCGAGCCGCTCGGGAGCCGGAGCCCCGGGAGCTCGCGGGACGAGAGGCGGCCATGACCTCCCTGTCGATCCTCGACCTGTCCCCCATCCCCTCCGGCGGCACCGCCGGCGACGCGCTGCGCAACACCCTGGACCTGGCCCGGCGGGCCGAGGGGTTCGGCTACCGCCGCTACTGGGTCGCCGAGCACCACCTCGCGCCCGGCGTCGCCGGCGCCGCCCCCGCCGTGCTCATCGGCCTGGTGGCCGCCGCGACCAGCACGATCAGGGTCGGCTCGGGAGCCGTCCAGGTCGGCCACCAGACCGCGCTGTCCGTGGTCGAGCAGTTCGGTCTCGTCGACGCGCTCCACCCGGGCCGCGTCGATCTCGGCCTGGGCCGGTCGGGCCAGCGCACGGCCGAGATCGCCGAGCTGGCGAAGAAGGCGCCGCCCCCGCCGAAACCCGCCAGGGTCGTGGACGGGCTGCTCATCCCGGAGGCGTTCTCCTTCGCCGCGCTCGCGAAGTCGCCGCTGTTCTCCCTGTACGGCGCGCTGCTGCAGCAGCCGGGCGCGGAGAGCCCCGACTTCGCCGACCAGGTGGACGACATCGCGGCACTGCTGGCCGGGACCTACCGTTCCCCCGAGGGGGTGGCCGCGCACGCCACGCCGGGCGAGGGCGCGGACCTCCAGGTGTGGATCCTGGGCAGCAGCGGCGGGCAGAGCGCGCAGGTGGCGGGGGAGCGGGGACTGCCGTTCGCGGCGAACTACCACGTCAGCCCGTCCGGGGTGCTGGAGGCCGCGGAGGCGTACCGGGAGGCGTTCAAGCCCTCGGAGGTCCTCGCCGAGCCCTATCTGGTCGTCTCTGCCGACGTCGTCGTGGCGGAGGACGACGAGACGGCCCGGGAGCTCGCCTCCCCGTACGGGCTCTGGGTCCGCAGCATCCGCACCGGCGCCGGGGCGATGCCGTTCCCGACACCGGCCGAGGCCGCGGCCCACGAGTGGACGAAGGAGGACCGCGCGCTGGTCGCCGACCGGCTGGCCACCCAGTTCGTCGGCTCCCCGCGGACCGTCGCGGAGAGGCTGCGCGTGCTGCGCGACGTCACCGGCGCCGACGAACTGCTCGTCACCACCATGACCCACGACCACGCCGACCGGGTCCGCTCCTACGAGCTGCTCGCCGAGGAATGGGAGGGGTCCGCCGCAGGACACTGAGCCCCGGCCGCGCTCCGGGCCCGCGCTTCGCGGCCCCGGGGCGCGACCTGTGCCGGAGCGGGGTCTCCGCGAGGCCCCGCTGTGGGGCCGCCCGTAGGGCCCGCCGCAGGGGCGCCGTGGGGGCCGCCGTGGGGCTCGCCGCAGGGCCCGCCGTGAGGCCGTCGAGAACGGGTCGCCGGACCGCCGGGTCACTTCCGGCCGGTCCGGAAACGGGCCTCCGGCGCGTGCGGACGGGACATCGCGCGGAACCGGACCGCGAGGGATTGCATAGGAAACTTTCCTATTGAATACTGCGATGGGCAGGCCAGTCCCCCCCGATCTCACCCCTCGCGTCCTCGGTACACCGCCCGGTGAGCCGCCGCCCCCCGGACCGGGCGCCCACCCGGTGACCTCCCGTCCCGGCCGGGCCGCCGCGAGGAGGGCTTCCGCACCGAGACATGCCACGGCCATTCTCCGCCCCAAGGAGGTCCCCATGCTCCGAAGCGTCCTCGCGACGGCCGCCTGCGCCGTGCTCGCCGGTGCCGCCGTGCTCACCCTCGGCTCCCCGGCGCGGGCCGCGGCCGGTCCCGCCCGGAGCGCCGCGTCGCTCGCCACGGTCGACCTGGTCTTCAGCCCGCTGTACGTCGGCGACTACTGCAGGGCCAAGGTGAACTCGGCGGCCTACATCGGCTTCTACCGGAACAACGGCATCAGCTGCCACGGGTCGGGGTATCTCGGGCAGGGAGACCCGTACCTGGCGTGCAAGTACCTGACCACCGACGTGGTGATGAGCGCCCTGCCCGGCCCGTACGAGGCACTGCTCTGCCGCGTGATCCGCTGAGTCTCCAACCCTCGGCACCCGGCGGCGGCTACGGTCGCCACCGCCGGGTGCCGGAAATTTTTTCCCGGAAGATCCGGTGGGATGTCGAGAACCCGTCGCGGGCTCCGACGTCCCGGGTGAGACGCCCCGCGCCGGGGCGTCCGCGCGATCCGTCACCGGAGGAGAGCCGGTGGAGACCGGTGAGAACCGGAGGAGAACGGCTCTTCGCCGGGTGCGGGAAAGGACGACCCTGTGAAAACCTCTGCTCTCGGGAGCATCCTGCTTGGCAGCGCCGACCCGGCCAGGCTCCGCGCCTGGTATCTCGCGGCGCTGGAACCCGAGCACTTCGGAGACAACTTCATCGACTTCGGCGGTGTCCGGGTGCTCTTCGAGAACCGGGCCGACGTCGCCCCGGCGACCGCCGAGCCCGGACGGGTGATCTTCAATTTCCACGTGGAGGACGCCCACGCCACGGCCGGGCATCTCGACGGCCTGGGGGTGACCTGGCTGGTCGAGATCGAGCGGCGGGAGGTCGGGCTGTTCGGCACGCTGGTCGACCCGGACGGCAACTACATCCAGATCATCGAGCTCACCGAGGAGTATCTCGCCACCATGAGGCGATGACCTGTCCGGGAAACGACGGGAAGAGAAGGAGAAGGCATGTTCCGGCAGAGCAAGGCGTTCAGTGGGTTCGCGGTGGACGACGTCGACACGGCGAGGAGGTTCTACACCGAGACCCTCGGACTGGAGGTGTCCGAGGAGAACGGCATACTGACCCTGCACCTCGCCGGGGGCGGGAACGTGCTGGTCTACCCGAAGCCCGGCCACGTCCCGGCCTCGTACACCATCCTCAACTTCCCGGTGGACGACATCGACGCCGCCGTGGACGGGCTGGTCGGGCGCGGGGTGGTCTTCGAGCGGTACGACGACTTCCCGCAGGACGACAGGGGCGTCGTGCGAGAGGGAGGCCCCTACATCGCGTGGTTCAAGGACCCCGCGGGCAACATCCTGTCCGTGCTCCAGGAGAGATGACCGGCTGAGTGCCGGAGACCCCGCCCGGCCCGCCGCTCCGGCGGGCCGGGCGGGACTCAGGCGCGCTTGGCGATGGCGGTGATGAAGGGCTGGACGAGCCGCGCGGCCAGCGGGCCGAACGCGGCGAGGATGAGGACGTACGCGGCGGCCAGCGGTCCCAGGTCGGGATGGACCCCGGCGGCCACCGCGAGCCCGGCGATCACGATGTTGAACTCGCCCCGGGGGATGAGCGCGATACCGGCCCGCGCCCGCCCGGCCTTGGCGATGCCCGCCCGGCGGGCGGCGTAGGCGCCGGTGAGCAGCTTCGTGATCATGCTGACCAGGGCGAGCAGCGCGGCCAGCCCGGCGACCGGCAGGATCTTGCCCGGGTCGGTCTGCAGGCCGAAGAAGACGAAGAACACCGCGGCGAACAGGTCGCGGATCGGGGTGAGCAGCGCCTGCGCGTCCTCGGCCAGCTCGCCCGAGAGCGCGATGCCGACCAGGAAGGCGCCGACCGCGGCCGAGACCTGCAACTGCTGCGCCACCCCGGCGACCAGCAGCGCGAGGCCGACGACCTTCAGCAACAGCACCTCGGAGTTGGGGCTGGAGACGAAGGCCTCGATGAACCTGCCGTAGCGGAGCGCGACCAGCAGCACGACGCTGACCGTGGCCAGCGCGATCGCCACGGTGACCGCGCCACCGGCGAAGCTCACCCCGGCCAGCACCGCGGTGAGGATCGGCAGGTAGACGGCCATCGTCAGGTCCTCGAAGACCAGCAGCGACAGCACCACCGGCGTCTCGCGGTTACCGATCCACCCCAGGTCGGACAGGACCTTCGCGGTGATGCCCGAGGAGGTCGCGTACGTGACACCGGCCATCGCGATGGCGGCCACCGGACCCCAGCCCAGCAGCAGCGCGGCGATCGCGCCCGGCGCCGCGTTGAGCACCAGGTCGACGACGCCCGCGCGCGCGTTGCCCTTCAGGCTCGTCACGAGCTCGTCGGCGTTGTACTCCAGGCCGAGGGTGAGCAACAGCAGGATCACGCCGAGCTCGGCGCCGACCGCGATGAACTCCTCGCTGGTGGCGAGGGGCAGGATGCCGCCGGTGCCGAAGGCCAGACCGGCGATGAGGTAGAGGGGGATGGGCGAGATGCCCACCTTCAGGGCGAGTGCTCCAAGTATGCCGAGCCCAAGAAGGACAGCACCGAGCTCAAGGAAAAGAATCGCAGTGTGCACCCGGTGCCCTACCCGCCGGAAAGGATGTCGGAGACGGCGGATGTGCTCTCCGGGCTGCCCACCACGACCACCACGTCACCCTCGGACAGGGGGAAGTCGGGGGCGGGGCTGGCGAACACCTGACCCTCGCGCACCACGGCCACGATGGAGGCGCCGGTGCGGGTGCGGACGCGCGCGTCACCCATCGGCCGGCCGGAGTACGGGGAGCCGGGCACGATCGGCAGCTGCAGGCTGACCAGACCCTCGACCTCGCGGTGCAGGGCGTTGAGGCGCTGCACGATGCGCGGGGCGCCGAGCAGCTCGGCGAGCGCGTCGGCCTCCTCGTCGTTCAGCTTGACGGTCTCGCACGCGCGGTCGGGATCATCGGGGTCGTATATCACCAGGTCACGGCGGCCGGTGCGGTGAGAGACGATCCCGATGCGCCTGCCCGACCGCGTGGTGAACTCGTGTCGCAGTCCTATACCGGGCAGTGCCGTCTGCTCGACCTCCACCGTGCCAGCTCCTCCGCGTACGCGTGCGTTATGTCCTTTACGGAAAACCTACCAATCGGGGCGCAGGGACGCGTCATCGGCAATTACCCGTATTACCGATTGACTTTGTGGGTTATTTGCCGGACGATTGGCGGGAACCCAGCCCCCCGCCGTGAATGAGGTCTTCCGTGTCCGCTCCCGCCGTCGACGCGGGGATGCGACAACGGGCCGTGCGAACACGGTCACGCGTCCCCCTGCTCTCCGCCACCGCCTGGCAGCGCCTCGCCAGTCCCCTGGTCATCGTCGTCGTATGGCAGGTCGCCAGCACCACAGGACTCCTGCCGGAGCGGCTCCTCGCCTCGCCCCTCAAGATCCTCACCACCGCCGCCGGGCTCGTCCAGGAAGGCGTTCTGCCCGAGGCGATCGCCGTCTCGCTGCAGCGGGCCGTGATCGGCTTCACCCTCGGCGCGGTCGCCGGGATCGGCCTCGCCCTGGTCGCCGGGCTCAGCCGGGTGGGGGAGAACGCCGTCGACCCGCCGCTGCAGATGCTGCGGGCGCTCCCGCTGTTCGGCCTGATCCCGCTGTTCATCCTCTGGTTCGGCATCGGGGAGACCCCCAAGGTGGCCCTGGTCGCCCTCGGTGTGGTCTTCCCGCTCTATCTCAACACCTTCTCCGGGATCCGCGGCGTCGACGGCAGGCTCGCCGAGGTGGCCCGGGTGCTGCGGCTGAGCCGTACGGAGACGGTCACCCACATCGTCCTGCCGGGCGCGCTGGCCCAGACCCTCGTCGGCCTGCGGCAGAGCCTGGGCGTGGCCTGGCTGGCGCTGATCGTGGCCGAGCAGATCAACGCGGACGCCGGACTGGGATACATGATCAACAATGCCCGGGAGTTCCTGCGCACCGACGTGATCGTCGTCGGCCTGATCGTCTACGCGATCCTCGGCCTGCTGACGGACGCGCTGGTGCGCCTGCTGGAGAGGAGGGCCCTGTCATGGCGGCAGAATTTCCTGTCACGCTGACCTCGTCCCGTACGGAGGCGCCCGCGCGCGCCGACTCCCGGTCCGCCGCGGAGGCCCCGCCCCGCACGGACCCCCGTCCTTCTGCGGAGGCTCCGTCCCGCACGGAGCCCCGTCCCTCTGCGGAGGCTCCGTCCCACACGGACCCCCGTCCTTCTGCGGAGACCCCGTCCCGCACGGCGGTCCCGGTGGCGGCCGTGCGGAGGCTCACCCGGGACTTCGGGGAACGGCGGGTCCTCGACGGGGTCGACCTGGAGATCGCCCGGGGCGAGTTCGTCGCCCTGCTCGGCCGCAGCGGCTCGGGCAAGTCCACCCTCCTGCGGGTGCTCGCGGGGCTCGACCCCGGTGCCGAGGGCGAGGTCGAGGTCGGCGGCACCGTCGCCGTGGCCTTCCAGGAACCCCGGCTCGTGCCGTGGAAGCGGGTCCTGGCCAACGTCGCCCTCGGCCTGCGCGCCCCCGACCCGAGCGCCGCCGCGCTGGCCGCGCTGGAGGAGGTCGGCCTCGGCGGGTTGCGCGACGCCTGGCCACTCACCCTGTCGGGCGGCGAGGCCCAGCGGGCCTCCCTGGCCAGGGCGCTGGTCCGCGAACCCGGGCTGCTCCTGCTGGACGAGCCGTTCAGTGCCCTGGACGCGCTGACCCGCATCACCATCCACCGGCTCGTCCTCGACCTGTGGGCGAGGCACCGCCCCGGCATCCTGCTCGTCACCCACGACGTGGACGAGGCGATGCTGCTCGCCGACCGCGTCCTGGTGCTCGACGGGGGCGCCATCGCCCACGAGTCCAGGATCGAGCTGCCCCGGCCCCGCCACCGCGACCACCCCGATCTCATCGCACTGCGCTCCACCCTGCTCGACCGGCTGGGCGTCACCCCGGAAGGAACCGCATGAAACGTCGTGTCACCGCCCTGATCGCCGCGGCACTGCTCCTCACCGTCACCGCCGCCTGCGGGGCGGGGGAGGAACAAAGCGTCCGCGCCGACGGCTCGGTCGACCTGTCCCAGGTGACGCTGCGCGTCGGCGACCAGAAGGGCACGGGTCTGCAGGCGCTGCTGACGGCGGCCGGTCAGCTCGACGACGTCAAGTACAAGGTCACCTGGTCCCAGTTCACCTCGGGGCCGCCGATCCTGGAGGCGATCAACGCCGGTTCCCTGGACTTCGGCGCGGTGGGCAACGCCCCGCCGGTCTTCGCCGCCGCCGCCGGGGCGAAGATCTCCGTCGTCGCGGTCGCGGAGAAGGGCGTCGGCGGCCAGGCCGTCGTCGTCCCGGCCGACTCGCCCATCAAGGCCCCGGCAGACCTGCGCGGCAAGCGCGTCGCCGTGGCCAAGGGCAGCTCCGCGAACTTCCACCTGCTGGCCGTGCTGAAGAAGGAGGGGCTGAGCTTCGACGACATCCAGCCGCAGTACCTCCAGCCGCCGGACGCCCTCGCCGCGCTCTCCTCCGGAAAGATCGACGCCTGGGCCATCTGGGACCCCTACACCGCCCAGGCCGAGGCCCAGACCAAGGCGCGCATCCTGGTCGACGGCGAGGGCTACGCCAACGGCTTCGAGTTCCAGATCGCGGGCAAGGACACTCTCGCCGACCCGGCCCGTACGGCGGCACTGGGCGACTGGGTGACGCGGATCCGCAAGGCGCACCAGTGGGCCAACGACCACCAGGACGAGTGGGCCAAGATCTTCTCCGAGCTCACCGGGCTTGAGCAGGGGATCGTCAGCACGGCGATCAAGCGCAGTTCGTTCAAGGACCTCAAGCTCGCCGGGGACGTCGTCGAGCGCGAGCAGCTCGTGGCCGACGCCTTCAGCGAGGCCAAGCTCATCCCGGTACCCGTCACGTTCGCCGACGTCGTCGACACCCGGTTCGACGCCACCCTGGAGAACCCCTCGTGACGCCGCTCGCGTCGTTCTTTTCGAGGTCCTTTTCGAGGTCCGGAGGCACCCGATGAAGTTCCACTGGTTCCTGCCCACCGCCGGTGACAGCCGGGTCCTCACCGGGGGCGGCCACGGCCTCGCCAGAGGGCACGGCCGCTCCGAGGCGGCGGCGTTCCGCGCGCCGGACATCGAGTATCTCGCGCAGGTCGCCCGCTCCGCCGAGCAGCTCGGCTTCGAGGCGGTCCTCACCCCGACCGGCACCTGGTGCGAGGACGCCTGGCTGGTCACCGCCGCGCTGACCCGCGAGACCGAGCGGCTGAGGTTTCTCGTCGCGTTCCGGCCGGGCTTCATGTCCCCGACCCTGGCCGCGCAGATGGCCGCCACCTACCAGCGGCTCTCGCGCGGCAGGCTCCTGCTCAACGTGGTGACCGGCGGGGAGACCGTCGAACAGGCCAGGTTCGGCGACCACCTGTCCAAGGACGAACGCTACGAGCGCACCGACGAGTTCCTGTCGATCGTGCGCGGCGCGTGGAGCGGCACCCCGTACGACTTCGACGGCACGCACTACCGCGTCGACGGCGCGATGGTGTCCGAGACGCCCGACCCCGTCCCGGAGATCTACTTCGGTGGCTCCTCACCGGCGGCGGGACCGGTCGCGGCCAGGCACGTGGACGTCTACCTCACCTGGGGCGAGCCCCCGGAGCAGGTGGCGAGGAAGATCGAGTGGATCCGAGGGCTGGCCGAGGAACAGGGCCGCAAACTCCGCTTCGGCATCCGGCTGCACGTGATCACCCGCGACACCGAGCGCGACGCCTGGGCGGAGGCGGAACGGCTGCTGGCCGCCATCGACCCGGCCGACATCATCTCGGCCAGGAAACTGCTGGGCCGCAGCGAGTCGGTCGGCCAGAAACGCATGCTGGAACTGCACGAGGGCTTCGCCGGTGGCACCGCCCGCGACCTGGAGATCCACCCGAACCTCTGGGCCGGGGTCGGTCTCGTCAGGGGCGGCGCCGGAACCGCCCTGGTCGGCAGCCACTCCCAGGTCGCCGAGCGGATCGAGGAGTACGCCTCGCTCGGCATCGAGGAGTTCGTCCTGTCCGGCTACCCCCACCTGGAGGAGTCGTACTGGTTCGGCGAGAACGTACTTCCCCGCTTCGCCGCCGCGCCCGTCTCACGGTAGGGGCGGGCGCGTCCCGCGACCGAAGCCGAAACGGGTTCCGCGACCGGGACCACGGCGGAGCCCGCTTCGCCGGTTTCCGGCCGGGCGGAACTCACCGGGCCCGAACGTGACCGGTTGGCATCCGCCCCGCCGGAACCCGTTCGGCCGGGTCACGCCCCGCCCCGGGGGTCGCTCGGCCGTGGTGTGGACGGTGTGGACCGATGGCGCCTGCGGTAGGCGCGTTGCTGGCAGGCCCGCGAGCAGTAGGCGCGGGGGCGGCCCGCCTCCGCCTGGTCCATGCTCGTTCCACACATCACGCATGAAGCAGTTTCGTCACGCTTTACATCACGCTCACGGACCAGTGCCTCGACGCCGTCCAGGACGCGCCGCAGACCGAACTCGAAGGAGTCTTCCGGCTCGTCGTAGCCGCCCGCCTCCCAGATGTGGGTCAGCGTGGGGTAAAGGTGGAGCTTCTCGTACAGGGAGCTCCTGGCGCCCCACCACTCCTCCTCGGAGACTCCGGTGTGCCGCTCGACCCTGGAGATCTCCGCGGCCCTCGCCGCCTCGCTGTCCACGAACCGGCCGACGAGGCCCACCACGGCGATCATCTCGGAGGGTCTCAGGCCGATCCCCGCCACGGTGCTGAGCGCGTACTCGAAGTGGGCGATGGAGTTCGGGCCGGGAACGTGCCGGGTGCCGCGCGCCCCGGCCAGCCAGGGATGGCGGCGGCACAGGGCCCAGCCGCGCCGCGCCCACCCCTCGACCGCCTCGCGCCACCCGTGCGGCGCGCCCGCCTCGTCTCTCATCACGCCCGACGAGGTGCCGCCACCCCTCTCCTTCCTCGCCGCGTCCGCTGAGGCGTCATCACCCACCTCTTTCGTCGCCGCGTCCTTCGAGGCGTCGTCGCCCGTCTCCTTCGTCACCGCGTAGGCCACCCAGCCGCCCGGTACGGCGTCTGCCGCGACGTCGCCCATCACCGCGTCGCACATCAGGTCGACGAGCTGGGCCTTGCCCGGTACGTGCCGGTACAGCGACATGCTGGTGAAACCGAGCCGTTCGCCGACCCGGCGCATGGACAACCCCTCGATCCCGTCGACGTCGGCGATCTCGACGGCCGCGCGCACGATCGCGTCGAGGCTCAGTCCCTGTCTCGGGGTGGCCTCCCGTGGCTCCCGCCACAGCAACTCGACCGTCCGGTCCGGATCCTCCTCGACGGCCATCCGTCCTCCTCCTTGGGTTTGACGCCCGACCCTAATATATGTTTATGCTGTATAGCTCTGTTTACATTATAAACGAGGAGTGTCTTTGAAAGAGCTCTACGTCTCTCCCTCCGGTGACGACACCTGGCCCGGCACCCGCGAACGGCCCCTCGCGACCCTCACCCACGCCCGTGACCTGGCCCGTGGCACGGGCGCCGTGGTCAACCTGCTGACGGGCACCCACCGGCTCGCCGAAACGTTCCAGCTCACCGAGGCCGACTCCGGCGTGACCTACCGGGCCGAGGGCGAGGCCGTCGTCAGCGGCGGCCGGAGGATCACCGGCTGGCGCGAGCGGGACGGCGTCTGGCTGGCCGAGGTCGGCGACCTCGACACCCGCCGGCTCTACATCGACGGCCGCAGGGCCGAGCGGTCCGCGATCGACACCGTTCCCGGGAACGCCACCAGAACCGACACGGGTTACGTCACCGACAGCACGGCCCCGCAGAGCTGGGGCAACCCCGGCGACGTCGAGTTCGTCCTGCGCGGCGTCTACCCGTGGACGGAGGCCCGCCTCGGCGTCGCCGCCGTCGAGGGTGACGAGCACTCCACCACCGTCACCATGGCCCAGCCCGCCTTCGGCTGGGCGATCGAGCTCTACAACTCGGTCGTCCCGTGGGAGGGCGGCGGCGAGTCCTACGGCCCCGGTCTGCCGACCCGGGTGGAGAACGGCGTGGGCTTCCTGACCGAACCGGGCACCTTCGCCCTCGACAGGTCCCGCCCCGGCCGCCACGTCCTGCACTACCGGCCGCGTCCCGGCGAGGATCCCGGGCGGACGGAGGTCGTCGCGCCCGTACTGGAGGAGCTGGTCAAGGTCACCGGCGCCGGCGACGTCGCCTTCCTGGGCATCACCTTCGCCGACGCCACCTGGATGCGGCCGAGCAGTCCCGAGGGTTTCCTGCACTACCACGGCGCCGGTTACTACGACGGCGGTCCCATCGAGAAGATCTCCTTCGCCGAGGGGGCGTGGGTGACGGTGCCGGGGGAGTCGCTGACGATCCCCGCGAACGTCGTGTTCGAGGGCACCGAGCGCGTCACGGTCGAAGGCTGCCGCTTCACCAGGCTGGGCGCCACGGCCCTGCGTCTCTCCGGCGGCACCGGGATCCTAGTGCGGGGCAACGTGTTCGAGGACGTCTGCGGCGGCGGCGTCTCGATCGGTGAGAGCCGTGGCGCCAGGATCGAGAACAACTGGGTCCACGACATCGGCGTGGAGTACTCCGGCTCGCCCGGCATCGCGGTGTCCGCGAGCGAGGACTCCACGCTCGCGCACAACCAGGTGAACGACGTCCCGCACTGCGGCATCGTGCTCGGCCCCGGCAAGAGCACCCGGGTCATGCGCAACCTCACCTTCAACACGCTGAAGGTGCTGGCCGACGGCGGCGGCGTCTACCTGTCGGGCCCGCAGGGCGACTCCCACGACAACGGCGCGGTGATCCGAGGCAACGTCGTGCGCGACACCCTCACGCCGTACAACTTCGCGCTCTACACCGACTACGGCGCCGCCTGGGTCACCGTCGAGGGCAACGCCGTCCAGCGCGCCGACAACACCGCCACCCTGCAGGTCTGGCCGCCACTGGAGAACGTCGTCTTCCGCGGCAACGTCTGGGACGCCGACCCCGTGGGCCTGGGCGACCCGCCGGAGGGCGTCACCCTGGAGGACAACGTGACACTGGCCGACGAGAAGGACTTCGAGGCCCGTACGGCGGACATCGTCGCGCGAGCGGGCCTGGAACCGGGCTACGCCCACCTGCTCGGCCGGTGACCGACGGCGCCCGTACGACGCCTCCGCCGGTGACCCCGGCGTCCGTACGGGCGCCCCGGCCGGTGATCTCCGCGCTCGTACGGTGGCCGGGGCGGTCGCGGCCCGCCCCGGCGTTTCCCGGTTCTCCGAGGGCTCCCGGCCGTACGGGAGGTCCCTCTTGGGGAAGCCTTGGGGGCGGCGTGAGCGTGAAGGCGATCCGGGCGCGGTATGAGACGGGTAGTCCTGGGCCCGCGTGCGGGCACGGGTCACGCCCGTCCGATCGCGAATCGAAGATCGTGATCGGGACACGGTGCGTAAGCAGCTCGACGACCAGAGCGCCGGCCGGACGTGCCGGCGCTGCCAAGCGGTGACAACCAGACAAACCAATGGGTGATGGCCCCGGCGATGGCTCGTCGAGCCCGGGACCGGCCCGAGCCCTAGGAGAGTTCAGCCATGGAGATGCCCGCGGTCAACGAGTGCCAGGTCGAGGCGTGCGCGTACAACACGGAACACGTCTGCCACGCCCTGGCCATCACGGTCGGCAACAGCAGCCACGCGGAGTGCGAGACCTTCTTCAAGGTCCCGTCGAAGGGCGGCGACCCGGCCGCCACCGGCCGCGTCGGCGCCTGCAAGATGGCCAACTGCCAGCACAACGTCCAGTACGAGTGCCAGGCATCCGGCATCGTCGTCGGCTACGCGCAGCAGGACATCGACTGCCTCACGTACGCGCCCGCCTAGCGCCGGGCGGCCCGGTCAGGACGACGGACGCCACGCCCTCGGGAAGACGACGTCGTCCGGACGCCGCTCCTGTTGGCGGCCTTCGCCATAGGCCGGTTGTCCTGTACGAAGCCCTCGACAGGCTCGCCACCGGCCGGAAACACCGAAGCCGCCACGGCGATCGATCACCCTGACGGCTTCCTGGATTCCAGGAGCGGACGAGTGTTCCGCCGGGTGCGGGCCGGGAGGCCGGGCGGGCGCTCAGGGCCGGGCGGCCCGGCGGGAGGTGATCACGTCGATGACGGCCACGGCCAGCGCGACCAGCACGAAGGCGATGGTGACCAGCAGCGAGTGCCGGAACGCCGTCGCGTAGTCGCCGTGCGAGGAGGCGACCTCGGAGAAGAACACCGAGCCGATCGCCGCGATGCCGACGGCGGCGCCGATGCGCTGTCCCGTCTGGAGCACGCCCCCCGCGGCGCCCGCCCTGGGGATCGGCACCTCGGACAGGGTCAGCGTCTGGTTCGGGGAGATCACCAGGCCGCTGCCCAGCCCGGCGAGGAGCAGCGGCAGCGCGGTGGCCCAGGCCACGTGCGTGCCGGGGACCAGTTCCACGGCGAGCGCGGTGACGGCCAGGGAGACCGCGACCGTCACCAGCCCGGCGACCACCAGCGGGCGGCCCAGCCGGGTGACGATCCTGCCGCCGAACAGGGCGGTCACGGCCGACCCCGCCGCGAACGGCGTGGTCGCCAGCCCCGCCTCCAGGGCCGAGTAGCCCAGGCCGTTCTGCAGGTACAGGGTGAGGATGAAGAAGATCGCGGTGAAGCCCGCGAAGTAGAGCGCCCCGAGCAGGGCGCCGAGCGCGTACGAGCGCCTGCGGAACAGGGACAGGTCGACGACCGGCTGGTGGTGCCGCCCGTACCGGCGCTCCCAGGCCGTGAAGGCGGCGAGCACGGCGAGTCCGGCGAGCAGGGCCGGCCACTTCGCCGCGGCGCTCCACTCCTGCCCCTCGACGAGCGGCAGGAGCACCAGGACGACGCCGGTGGCGAGCAGCAGCACGCCCACCGGGTCCATGTTCTCCCGGGGGCGCCTCTCGCCCACCGGGGGCCGGATGTAGCGGTACGCCAGGACCACGGCCAGGATGCCGATCGGCACGTTGACGTAGAAGACGAGGCGCCACCCGTCGGTGTCGCCGCCGAGGTTGATGAGCATCCCGCCGAGCAGCGGGCCGATCGCGGTCGAGACGCCGATGACGGTACCCAGCATCCCGAACGCCCTGCCTCGCTCCGCTCCCCGGAAGAGCTGCTGGATCAGCCCGCTCACCTGCGGGTTGATCACTCCGCCCGCCACCCCCTGCACGAGTCTCGCGATGACCAGCAGGGCCGGGTTCTGGGCGAGCCCGGCCGCCGCGCTGGCCACGGTGAACAGGACGACGCCGAAGACGAACGCGTCGCGCCGGCCGTGCATGTCGCCGAACCGCCCGGCGGGGACCAGCACCAGCCCGAAGGTGAGCGCGTACCCGGAGACCACCCACTGCAGGGCGCTCTGCGGGGCGTCCAGGCCGGTGCGGATGGAGGGCAGCGCCACGTTGACGATGCTGACGTCGAGCAGGGTCATGAAACCGGCGACGAGGCAGACGGTCAGCGCCTTCCAGCGGCGCGGATCCGCTCCCTCGCGGTCCCGGGAGGACGTCACCCTGTCCGGTCCGGTGCTCATCCGGCCGCGTGGGGGAACGATGCCCCGGCCCCTGGTCGGCTGAGGATCGTCATGACCGCCTCGTTCCCCGTCTCCGGTCGAGCTCTCCACCTTTCAGCAGCGCATACGTACCCTTTTCCACCTTCCTAATCACAGGTCGCGATCCGAGCCCCGGGAGCGCACCCGCGAGGGCCGGAAATCGGGCGTGCCACGTACGGAAACACGAAAGTACGGCGGGCGGCTCCGTCGCCGCCCGCCGCACCGGCCCGTCCGGGTATGGCCGATGAATCCCACCCGGACGGTGCGATCACCGTCGACGCGGGGGATCGCCCTGCGTCACGGGCCCTGCGTCACAGGCATGTGTCACGAGCCCTACGGGCCCTGCGTCACAGGCACTGTGTCACGGGCACGACACCTCGCCGCTCGCGGCCGGGACGTTCACCGCGCTCCAGGCGGCCTTGACCGCGTTGACCTCGACGCAGCCGCTCGGGAAGAGCGACTTGGCGGCGGTCACGGTGGCCCTGCGCGCCTTCGCGTGCGTCCACGGGGCGGTCTTGGTGTTCAGCCCGGCCATGTAGATGCGGCCGGCCTTCTGGATGCCGATACCGGTCAGGCTCGTCGGACCCGAGCAGACGGAGCTGGCCGGCTTGCCCACCGGGTTGGTGCCCTCGGCGAGCAGGTAGAACCAGTGGTTCTGCGGGCCTGCCGCCGCGTGGACCGCGGTGGAGGGGATGGACGAGCTGTAGCAGTTCGGGTGCCCCTTGGCCGAGGGGTTGTACATGTTGCGGATCTCACCCGAGCCGGTCAGGTTGACCTCCTCGCCCACCAGGTAGTCCGGCGGGTCGAGGGCGGCGGGCTGGTTGGCGTAGTGCTCGGTCAGCGCGCCGAAGATGTCGCCGGTCGACTCGTTCAGGCCGCCGGACTCGTTGCCGCTGCCTCCGCCTCCGCCGCCGGAGGTCTGGAAGATGGCGTGGCCGTACTCGTGGCCGACCACGTCCATCGGGGTGACCTGCTTGGTGTTCGCCTGGTTGCGCCCGAAGCTGGTGTAGCTGCCGTTCCAGTAGGCGTTGACGGCGGTCAGGCCGACCCGGGCGGGGAAGGCGCCGCCGGAGCCGTTGAACCCGTTGCGGCCCAGCCAGCCGCTGAGCATGTTCCACTCGGTCTGGGCCGCGTACAGCACGTCGACGCAGGCGGTCTCCAGGTTGGTGCCCGAGCCGTTGCCCCAGGAGTCGTCGGTCCCGGTGTAGGCGGCGCCGTTCTGGCCGCCGCAGCGCAGGCCGGGGCGGGTGGTGTCGGTCATCGAGTACGAGCTGCCCGAACCCGAGGTCTGGATGGTCACCGGGTTGCCGTTGTAGTGGCTGTTGCCCGTTCCGGCGCGCACGTCGTCGTAGGAGTCGACGATCGACCCGTCGAGGGCGTCCACGAAGACGTGCAGGACACTCGGAGCCTCGGCGGTGGCGCCGTTGACGACCACCTCCCAGGCCAGCTTGGGCGTGGTGGTGGTCGCGTGCACGACCAGTTTGGGCGTGGCCACGGTCTCCACGACGGGCAGCTGCGCGCGGGCGGTGGCGGCTGCGGTGGCGGCGTCCACCTTGCTCGTGACGCCGACCGTGATCTTGGCCTGCTGGCCCGAGCTCACGGACCCGACGAGCTCTCCGGCCCTGTCGGTGGCGACGACCACCTCACCGCCGTAGACCGGCAGGCCGCGGTAGGTGCGCGCGTAGGTCAGGTACTGCAGACCGTACGCGCCGGCGACGCTGTTGCTCAGGGTGAACCTCTCGTTCTGGCCCTTGAGCAGGGTTTCCGACCTGGCGGCGAGGGTCGCGTTGGCGGTGGCGACCGCGCGGCTGCGCGACTCCGCGTCCGGCGGTGCGAACACCGGCGGCTCGGCGGACGCGGTGCGGGCTGCGGCGGCGTCCGCCGGGGTGGCGGCGTTCACCGCCGTGGGGGTGGTCATGGCGACGACGGCCAGTACGGCCACGGCGCCAAGCTTGACCTTCGGATTCACGCGGGGTGACTCCTCTCGGTGTCCCTGGGGGGGTAGGAGGGATGCAAGGAGCCCTAAGAGTCCGGGCTCCATAAAGGTGACACCGGGAAGCGCGGGTGGATACCTAACAAAATTCCATAACGTCGTGATATGGGCTGGTACGCGTATTGGTGTGGATCCTCCGGCAGCGCGCTCACCTGCGCGGGAGCGCCCTCGGGGTCGTGCCTGCCATTCCGCGATTCGGGAAAATTATCAGAGTCGGGAAGTCTCGCGAGATTGGGTCTTCTCAAGAGCCCGGCCGCGGGTTATCGAGAGCCTTGAACTATCCGGTTACGTCACCTGTTAAAAGGGCGCCACTCAGGTCAGCCACTTCTCGATGGTCACCCACCTCTCCGCCCACGGCTCCTGACCGCCGGGCGTTCCCCGGACGAACAGGGCGAGGGTCTTCGCCCCGTTCCGTGGAAAAGCGTGGAGAAGGCTCGCGATACTTGCGGCCATGGAAATACAGATCACCGACACGGCCGTGGGAGAGCTGACGCTCACGCTGGATCGGGACGGCGGCAGCATGAGGGTCGAGGGTGACGCGATTCCCACGGTCGTCGTGCGCCGATCGGCGGAAGCCGTCGCGCGGCCGCACATTCCCATCGGTACCCGGGGGCCCGAACACCTGACCATGACCCTCGACGGCACCGAGGTCCCGCTGCGTCCCGCGCCGGGCCGCGTCACGCGCCACTCCTACCGGGCCGAGGCGGACCACGCGGGAAGCACCTACACCCTGATCCCCACCTCCGACGTCTCCAGTGGTTTCTTCCGTGGCGAGTACGGTCTCGGGGAGTTCACCACCTTCGCCGACGGCGAGGTCCGGGCCGGATGGGTCGCTTCGCCGAGCCCGGAGGAGGCCGCCATCGGCTACGCGCTCGCCGCGTGCTTCGGTAGCGGGGCGGAACATCCCCTGCTGGCGCTCCTCGACAACATCGGTTTCTGAACGATGCCGTCGGACCCGACGTCCTCGGCCGTACGGCGGCCGTGACACTCCGGCGCCCGACCGGCCGACGCGGTCTCCGACGGGAGGCCGCACGCGGGGAACCGGTTCGAGGGTCACGAGGCCCTCAGGTCCGTCCGCGGGCGCTCAGCCGGTGGCGTGTTCCCAGTAGGGGTCGCGGTAGAGCATGACCGAGGTGCCGCGGAGCAACTCGTCGGGGGCGGAGATCAGCACGAGCTCGCCCCGCGCCTCCAGACCGCGCAGGATGTCGCGGACGCGCGGGCCGACCGGCAGGCGGCCCGCCGGGAGGTGGAGGGTCTCGCGAACCAGGTCGGCCACCTGGGAGAGCCGGAACGGCTCGGTGAGACCGGCGATCAGGCCGCGGACGATCTCAACGGTGATCACCGCCTCGGCCTCGACGTGGGCGAGCTGCCAGGTCAGCTGAGCCTCGCGCCGGCCGGTTCCGGCGCAGGCGGTGCACTTCTGGGAGAAGCCGGGCACGATGTCCTCGACGGTGGTGCCCAGGCAGGTGGTGCACTGGCCGGTCTCCAATGCGTGCGACTCCGCCGCCGCCCGGTCGGCCAGCTGCCTGCCGCACATGCACAGATAGATCCGGAACCCGCCGCGCACCAGGACGAGGTCGTCGGCGTCGTCGGGGACCTCTTCCCACAGGGCGGTGATCGTGTGCTTTCTCATCGTCGTGCGACTCTACCCATTCCGGGCCCATCACGGCCCTGTCCCGCCCCTGTCACCACAGCATGACCGGGACCAGCCTCATGGGAGCGCTCCACAGCCACTCCTCGGTGATGTAGGTGGAGGTCAGCAGGGTCATCAGGCCCAGGGTACGCTCGGTGGCGGTGGAGGGGTGGGCGCCGCAGTCGCCGAAGCGGCACATCCACAGCTCGAACATGCTGTCGTCGGAGAGCTGCTCGTGGACCGAGGGCCGTCCCGCGGGGAGCCCGTCCCGCCAGATGTCGACCGACGGGCTGGTGGACGGGAACGCCCCGGCCAGCACCCCGCCGCCCGAGGTGACCGCCCGGCCGACCCCGTCGCGCACCGGCAGGATGCCACCGGACTGGAAGAGCGCCACCCCGCCCCCCGGCGGGCTGGCCACGCGCAGGACCTCCACGGGGGAGGTCTGCTCCGCGTCCCGCAGCTCATCGGTCTCCAGCGGCGGGCACGACTCCGGCGCGGCTCCCAGGCGGCGGATGACCTCGTCCTCCGGCACGTCGCCGACGAAGGCCACGCACAGCTCCTCGTTGTAGTCCTCGTACGAGAACATCATCGCGTCGACGGTGGCCTGGAGCTCACGGAACCTGGGGCTCACGCTGGGAGCCCCCGGCAGGTGGGCGAACAGGCCGGCCATCTCGGTGAAGAGGGCCTGGGCGCCGGGGGAGCGGCCCGCGATGCAGGGCCGCCAGGGGTCGGCGCCCGCGGCGAGCAGGATTCGCACGGCGTCGTCCCAGCCGTGGCGGACGGCCTCCCACAGCGGAGTGGCGCCGTCGGTGTCGACGGGGTCGACCTCCGCGCCCGACGCCAGCAGCAGCTCGATCACCTGGGTGGCGCCCTCCTGGGCGGCCTGGTGCAGGGGGGTCGTGCGCAACCACGGCAGTCGCCTGCTCGGGTCGAACCCGTTCGCCAGCCGCTGGCGGATCTGCGCCAGGTTGGTGTCACGCCACGCGTCGGCGTCCTCGGCCCACTCGTCTTCGCCCACTTTTATCCCATCTTGTGCGGTGCGGATCCCACCAGGTCCGTACGACAGTTCTCGGTCAGGGCTCGTCGCGAGAGGCGGTCGGCGGCGCGGGTGGTCTCGGGGAGGCGGTAGCGGGGCGTCAGGTTCAGCACGTTGTGGCAGGCGGTGTCGAGGTCGACGCGGTGACCGGTGGAGACGAAGACGGGTTTGACCCCGTCCCGGGTGCGCAGCACGCGGCCGACGACGTCGCCGTCCAGCGTCAGGTCGGTCCACGAGCCCCGCTCGGGCGCGGGCTCGGGGTAGGTGCCGACGAAGGCGGTCTTGCCGACCCCGATCGCGGGCAGTCCCGTGAGCACGCCGAGGTGGCAGGCCAGGCCGAAGCGGCGCGGGTGCGCCAGGCCGTATCCGTCGCAGACGACCAGGTCGGGGGCCGCGGACAGTCGCCCAAGGGCGTCCAGCAGCGCCGGGACCTCGCGGAAGGCGAGCAGTCCCGGGACATAGTCGAAGGTCACCCTCCCGGCCACGGCGACCTCTTCGACGATCTCCAGCGTCGTCCCGTCCAGGACGGTCACCGCCGCCGCCAGTCGGTCCCTGTCGTAGGCGACGTCCACTCCCGCGATCCTCGCGGGACTGCGGGGCCCGGGACCGGTCAGGTCGAGCAGTGCCCTGAGCTCGTCCTGGATGGCCTTGGCCTCCGTGACAGTGCGCGGCATTTGTACCTTCATGACTCCATGATCGCTACTTTTATAGTATGACGTCATATTTCGGTACTGTTCATCGGATTCTTCGGTGGCCGGTGAAGTCACTGCGGGGTGAGGAGCTCCGGGAGGCGTGTCTCGACGATCGGGGGCTGGCCGGTGACCGGGCCTACGCGCTCGTCGACGAACGGGAGGACCACGCGGGCAGGGTGCTGACCGTACGGCGGCGGGCGGAGATGTTGCACTGGCGCGCCACCTACGGTTCCCCGGAGAGCGGGTCCCACGGGAGCGGCTCCCGGGGGGACGACGACGCGCCGACGCTGACCGGGCCCGACGGCGCCACGTGGCGGTGGGACGCCCCCGGCCTGGTGGACGCGCTGGCGGAGTCACTGGGACGGCCGCTGAGCCTGCGCGCCGCCGAGGGGCAGCAGGATCGGGGCCCGACCGTGCTGGTCACCTTCGAGGCGTCCCTGGCGGCCCTGGGCGACGAGCTCGGCAGGCCGGTGGACCTGCTCAGGTTCCGGCCCAACCTGCACCTCGCGACCGGCATGCCCGCCTTCGCCGAGGAGGGCTGGACACCCGGCAGCACGGTCACCGCGGGCGAGGCCGAACTCACCGTCACCGGCGACCGCGCGGGCCCCTGTATCAGGTGCGTCGTGCCCAGCTGGGATCCCGAGGGGCGTGAACGCTGGCCCGAACTGCAGAAGTGGCTGATCGACAAGCACGAGAACAAGTTCGGCGTGATCATGCGGGTCACCCGGCCCGGCACCGCCCGTCTCGGTGACCGCGCCACCGCCGCCCCCGGTCACCTCTGATCCCGCACCGCCGCCCCGCTCGCTTCCGATTCCTCACCCCTGTTCCTCCTCACCCGCCTCGCCGGATTGCCCGCCGATCCGACCGGAAACTAGGGTGCGTGGGGAGAGGCGCGGGGATCCGGGGAAAGGGCGATACATGTCGGTGCTCGTGGCGTTCAGCGTGACCCCCATCGGAGCCGGGGAGGATGTCGGCGAGCTCGTCTCCGAGGCGGTGCGCGTCGTCCGCGCCTCGGGCCTGCCCAACAGGACCGACGCCATGTTCACCACGGTCGAGGGCGAGAGCTGGGACGAGGTCATGACCGTCGTCAAGGACGCCGTCGCGGCGGTCGAGGCCCGCGCCGGACGGGTCAGCCTCGTCCTCAAGGCGGACATCCGCGAGGGGGCGGGTGGCCGCCTGGAGACGAAGGTCGCCACCGTCGAGCGGCATCTCGCCCCGTGACGCCCTCCGCCTCCTGGGACGCGCGACGCGCGCCGGTCACCCGGCGGCGCCCGCTCCCCGGCGACGCGTGACGCCCTTCGCGGCCACGTCGGTGTCTCTTTTGTGTCCACGCGGTGTCTCGTGCCCTGAACGGGGTCCCGTGTCCGGGTGGCCGGTCTCGCCCAGAGCGTAACGGGAACACCGGCGGGACCGAGGTCGTTCTGCAGGCACTGGCGACTTCAGGAGCGTGAACCGCATGGCGGGCAGCAGATCGATCGGGCGTCTCCTCGCGGGCGGGCTGGCGCTGGCCGCCGCCGGGTGGGTGCTGAAGGACATCCCCGCGGAACTCGGGGGCAAGGCCGAGGGAGAGCGGCTGGAGCGGATGCGCCGCTCGCCGCAGTTCCACGACGGCGTCTTCCGCAACTCCATGCCCGGCGGCTTCGTGCCCTCCCCGCAGAGCACGCGGGAGATCGCCTGGAACATGTTCCGCAACCGCGAGGAGCGCCGCCCGGCCGCGCCGGTCCCCGTGGTGACCTCACCGGCCGGCGGGCCGTCCCCCGCGGGGCTGAGCGTCATCTGGTACGGCCACGCCACCGCGCTGCTGGAGATCGAGGGCCGCCGCGTGCTCGTCGACCCGGTGTGGAGCAGGCGCGCCTCGCCCTCCCAGCTGGTCGGCCCGCGACGCCTGCACCCGGTGCCGGGGCCGCTGGCGGGTCTTCCGCCGCTCGACGCGATCGTCATCTCGCACGACCACTACGACCACCTCGACCGCGCGACGGTCCGCGGGCTCACCGCGCTGCAGATCGCCCCGTTCCTGGTGCCGCTGGGCATCGGCGCCCACCTGGAGCGGTGGGGCGTGCCCGCCTCGCGGATCGTCGAGCTCGACTGGGACGAGGAGGTGACGGTCGCGGGCCTGCGGTTCGTCGCCACCGCCGCCCGCCACTTCTCCGGCCGCACCTTCAACCGGAACGACACCCTGTGGGGGTCCTGGGTGATCGCGGCCGGGGAGAAGAAGGTCTTCTACGCGGGCGACTCGGGATACTTCGACGGCTACGCGGGGATCGGCGCCGCGCACGGCCCGTTCGACCTCACGCTCATGCCGATCGGTGCCTACAACGCCGCCTGGCCCGACATCCACATGGATCCCGAGGAGGCGGTCAACGCCCACCTCGACCTGGGGGGCGGGTTGCTCCTCCCGGTCCACTGGGCGACCTTCGCCCTCGCCACGCACCCGTGGGTCGAACCGGTCGACCGCCTGTGGCGCGAGGCCAAGGCCCGCGACGTCCGCATCGCCGTTCCCCGTCCGGGCGAGCGCGTCGACACCGCCGACGTGCCCATGCTGGAGAGCTGGTGGGAGATGCTGCACGGCGGCGCGACCTCCCGCCCGCCCCGGCGGGTGCCGCCGGTGCCGGCCTCCCCACCCCTGGGCTCCGACCCCAGGCTCTGACGCCACGCGCTGACCGGCGGGGGCGCGACGCCCCGGGACCTCAGGTCCCGGGGGTCCTCGCCGACAGGCGGGTGCGGACGACGAGATCGTGCACCGCGTCCGCCGACGGCGCGACGTCGGGAAGGCGGGAGGAGTCCCGGGCCTCCTCCAGTCTCCCGGTCAGCCGGGCGACGTCGTCCGCCAGCCGCTCCGGGCCGGGTGCGCCCGCCGGCAGCGGACCGTGCTCGGCGGAGCGCTTGGCGGCCACCAGGTCACCGACATACGGCGGGCCGCCGGAGAGCCGGGTGAGATCGGCCTCCAGCTCCCCGGTGCGCATCAGGTGGATGCCGGTGAGCAGCACGCGGAGGGTGTAGAGCAGGGGCTTGAGCTCGCCGGAGCTCTCGAACAGCCGCCACTGGGTGCGGGCGAAGCCCAGGTAGTGGTGGGCGTGGTGGCGGGTGACGCAGCCGGAGGCGATGGCGACCATCTCCTGGTGGACCGGCGAGGTGGACACCACCAGCGGGGAGAGCAGCTGCTCCAGCACGTAGCCGTTGCGGCGCAGCAGCAGACGGCAGAACTTGGCCAGGTCGTGGGTGACCAGGTCCACCTCGACGCCGTCGCGGACCCAGGAGCGGGTGAGGGTCTCCTCGCCCGTCCGCAGGCCGACCACCTCCTCCAGCGGCAGCAGGTGCGCGCCGCGCAGGTCCACGTCGGAGTCGGCCGAGGGGAAGCCGTACAGGTGCGCCCCGCTGACCGTGGCGAAGGCGGCGGGGCGCGTCTGCCCCGCGGGGACCTCGGCCAGCCAGGGGGGCAGGGTGACCGTCACAGCGCCGCCTCCCTCGTGTGCGTCAGGTATTCCTCCACGCGCCGCCGGTCGGGCTCGGCGGGCAGCACGCCGGTGTCGTCGAACCTCGCCGTCAGCTCGGAGCGCCAGCGGTCGACCTCCTCCCAGGGGAGCTCTCCCCGGCGTACGGCGAGCAGCCGGTCGCGATGGGCGTCCACCCGGACCAGCGGCTCGCCGTGGCGAGCCAGGTGCAGGCCGCTGAGCAACAGGCGGATCATGTGCATGGCCTGCTTCCACTTGGGGCGCGCGGGATCCAGTCGGCGGAACTGGGCGTTGGCGTATCTCACGAAGGTCTGGTTGGTGCGTTCGGACAGGAAGGCGTCCCGGATGGCGATCAGTTCATCGCCCGCCGCGGTGGTGTGCTCGACGATCGGCGACCACAGGCACTCCAGGACCGTCGGGTTGGCCTCCAGCGCGAGCCCGCAGAACCGCTCGACCTCCCACGAGAACTGCTCGGGCAGCGGCCCGTCGACGTGCGTGGGCGGCTTGGCCAGCCGCCAGAACAGCCGGGTCGGCGCCACGAAGACCCCGCGCCGGTCGACGTCCGACTCCTCGGTCTCCAGCCCATATGCCCGCGAACCGACCACCACCGACAGCACCGAGTGGTCCGGGACGTACCGTACATCCATCCGCACAGCCTGCCAGGCCCGCTCCCGGCGCGGGTACGGGTTTTCGCGCGCCGAACGCGCGGGAGGTCCCGTTCACGGGGGGGGAGGGCGGGACAGGTCATCGCGCGGGCGGGCCCGGCGGAGCCTCCCGGGCCGGTCCGGTGACGGGCCGGATCCCGCCGTCAGGCGGCGGGGGTCGCGTGCGTACGGCGGGCTGGATCCCGCCGTCAGGCGGCGAGGGCCGCGTGCATCTCCCAGACCAGGATCTCGGCCGGGCCGGTCGCGGTGACGCGCTGGCCGCCGGTGGCGGTGAAGCGGACGGCGTCGCCCTCGGCGAGGTGCCCGGCCCCCTCCAGGTCGACGGTGCCGCGCGGGACGAACAGGTGCAGGAACGGGGCCTCGGGCAGCTCCACGCTCTGGCCCGGCTGGAGCCTGGCCACGTGCAACGCGGCGTACCTGTTGTTGATCCGGATGGCGCTGCGGCCCTCGTCCCTGGCCATGCCCGACGCGACCGGGACCAGGGCGCCGCCGAGCAGCTCGGAGTCGATCTCCAGCTGCTCGTACCCGGGGGTGAGCCCACCCTCGTCGGGAACCACCCACATCTGGACGAAGTGCACCGGGTCGGTGTGCGGCTCCCCCTGGAGCCGCCACGAGTCGTTCTTCTCCGAGTGGAGGATGCCCGTCCCCGCGCTCATCCGCTGGGCCAGCCCCGGATAGATCACCCCGGAGTGGCCCTCGGAGTCCTGGTGGACGAGGGATCCGCGCAGCACCCAGGTGACGATCTCCATGTCCCGGTGGGGGTGGGTGTCGAAGCCGGTGCCGGGCTTGACGATGTCGTCGTTGTTGACGAGCAGCACGCCGTGATGGGTGTTGGCCGGATCCTGGTGGCGGCCGAAGGAGAAGGAGTGCTTCGAGTCCAGCCACTGGATCCTGGTGGCGGGACGCTCGCCGGACCTGCGGATGTCGATGTTCATGCCTGGTGGTCCTCTCACCTCGGTTTGTTGAAACTTAAACTACAGAGCCCGGTGAAATGTTCCTCACATCTCCGCGTTGGGGAGATCTTGCTTACCGACCCGAATATGATGTGTGACGATTTATCACCATGCGGGCCGTGGGTGACCTCGCCGTGACGAGGCGCGGCCTACGCGATCTACCTGGGGGAACACCGTGCTGGGCTTGCTTTCGTGTGCTCCGAGGTCGCTGAATCGATGAGCGCCCCCGCCGACGCCGCGAAAATCGCTCCCTACGACTACGAGAGGTTCAGCAGGCTCGCCGGGCCCGTGACCGAACCGGAACCCGGGGCGCCCTACCGCGTGAGCTACCGCTCCCTGCTGGCCACCGAGCCACACCGGGTACGGGCGGTGCTGCTGATGGTCGCGGCCCTTCTCGTGGAGTTCACCCTGATGGTCTGGCTGCTGCTGCCCGAGCACTGGACCGTCCGGCCCGACCCCTATGGCACGATCCCGTGGTACCTGCCGGTGGCCGACCGCGTCATGCTCGTCGCGATCGCCCTGATCGAGGTCTGCCGGCTGGTCAGCGTGGTCTCCAACGTGCACGCCATGCTGGCGGCGAGGGACCCGGTCCCGGTCGCGCCCGAACCCGGCACCCGGGTGGCCTTCATCACCACCTGCGTACCCGGCAAGGAACCGCTGGAGATGGTCAGGGAGACCCTGGCCGCCGCGCTGAAGATCCGCCACGACGGCGTGCTCGACGTCTGGCTGCTGGACGAGGGCGACGACCCCGACATCCACGAGCTCTGCGACTGGCTGGGCGCCCGCCACTTCACCCGCAAGGGCGTGCCCGAGTGGAACCAGCCCAAGGGGAGCTTCCGCGCCAAGACCAAGCACGGCAACTACAACAGCTGGCTGGACGCCCACGGCGACGACTACGACTTCTTCGTCTCGGTCGACACCGACCACGTACCGCTCCCGGAGTTCTGCGAGCGCATGCTCGGCTACTTCCGCGACCCGAGGGTGGCCTTCGTCGTCGGCCCCCAGGTCTACGGCAACTACGACGCCGGGGTCACCAAGGCCGCCGAGAGCCAGCAGTTCCTGTTCCACTCGCTGATCCAGCGCGCGGGCAACCTGTACGGCGCGCCGATGTTCGTCGGCACCAACAACGCCGTGCGCATCCGCGCGCTCAAGCAGATCGGCGGCCTGTACGACTCGATCACCGAGGACATGGCCACCGGCATCGAGTTCCATCGCTCCCGCGACCCGGAGACCGGGCAGCGCTGGATGTCGGTCTACACCCCCGACGTGCTGGCCGTGGGGGAGGGGCCGTCGTCGTGGACCGACTTCTTCACCCAGCAGTTGCGCTGGAGCCGGGGCACCTACGAGACGCTGCTCACCCAGTTCTGGAGGGTCGCGCCGAAGCTCTCGCCCGGACGGTTCTTCAACTACACCCTGATGGTGACCTTCTACCCGATGTCCGCGCTCAACTGGCTGCTGGCCGGGCTCAGCGCCACCCTGTTCATGGCCGTCGGCGGCTCCGGCGTGACCGTGCCGATGGACGTGTGGCTCATGCTGTACGGCGACGCGGCGCTGCTGCAGGTCATGCTCTACACCTGGAACCGGCGGCACAACGTCAGCCCGCACGAGCCGGAGGGCTCCTCGGGGGTGGCCGGGATGGTCATGTCGGCGCTGTCGGCGCCCATCTACGTCACCTCGCTGATCGGCGCCGCGCTGCGCAGGCCCAGCAAGTTCGTGGTCACCCCCAAGGGCGACTCCGCCAGCCCCGACCAGATCGCCACGTTCCGCATCCACCTGTGGTGGGCGGCGATCTTCGGCGGCGGCCTGCTGCTCACCGTCCTGTGGACCGGCCACATCCACCTGGTCATGACCCTGTGGGGGATCCTCGCCCTGGTCATCTGCCTGGGACCGCTCACGACCTGGGCCTGGAGCCTGCGGGCGGCCAAGGCCGGCCTGCGAGCGGTCGGTGACGAGTCGTGAGCCGCCTGCGCAAGCACCTGGTCGGGATGGCGGTGGTGATCGCCATCCTCGCGATCAACCTGCCCGCCGTCGCGGGCTTCGCCACCGAGAAGTGGCGCGACTACAGCATCAACCGCGACGACTACAAGGCCACCCACGGCCACTGGACCTTCCTCGACGTCCCCGAGAAGTTCAAGGTCAACGCCATCCACGCCGCGCTGCTGCACACCGGCAAGGTGCTCATCGTCGCCGGATCCGGCAACAACGCCGCCAACTTCGACAAGGGCACCTTCAAGACCGTGCTGTGGGACCCGGCCAAGCCGGGCGGGCCGGACGAGTTCAAGCTGATCGACACCCCCGTCGACTTCTTCTGCGCGGGACACGTGGTGCTGCCCGACGGCAAGCTCCTCATCGCGGGCGGCACGGGCCGCTTCGAGGTGCTGAAGGCCAAGGTCAAGCGGGCCGCGGGCGCCCTCACCATCAAGAACGAGGACCCCGACGCCAAGCCCAGGGAGTTCCATCCCGGCACGCTGCTGACCGCCCCCGGCGGGCAGGTCTACCGCACCACCGCCCACGTCAGCGTGCCGCCCGCGAGGAAGGTCGAGACCGGCGTGCCGGGAAAGGTGCGGATCCGGCCCAGCCAGACCAAGGTCTTCGCCGAGGCCGTCACCGAGGGCGCGGCGGGCCTGCTCACCGCGCCGGCCGGTTCCCTCAAGTACGAGATCCAGGGACTCAAGGGCCGGGAGAAGCGCGACCTGTACGCCATGGGCGGCAGCATGACGCTGGAGAAGCAGGACTTCCAAGGCATCAGGGACGCCTACGAGTTCGATCCCGTCACCGAGCGCTACACCAAGGTCCAGGACATGACCGAGGGGCGCTGGTACCCGACCATGACCACCCTGCCCGACGGCAGGGTGATGACCGTCTCCGGTCTCGACGTCGTGGGACAGATCACCAGGGACAACGAGATCTACAACCCGAAGACCAAGACCTGGCGGCCCGGCCCCAAGCGGTTCTTCCCGACCTACCCCGCGCTGTTCCTGCTGGAGGACGACACCCTCTTCTTCTCGGGCATGAGCGCCGGGTACGGCCCCGGCCAGCTCGCGCTGCGTCCCCCCGGCATCTGGGACTACCGCCGCGACACCGACCGGCCGGTGCGGACCCCGGGCGGCGTCGGAGGGGTGGCGCCCGACGAGATGGAGGCGTTCACCCCCGTACCTGGGCTGCCCCAGCCCGAGCTGAACGAGACCGGCGCCTCGGTGCTGCTGCCGCCCGCGCAGGACCAGCGGGTCATGGTGATGGGCGGGGGACCGGTCGGGGAACGCCAGCCGGGCCTGCCCAACGCCACCGCCAGGACCGCCATCGTCGACCTCACCGAGGCCAGCCCGCGCTACGTCAGGGGTCCCGACCTGTCCGACCCGGTGCGCTACCCGAACGCCGTGCTGCTGCCCGACGACAGCGTGCTCTCCTTCAACGGCTCCAGCGACTACCGGGGGCGCGGCGCCAGCGACGTGCTGCGCGCGGAGGTCTACCGCCCGGAGAGCAACAGCTTCCACGAGGCCGCGGCGCCCGCCGTCGGCCGCAACTACCATGCCGAGGGTCTCCTGCTGCCCGACGGCCGGGTGCTCGGCATGGGCTCCGACCCGCTCTTCGCCGACAAGGCGGGCTCGCTGCCCGGCACCTTCGACCAGCGCATCGAGATCTACACGCCGACCTACCTGCACAACGGCGAGAAGGCGCCGGTGTTCACCGGCGGGCGCGAGAGCGTGTCCCTGGGCCGCAGGGCCGGTTTCCAGACCCCCGACGCCGCACGGATCCACCAGGTACGGCTGATGCGCCCGAGCGCCGTCACCCACGTCACCGACGTGGAGCAGCGCTCGATCAAACTGGACTTCACCCGGGTGCCCACCGGGATAATCGCGGAGATCCCCTCCAATCCAGCCCTGGTACCCCCGGGGTGGTACATGCTTTTCGGAATCACCGAACGGGGAACGCCGTCCCCGGCTCGCTGGGTCCACATCCGAGGAGAGGGCTGACATGATCCCCGCGGCCCTCCCGTGGCGTACGGCGCCCTCCCACTTCTGCTCCCCGGGGCCAGGCCCGGGGTCCCCACGGAGGTATTCGATGAACAGGTACGGCCTCGCAGCCGCGCTGGCCCTCGCTCTCGCGACGGCGGCCTGCACCGGCGACCCCGCGCCGTCCACCGGCTCGGGGAGCGCCGCCCCCGGGAACACCGCGCCCGGGGACGCGAGTGGCTTCTACGTCGACCCCGACGGCGCCGCCGCCCAGGAGGTCCGCAAGCTCGAAGGGGAGGGCAGGACCGAGGAGGCCGGGCTGATCCGTAAGATCGCCGACCGGCCCAACGCGATCTGGATCGGCGACCAGGACCCGAAGGACAGGGTCGCCGGCATCACCACCAAGGCCCGGCAGGAGGGCCGGATCCCGGTCCTGGTGGCGTACCACATCCCCAACCGCGACTGCGGCCAGTTCTCCGCGGGCGGCGCCGCCGGCGCGCAGGAGTACCGCTCCTGGATCGGCCGGTTCGCCGAGGGCATCGGCGACCGGCCCGCCCTGGTCGTCGTCGAGCCCGACGCGCTCGCCCACATCCTGGACAACTGCACCCAGGGCGGTCAGGCGGGCGAGCGCCTCGACCTGCTTCGCAACGCGGTGGAGACGCTGAAGAGGCAGCCCAACGCGAAGGTCTACGTCGACGCGGGGAACGCCGGCTGGATCAAGGACCCCGGCGAGTGGGCCGAACCCATGCGCAGGGCCGGGGTGCCCCAGGCGGACGGCTTCGCCTTCAACGTCAGCAACTTCTTCACCGTCGAGGAGAGCGTCGCCGTCGCCGGACGGCTCTCGGACGCGGTCGGCGGAGCCCACTACGTCCTCGACACCTCCCGCAACGGCAACGGCCCCGTCCGCGACGCGCAGGGCGACGACGCGTGGTGCAACCCCAAGGGCCGCGCGCTCGGCACGGAGCCGACCACCGAGACCGGCCACGAGCGGGTGGACGCCTTCCTGTGGATCAAGCGGCCCGGCGAATCGGACGGCGAGTGCCACCGGGGAGAGCCCCGCGCCGGCGACTGGTTCCCCGAATACGCGCTGGAACTCGCGCGTAACGCGAGATAGCCGCTTATTCGTTATATCTTCGATCTTGCAGGTCAAGATTGCTTCGCAGGAGATTGACCGGAGTTGTCAGTTTTTCAGCGACCCTCTGGGAGCTTTCCTCGATGAACAGATGGAAGACGGTCATCGTCGCACTGGCGGTCACCCTGCCAAGCGGCGTGCTGCCGGCCGCTGTGCTTCCCGCCGGCGCGTTGCCGGCCGCCGCCGCGCGATCCGCGGCCCCCCCGATCGGGAACGGCGAGACCCAGCCGATCTACTCACGCGCCGACGCGCTCACCGAGACCGTGTTCGTCGAGGTCGCCGGGGTCGACAGTGACGCCGACGGCCGCCCCGACCGGGTCGCCGTCGACATCATGCGTCCCAAGGAGACCGCCTCGGGGCTGAAGGTCCCGGTCATCATGGAGGCGAGCCCGTACTACGCGGGCGGCAACGACGTGCCCAACCACGTCGTCGACCTCGACGGCTCCGACCCCGCGGGCATGGAGTACCGGCGCAACAAGTTCAACGACCTGCGCGACACGATGTTCGGCGTCGACGGCGACCAGGGCCTCGACGTGAACCGCGCGGCCGCGCCGCCCTTCCGCGGCTACTACGACAACTACTTCGTGCCGCGCGGCTACGCGGTCGCGCTGGTGGAGAACCTCGGCTCGGGACGGGCGACCGGCTGCCCCACGACCGGCCTGGACAACGAGACCGCGGGCCCCAAGGCCGCGATCGACTGGCTCAACGGCCGCGCCCGGGGCTTCGACGCGACCGGCAACGAGATCAGGGCCGACTGGTCCACCGGGAACGTCGGCATGATCGGCGTCTCCTACAACGGCACGCTGCCCAACGCCGTCGCCGCGACCGGGGTCAAGGGGCTCAAGGCGATCGTGCCGATCGCGGCCATCTCCTCCTGGTACGACTACTACCGCGCCAACGGCGGCGTGCTCGCCCCCGGCGGCTACCAGGGCGAGGACGCCGACGTGCTCGCCCGCTACGTCCTGACCCGCGAGAACGCCACGCAGGCCTGCGGCGCGCTGATGGACCGGATCGAGCGGGACCAGGACCGGGTCACCGGCGACTACTCCGGCTTCTGGGACCGGCGCAACTACCTCAACGACGTGAACAAGGTCCGCGCCGCCGTCTTCCTGGTGCACGGCCTCAACGACTGGAACGTCAAGACCAAGCAGGCCGTCCAGTGGTGGGACGCCCTCGCGAAGCGGAACGTGCCCCGCAAGATCTGGCTCCACCAGGGCGCGCACTTCAACCCGTTCTCCTTCGCCGGGCGCAACACCGAGTGGCTGCGCCAGCTCCACCGCTGGTTCGACTTCCACCTGTACGGCCTGCGCAACGGCATCATGGACGAGCCGCAGGCCGACGTGGAGTCGGGCCCGGGACAGTGGGCCCAGCACGCCTCCTGGCCGCTGCCCGGCACCCGTGACGCGCGGCTGCACCTGGCCGCCGGCAAGGACGGCCGCAACGGCACCCTGGGCGCCGACCGCTCCCGGGGCCACACCGTCGAGTCCTTCGTCGACCAGAGCACCCGCACCGCCGAGCGGCTCGCCGAGAACGCCGAGGCCGTCGACCCCAACCGCCTGGCCTACCTGTCGGGCCCCCTGACCCGCGACGCGCGCCTGTCCGGCACCCCCGAGATCTCGGTGCGCGCCGCGTTCAAGGGCGGGCGCTCGCCGTACCTGACGGCGCTGCTCGTCGACTACGGCACCGACGCCCGCGCGTACGGCGACGTCGTCTACGGCGACATCCCGGTCTGCTACGGCCAGGGTGTGCCCGGCGACACCGGCTGCGCCCGGCTGGCCGAGCACGCCACGGTGACCGCCCCCTACAAGATCATTACAAGGGGCTGGCTCGACGTCCGCAACCGCGACTCCGCCTCCAGGACCGAACTCCTGCGCGAGGGCCGCTTCTACGACTTCCGCTTCGACCTCCAGCCGAACGACTACGTCGTCAAGGCCGGTCACCGGATCGGCGTCGTGCTCCTGTCCACCGACCGCGACTTCACCCTGCGCCTGCCCCCGGGGACCGGCGTCTCGGTCGACCCGGCCTCCAGCTCGGTCACCCTCCCGGTCGTCGGCGGGCACCGCGCCCTCGGCTGACGCCCTCCCCCAAGAACACCTGAGCGCACCAGGAGCACGGGTCCCCGGCCCTTTCCCCGGCCGGGGACCCGTGCTCCTGGCGCGCGAGGCCCCGCCGGACCAACTGCTTCCGGCCCTGGGCGAGGGAGGTTCAGGGAGATCATGAGGGAGAACCCTGGCTTGTCCCTGACATCGGGGCTCCGGCCTGCCGCCGGGCCCGGCGGGGGCCTAGCGTGGAGCACATGGGACGAATTCTTCTGATCGTGGCGGCCGTGGTGATCGGCTTCCTGCTGCTGGGCTCGGTTCTGGGCTTCCTCTTCACGCTCCTCAAGTGGGCTCTGATCATCGGCCTGGTGGGCGTGGTGGTCATGTTCGTGAGCAGGCTCTTCCGCTCCTCGAACGCGCGCTACTGACCGGCGCCCGGCGGGACCGGACCCGGCCGGACCGGTGTCCGGCCGCCGCCGGTCCGCCGGGAGCCGCCGGGAGCCGGTCTCGGAGGGGACGCTCGCGGGAGCCGGTGACCCGCCCGGCCGAGGTCGGCGAATGCCATCCGCCCGAGGTCGGCCCTGAGCGCGGCCGGGACCGGGAAGCCGTAGCGCGGAAGCTCGGTCCCCGGCGCCCTCCCGCCGTCTCCGGTCAGTCTCGGGACACGTGCCTCAGCTGGAGGTCGTCGAGCAGGGTCTGGGTCGCGGCGGCCACCGCCTCGACGGCCCGCTCGAAGGCCTCCGCGTTGCGCGTCGACGGGGAGCGGAAGCCCGACACCTTGCGGACGTACTGGAGCGCGGCGGCTCGCACGTCGTCGTCGGTCACATCGCTGGCGTAGGGCTCACGAAGGGTCTTGATACTCCGGCACATGACAGGACGGTACTCCGTCTCGCGCCTCTCCCGAGCCTCCCGCCGTGCCGAAACCACCCCGAGGGGTGCATTCCGCCCCGCCGGAATCGCCCGGCGGAACCTGCCTGCCCCGCCAGCCCGCCCGCCCCGCCGGGTCCGGCTCGTCCACCGGGTCGCGTCGAGGCCGGTCGCCGTCCACCGAGCGCGCCCGTGGCCGGTCCCTCGCCGGGGCGTGTCGAGGCTCCTCGCCGCTCGCCGGATCACACCGGCGCCCACGTGCTCAGCCCTCGCGGTCGTCGCGCTCGCACTGGATCGCGTCGGCGCTCAGGACGGTGTCCAGGAGCCCGGGGAAGAGCGCGTCGAGGTCACGCCGGCGCAGCGCGTTCATCTTGGCCGTGCCCCGGTAGACCTGGTTGATCACGCCCGCCTCGCGCAGCACCCGGAAGTGGTGGGTGGTGGTCGACTTGGTGACCACCAGGTCGATCGCCGAGCAGGGGGCGCCCTCGGCCTCGTCCAGCCGCCACAGGAAGCGCACGATCTGCAGGCGCGTCGGGTCGGACAGCGCGTGCAGCACGCCCTCCAGACGGATCTCCCCGCGCGCGGGGTGCTCCAGGGCTCTGACGGGTGCGGTCGGCACGGTGGCTCCCTCCTGTGGGTCGACTCGATTGTACGAAGGTAATCGTAGTTTGACATCTTTCGTAGTACGTAGGTTATCGTATTAGCCGTGAAGCCGGGGCGCCGCCCCCCGAGATCCCTCCCCCCAGAAGGAGTACGGCCGTGAGCGCCCTGTTCGAGCCCCTGACGTTGAGGTCCCTCACCATTCCCAACCGGGTCTGGATGGCCCCGATGTGCCAGTACTCCGCGGCGGTCGAGGGGCCGGAGCAGGGGGTGCCGACCGACTGGCACCTGTCCCACCTGGCCGCCCGCGCGGTGGGCGGCGCCGGGCTCATCCTGGCCGAGGCCACCGCGGTGACGCCGGAGGGCCGCATCAGCCCGGCCGACCTCGGGCTCTGGAACGATCGCCAGCGGGAGGCGTTCGCCCGCGTCACCCGCCTCCTGCGGGAGCACGGCGCCGTGCCCGGCATCCAGCTCGCGCACGCGGGACGCAAGGCCTCCACCCGCCGCCCCTGGCAGGGCGGCGGGCCCACCGGTCCCGACGAGCACGGCTGGCGGCCGGTCGGGCCGAGCCCGATCCCCTTCGACGACGGCCACCCCACCCCCGCGGAGCTGAGCGACGGCGACATCGACCGGCTCGTGGGCGACTTCGCCGCCGCGGCGCGGCGGGCGCTGGACGCGGGCTTCCAGGTGGCCGAGATCCACGGCGCGCACGGCTACCTGATCGCCGAATTCCTGTCGCCCTTCAGCAACCGCCGCACCGACGCGTACGGCGGCTCGTACGAGAACCGCACCCGGTTCGCGCTCCGGGTCGTCGACGCGGTGCGCGCGGTCTGGCCGGACGAGCTTCCCCTCCTCTTCCGCGTCTCGGCCACCGACTGGCTGGCGGAGGACCCCGCCGACGACCGCGAGGGCTGGAGCGCCGACGACACCGTCCGCCTCGCCAAGGACCTGCTCGCCCACGGCGTCGACCTGCTCGACGTCTCGACCGGCGGCAACGTCGCCGGGGCGCGCATCCCCATGGGGCCCGGCTACCAGGTGCCCTACGCGGCCAGGGTGAAGGCCGAGACCGACCTGCCGGTGGGCGCGGTCGGCGAGATCACCCGGCCCCGGCAGGCAGAGGAGATCATCGCCTCGGGACAGGCCGACGCCGTCCTGCTCGGCCGCGAGCTGCTCCGCACCCCGTACTGGCCGAACCTCGCCGCCCGCGAGCTCGGCGTCGCCGGAGCCCGCTGGCCCGACCAGTACCACCGCGCGGTCTGACCCGGTTTCCGGCCGCCACCCGGCGCGTCCCTCCCGCCGGGCGGGGAGGTGACCCGTCCGGATGAGGGGACGCGCGCGGGTGGGGCGGAAGGCGGCGAACCGGTCCGCCAGGGGGGACGCGGGCCGGTCCGCCCGTCAGGGGGAGTGGCGGTGAGCGGACCGGCCCGCCAGGGGGCGAACCCCCGGGGGTCGAGCGGGCCGGTCCGGGATCATGGGATGGCGCGGCGCAGGGCCACCGCGTCCCGATGGACCGCGCGGGGAGCCTGGCCGTCGATGAGCAGGCGGCGCATCAGGACCGCGACCTCACCCATGGTCTCCGGGCCGAAGCCTCGGCGGGTCACCTCCTGGGTGCCGATCCGCAGGCCCCGCGCGGGCTCGTCGGGAGGCTGCCCCGGCAGGTGGACGCCGCTGAGATAGACACCGCCCTCGGCCAGCAGCCGGGCGGCCTCGTCCCCGCCGCCGAACGCGGCGGCGTCCACCGCCACGTGGTGGGAGACGGTCCAGCCCCGGTGGGCGGCGGCCACGGTGAAGCCCTCGCGGTCCAGCGCCGCGGCCAGTGCCCCGGCGTTGGCGAGGCAGCGGTCGGCGTACCCGGAACCGCCCGCGGCGTGCTCGGCGGCGGCGAGGGCGAGCGGCGCCAGGCGTGAGGCGTCGTAGTTGGCGGTCAGGCCGGGGTAGGCGGCCGACGACACCTGGCGGGCGAGATCCTCGTCGCGGGTCACGACGGCCGCGCCCGGCGGGCCGCCGAAGGACGTGTAGGTGGACATGGTCACCAGGTGCGCGCCCTCGTCCAGCGGACGCTGGAACCGGCCGCCCGCGATGAGCCCCGCCACGTGCGAGGCGTCGTAGACCAGCAGGGCCCCCACCTCGTCGCACGCCGCCCGCAGCGCCGCGACGTCGTACGGGAACAGCATCAGGCTCGCGCCGACCATCACCAGCGTGGGCCGGCGCTCGCGCAGGAACGCGGGCAGGGCCTCGTGGTCGACGTCGAGCCGCCCGGCGTCGTAGGGCAGGTCGGCGACCCGCAGGCCGCGGATCCCGGCGACGCCCTGGGCGTGGTGGCCGGCGTGGCCCCCGGCGGCCTCCGGCAGCACCGCGATCGTGTCGCCGGGGCTGGTGAACGCGCTGTAGCAGGCGAGGTTGGCCAGCGTGGCGCTCTGCAGCCGCACCTCGGCGAACTCCCCGCCCATCAGCGCCGCGACCTGGAGCGGGGCGAGCACCTCCAGCACGTCCAGCTCCTCCAGGCCGGTCTGGTTCTTGTCGCCCGGCCAGCCCATCGACGGGCGGCAGCCCAGGGAGATCTCGTGCGCGGCCCTGGCGCGCTCGCTCATCGTGTTGGTGCCCGCGTACAGCACCACGCCGTCCTCGTCGAGGCGGCCCCGGTGCTCGGCCAGCACCGCGGCGACCAGCCGGGTGACCGCGTCGAGGCCCAGCCCGTCCACCTCGGCCTCAAGCTCGGCCAGGCGCGGCTGTGCCCGAGGCGGGGCCCACGGGGCGACGCGGCTGCGCTCCTCCACGAGGTTCCTTTCACCGGGCGATCGGACGACTCTCACGAGGCGGACTCCCGTGGCTCACGAAGCGGGTCCCCGAAATGAATAAGTGCGACGCTACGGCCCGCGCCAGACCGAGTCATCGTTCCGGCGCCGGAGATACTTCCTACATATGTAGGATTGGAACGTGATAGCGGACGATGTTCAGGATCTGCTGGAGTCTCTTGCCGTCGCCGTGGGCCGGGGCATGTCCGTGGACGACCTGGAGGGCCGGGTCGTCGCGCACAGCGCCCACCACGGGGAGGTCGACCCGGTCAGGGCACAGGCCATCCTCTCGCGGTCGGTTCCCGCGGAGGTGGGGGCCTGGCAGGAGGCGCACGGGGTGGCCGCGACCCGCGATCCGGTCCGGGTCCCGAGAAATCCCGAGCTGGGGATGGCGGCCAGGCTCTGCGTGCCCCTGCTCCACCAGGACCGCCGCGTCGGCTACCTCTGGATCATCGAGGGGCCGGGCCCGCTGAACCCGCAGGAGCAGGACAGGGCCGTGCGTGACGCCGCCGCGATCGCCGCCCTGCTCGACGACGGCGGCAGCTCCCACACCCTGAGCCAGCTGCTCACCGGGGAGATCGGCGTGCGGCGCGCGGCCGGGGTGCTCGGCGAGGGACCGCTGCGCGTCCTGGCGCTGCGGGGCGACCCGGACGGCCTGCGCGAGGCGGTCGGCGCGGAGCTGGCCAGGATACGCCGCCCACCGGCCTTCACGATCCTGGACCGCCACGCCGTGCTGCTGCTGAACCGTGGCGAGGACGCGGCGGCGCTGGGGGAGCGGCTCGCCGCCAGGACCCGCGCGGGCGCCGGGGTCAGCGCGCCGCACCCGGGGCTGGAGTCGGCCGTACGAGCGCACGAGGAGGCGCTCGCCGCGGCCAGGGCCGCCGCGGCGGAACCCGCGCTGCGGCCGGTCGCCCGCTGGCCGGACCTGGGCGTCTACCGGCTGCTCACCGAGCCGATCGCGGGCCAGTCCGGCCCGGCGGGCGGCCCGCTCGACGCGCTGCGCGAGCACCCGGCGCTCCTGGCCACCCTGGAGACCTACCTGGACAGCGGGGGAGACGCGCAGGAGACCGCCAGGCTGCTCCACCTGCACCGCACCAGCCTCTATTACCGCCTCACCAGAATCGAGCACCTGGCCGGCCGCAACCTCAAGAACGGAACCCACAGGTTAGAACTCCATCTCGCGCTGAAGCTCGGTCGCTGGAATGCGGTGTAACGGCCGGATAATCCGGGCACAGCTCTGCGGTGCAGCAGTTGATCAGCGAGATCATGACCGTCGTCGTCGTGCTGATGCTCATTCCGCTGTCGTTAATCCTCGTGTCCGTGGTCGTTCTCGTCGCGCTGGCCGCGTTGGCCCTGGCGACCTCACGGGAGCAGGATGGGAGGACGACATCCCGGAGGTAGTACGGTGCGGCAGCTCAGCGCGGTGGACACGCAGTTCCTGAATTTCGAGACCTCGACGAACGTTGCGAACATCGGGGGGCTCGCGATCCTGTCGGGTGGGTTGTCGCGCGGTGACCTGGTGTCGCTGCTGGCCCGCCGGCTCCACCTGGCCGCGCCCTTCCGCAGGCGGCTCGCCTTCGTCCCGCTCGGCCTGGACCACCCGTACTGGACCGAGGACTCCACGATCGACCTCGACTACCACGTGCGCGAGATCGCGCTGCCCAAGCCCGGCAGCGACAAGCAACTGGGCGAGCAGGTGGCCAGGCTGCACGCCCGCCGCCTCGACCGGCGCCGCCCCCTCTGGGAGATGTACGTGATCCACGGCCTCCGCGGCGGCCGTACGGCCCTCTACATGAAGGTCCACCACGCCGCGGTCGACGGCGTCACCGGCGCCGACGTGCTGGCCGGTCTGCTGGACACCTCCCCAGAGCCCGCCGAGGTCGCGCTGGCACCCGCGGGCGAGCCCGAGGAGGAGATCGACACGGGGGAGATGGTCGTCAGGGGGCTGGCCAGGGCCGTCGTCAACCCGGCCAACACGATACGGTTCCTGATCAACGCCGTCCCGCACCTCGACGAGATCCCGCTGATCTCCCAGGTGCCCGGGGCGGGGCTGGTCTCGCGGCTCACCAGGGACCTGGCCACCTACCTGTCCGGATCCGGGGCCGCCGAAGTGCCCGCCATGCCTCGCATGACCGTTCCCCGCACCCCCTTCAGCGGCAGGATCAGCGCGCACCGGCGGTTCGCCTACACCGCCCTGCCGCTGGAGGACGTCAAGCTGGTCAAGAACGCCTTCGGTGTCACGGTGAACGACGTGGTGATGGCCCTGTGCGCGGGGGCGCTGCGCCAGTGGCTGCTCAAGCACGACGCGCTGCCCGAGCAGCCCCTCATCGCGGGGGTGCCGTTCTCGCTCCGCGTCCCCGGCGACCAGAGCACGGGAAACCAGGTCAGCATCATGATCACCACCCTGGCGACGCAGGTCGCCGACCCGGTGGAACGGCTGCTGGCGGTACGGGACGCCATGCGGCTGATCAAGGATCGCTCGTCGCTCGCCCCGGCGCGCTGGCTCCAGCAGCTCAGCGACATGATGCCCTCCGCGCTGACCGGCCTGGCCTCGCGCGCGGCCTTCAACCTGTTCGCCGGCAGCGCGGGCCCGATCAACGTGGTGATCTCCAACGTGCCCGGCCCGCAGCTCCCCCTCTACGTGAGCGGCGCCAGGCTTCTGGCGTACCACCCGGTCTCCGTCGTGACCGACGCCAGCGGCGGCCTCAACATCACGGTCTTCTCCTACGACGGCTCACTTGACGTCGGCGTGATCGCCTGCCGGGAGATGGTTCCCGATGTGTGGACCGTCACCGACTATCTCAGGGATGCGCTCTTCGAACTCAAGTTCCTCGTTGAGGAGCAGTGACAGGCCGGGGGCGTCCTCGACGAAGCGCAGGGTCTTCTCCAGGCAGACGATCGAGCCCCGCTCCTGCCTTTTGACGAAGCGGATGTCGTCGGCGAGGGCCTGCATGATCAGCAGCCCCCGGCCGTGCTCGGAGGTGGGGGCGGGGGAGGTGGTCTCCGAGAAGTCGAAGCCGTTGCCCGCGTCCACCACCTTGATCACGCAGCGGTCTCTGGACAGCTCGGTGCTGACCATGTAGTCGTCACTGGGGGTGGCATGCTGGATGACGTTGGAACACGCCTCCGAGAGCATGAGCTGGATGTCCTCGCGGATCTGCGGCACCACGCCCAGGGCCTCCAACGAGGAGTCGAGAAGTTGCCTGATCACGGGAACACTCGCAGCGTCACGCGGCAGACGCAACGCGATCGTGGCCTCCACGGTCCCCTCCTTTCACAGCCGATGTAGAAGCCTTGCCCTGGGGACGCCGTCCTAATCGGGGATGGTTGATCGTGTCCCTGGAATGCGGCAATACACGGCAAAGTGCTGCTTCTACGACATGTCATCGGATGTGCGAAGAATTCTCGCCTGGCCGCGGCTGCGCGGCTACGACTCGGGCTACGCGGCTGCGCTTGCGGGGCTCGAACGGGCGCCGCCACCCGGGGCAGGGCACGGAACGCCCACGGGGCGGGGGTCCCGGACCCCCGCCCCGCTTCGGTGATCGACGGCCGCTAGGGCCTGTTTTGTGGATCTTCGCCGTGGCGAGGATCGTCCAGGTGGATGGCCCGCAAGGCGGAGGAGGAGCTCATAACGGAGTTATGGGCGACGACGACAACGCCGCGGGGCGCCGCCTGGGCGACCGCAGTAGGCGAAAAGATCCACAAAACAGGCCCTAACCGGAGAAGGCGTCCGTCGCGGCCTGGCAGAAGGCCTTGAGGTCGTCGGGCTTGCGGCTGGTGATCAGCGTGTTCGGGCCCGAGGCGCAGATCACGACCTCCTGGTCCTCCCAGGTCGCCCCGGCGTTGCGCAGGTCGGTCCGCAGGCTCGGCCAGGACGTGACCTTGCGTCCGCGTACCACGTCAGCCTCGATCAGTGTCCAGGGCGCGTGGCAGATCGCCGCGACCGGCTTGCCCGCGTCGAAGAACCCCTTCGCGAAGCCGACGGCCGCCGGCACGGTCCGCAGGAAGTCGGGGTTGGCGACGCCGCCGGGCAGCACCAGCCCGTCGAAGTCGGCGGCGGAGACCTCCTCGACCGTCGCGTCCACCGGGAAGGTGTCGGCCCGGTCGAGGTGGTTGAACCCCTGGACCTCGCCCCGCTCGGTGGAGATCAGCTTGGGAGTGCCCCCCGCCTGCTTGACGGCCTTCCACGGCTCGGTGAGCTCGACCTGCTCGATACCCTCCGGGGCCACGAGGAATGCGATCGTCTTGCCGTTCAGCATGTCGTCCCCTTCGTTGACGTGCGGTTATATCGTCAAAGGTGTGCCATGCCCGGGGTGCCGGGATCTATGCGAGAGCTGTCGATTCCAGGACGGACCTTGCGTCGGCGGAGACCGGCGGCGGTGAGCCGGACGACGAGCTCGCGCGAGGACACGGCCTCGGCGCCCAGCGCGACGGCTCGCTCGTAGACGGTCTCGGGAACGTCGTAGTGGTCGCGGTCGAACGCCCGGCGCGGCACGCCGAGCAACTCGGCGAAGGCGTGCAGCTCCCCGGTCGAGCTGTCGCTGACCAGGTGTGACCAGAGCAGACCGCGCGGACCCGGCCAGTTGGGCGGGTCGATGAGCACGCTCACCGCCGGGCGAGGTCGAGCGCGACCTCCAGGGCGGCTGCCTGGCGTTCCTCGTCGGAGATCTCCTCGCCCCTGAGCATGAACCCCGAGGCGTGCAGCGCGAACAGGGCCATCGAGTGCCTCAGCTGGGTGGGCAGGGGGTCTTCCGGATCGACGAGGAAGGCGAGCAGCTCGAACATCCGCTCGCGGGTCTTCTCCATCGTCGGGTGGTTCTTGAGCGAGGTCTGGTTGCGCTCGAAGAAGCGCATGATCTCGTGGTGCCTGCCCCGGTGCAGGTCGTCGGAGTAGCGGCGGATCAGCCCCTCGCGCGTCTCGTCGGTGCGCGGCTGGGACCGGGCCCAGGCGATCAGCTCCTCGATCGCCTTCACCCGGTTCTCCGCCAGACTGGCGATGATGTCGTCCTTTGTCTTGAAGTGGTAGTAAAGTGCCGCCTTGGTCACGCCGAGGGCCTCCGCGATCTCGCGGAGCGAGGTGGCCTCGTAGCCCTGCTCGATGAAGAGCTTCAGGGCGATCTCCTGGATGCGCGTCCGTGTGTCGGCGTGTTCCCTCATGGTTCCCTTTACCGAGAAATCAACTTGACGGCCGGCAAGTAAGCGGCCTACATTCCAGCATAGCCGACGCTAGCCGGTCGGCAAGTAAGTAAGATCACAAAACTGGGGGCAAGAAAGTGAAGGAGACCGCGGCCGCGCCGGCGCGGCGCCGCGAGGTCATGGTGGTGCTGCCGGGCCTGATGCTCGCGATGGTCCTGGCCATGCTCGACAACATGATCGTCAGCACCGCGCTGCCCCGCATCGTCGGCGAGTTCGGCGGGCTGACGCACCTGTCCTGGGTGGTGACCGCCTACGTGCTCGGCACCACCGTCTCGACCCCCATCTGGGGCAAGATCGGCGACCTGTACGGCAGGAAGAGCATCTTCCTCGCCTCCATCGCCATTTTCATGGTCGGCTCCGCGCTCTGCGGCATGGCCGGATCCGAGATGCTCGGCGGGCCGTCCGACGGCATGACACAGCTCATCGCCTTCCGCGCGCTCCAGGGCCTGGGAGCCGGTGGCCTGATGGTCAACGCCATGGCGATCATCGGCGACCTCGTCCCGCCCCGTGAGCGCGGCCAGTACCAGGGCATCATGGCCGCCGTGATGTCGCTCGCCATGATCGCGGGCCCGTTCGTCGGCGGCTTCATCACCGACAACCTCGACTGGCGCTGGGCCTTCTACGTGAACCTGCCCGTCGGGTTCGTCGCCCTGGCCCTGCTCGCGGTCAAGCTGCAACTGCCCAAGCTCCGCACCGAGCACCGCATCGACTGGCTGGGCGCGGCGCTGCTCTCGGTCGGCATCACCGCGCTGGTCCTCATCACCACCTGGGGCGGCAACGACTACGCGTGGGGTTCGTGGCAGATCCTCGGCCTGGCGGGGCTCGCCGTGGTCACGCTGGTGCTGTTCGTCCTGGTGGAGCGCCGCGTCGCCGAGCCCATCATGCCGCTCAACGTCTTCCGCGACCGCAACTTCAGCCTGATCTCGGGCGTGGGCTTCCTGCTCGGGTTCGCCATGTTCGGCGCGATCAACTTCCTTCCGCTGTTCCAGCAGACCGTCCAGGGGGCGAGTGCCACCAACTCCGGCCTGCTGCTGCTCCCGATGATGGGCGCCGCCATGGTGGTCTCGCTCTTCGTCGGCCGCGCCATCACCCAGACCGGCAAGTACAAGCTGTACCCGATCCTCGGTGGCGTGGGCATGGCGATCGCCATGTGGCTGCTCTCCCTGATGGACGTCAACACCCCCGCCTGGCAGACCGGCGTCTTCATCGCTGTGCTCGGCGTCGGCATGGGCTTCCTGATGCAGACCACCATGCTGATCGCCCAGAACAGCGTCGAGCAGAAGGACCTCGGCGTCGCCAGCAGCGCCTCGACCTTCTTCCGCTCCATTGGCGGATCGTTCGGCGTCTCGCTGTTCGGCGCGGTCTTCAACAACCAGCTCACCTCGAGCCTGGAGAGCAAGCTGGGCGCCGCGGGCGAGCAGCTCGCCTCCGGAGGCGCCCAGTTCAACCCGGCCGCGCTGCACGAGCTCCCCGCCAACGTGCGGGTCGGCTTCCTGGAGTCGCTGGCCGAGTCGATCTCCAGCGTCTTCTGGTGGGCGATCCTGTTCGCCATCGTGGTGCCGCTGCTGGCGGCCTTCATCAAGGAGATCCCGCTGCGCGGCGGGCCCGAGGCGTCCGGATCCGAGGAGGACGACCGGCTCCCGGTCCCGGCGCTCGACTGACCGGCCGGCGCCAAGTCCCGACCCAGCGATCCCCAAGCCGTCCCCGCCACGATGGGGGACATGAAGACGACCATCCCCACCCCCGCCGGATACCTCACCCGGCGCCCGCTGGCCGGTGACGCCCGCGAGATCCACGAGCTGATCTCGCTCTGTGACACCCAGGTGATCGGCAAGGCCGACATGACCCTGGACGACGTCGCCGACCAGCTGAACGACTCCTCCTTCGACGGGGAGTCCGACGGCTGGCTCGTCCACGACGAGAGCGGGCGCCTGGTGGCGTGGGCCTGGGCCTGCCGCAAGGGCGGCAGCGACAACGTCGACGTCGACGTCGTCGTGCACCCCGCCGCACCGGATCTGACCGGCCCGCTCTGGGACACCGTGACCGAGCGGGCCAGGCAGATCACTACCGAGCTCGGCCACGACCGGGCCGTGGTGGACATCGGCCTCTACCGGGAGGACAGCGGCAAGCGCGCCATCGCCGCCTCCCGAGGCTTCGCCGCCGCCACCAGCTTCATCCGGCTGCGCGCCGACCACGAGGGAACGGTGCCCCGGCCCGAGCTCCCCGCCGGGATGACGGTGCACGACGGGCTCACCGAGGAGGTACGCCGCCAGGGCCACGCCGTGCAGCAGGCCGGTTTCGCCGAGCACTTCGGGTTCACCCCGAAGGACTACGACGAGTGGTACGACGAGCTGGACTCCTCGGTCAACACCGACTGGGCGCAGCTGACGGTGGCCCGCCTCGACGGCGAGCCCGTGGCGATGCTGCTGGGGACCAACGCCTTCCTCGGCGACGAGAATTCCGGCTACGTGCGCCAGCTGGCCGTACTCCCCGCCTTCAGGGGCCGGGGCCTGGGCCGGTTCATGCTGCGTAGGGCGTTCGCCGACGACGCCCGCCGAGGGCGAGTCGGCACCTATCTCCACGTCGACGCCAACAACAGCACGCCCGCCCTCGACCTCTACCTCTCGGTGGGCATGCGCCAGGTGCTGGCCATCGACGTCTGGCGGCGCACGATCTGACCCTCACCACGACTCCGCCACACTCCGCCGCACTCTGCCGTACGGCACCGCGGAGAGGCGGGGCGTCCCCGGCGGCGTGGGCGGGGCCCGCCGTGACCGTCACCCGTCCGGGGTCACCCGGTGCTTGGAGAGGTGGGCCAGCACCGCCTGGTTGGCCTCCCAGCCGTCGGGGAACTTCACCGGCACGCCGAGCTGGACCGGCTCGGACGACGGGTGGGCGTCCAGGAGTTCGGGAATGCCCGCCCTGGCCACCACGACGCAGGCGTGCCGGTGCCGGGAGGTGAGCACGCACAGCCGTCCCGACTCCAGGTGGAACGCGGTGGCGTCGCGGCGCCCGGAGAGCGGGTGCAGCACGATCGTCACGTCGTACTCCCGGCCCTGCAGCCGGTTGGCGGTGTCCACCGTGATCTCCGGGGGCACCCCGGCGGCCCTGATCGCGGCGACCTGGTCGCGGTGCGCGGCGCCGATGGCGATCCGCTCGGCCGTGACGGGATGGCTGCCGCGCTCGGAGTGCGCGACCGGACCCCGCTGGAGCAGCCGCATCGCCAGGACCGCGGTCGCCGCCACGGCCTCCGCGTCGGTGCGCACCGTGTGGCGGCTCGGCAGCTCGTACAGCGCCCACCCCGACACGGCCGCCTCCTCCAGCGCCCGGTCGTGGGAGGTGCGCATGCCGTTCACGGTGAACTCCAGCGCCCGGTCGTCGGGGCCCGTCCCCGCGCGGAACCCGGTGAACGGGTAGAACGCCTCGGAGACCACCGGGGCCGCCGATGCGGGCAGCCGCCAGGAGACCGGCAGCCGGTGCACCGGCAGGTCGGGGTTGTGCCGCAGCAGCACCGAGACCGCGCTCTGCACCGGATCCCACGACAGGCCCGCCCAGCGGTCGCCGTCCACGATGGAGAACGGGTCGAGCTGGCCGGGGTCACCCACGAACAGCGACCGCTCGAACAGCGAGGCGATGCGCAGCAGCTTGTCCGAGCGCATCTGGTACGCCTCGTCGACGATGGCCCAGGGCCAGGTGCGGTCGCCGATCCAGGCCCACTTGTCGGCGGTGGCGATCACCACGGCCGGGTCTCCCAGGTCGGGCAGCTTGCCCGCGACCGAGACGTTGGGGTGGGCGAGGATACGGCCGGGCGTGATGTAGCCGCTCGCCGACAGGCGGCCGATCGGCAGGTCGGGGTGCTCGATCGCGAGCCGCTCCACCAGGTCGTCGACCTGCTCGTTGGTCTGGGCGACGATCATCAGCGGCTCGCCGGTCTCCGCGATGTGCCCCGCCGCCCGCACCACCAGCGTGGACTTGCCCGCGCCGGGCGGCGAGTCCACGACCACGCCGCGATGGCGGGGCAGGTCGGCCAGCACGGCCCCCACCACGGCCGCCGCCTCCTGCTGCGGGGTCATGCCGCACCCCCGTCACGGCTCGCCCCGAGGGGAGCGCACGCGACCGGAAGGGACGCCCCCCGAGGACGCGGGGTCCGGTGAACACTCACAACCACTCCTCCTGCGCGTCGTCGTCACTGGGTTCGTACTCCTGCGGGGGCCCGCCGTGGGTCCACGGCGTCTGCTCCGGGTCGGGCAGCGCCGCCGACGACTGGAAGTCGTCGGTCAGCGAGGTGTAGGAGACCCGCTCACCGGGCTCGGGCACCGAACCGGGGGCCGGTGTCCTGCCCCGCCCCATCCCCTTGGTGACCTTGAGGGTGATCTCCCCGTCCGCGATCTCGACGATCTCGGCGGCGTGACCGCGCCGGTCGGGGCTGCCGACCGTGGTGCCGGGGGAGAGCCGCACCGGGTCGCCGGTCCGTACCGTGATCAGGGGACGGAGCTTGCGCGAGCGGCCCTCACCCTCGCTGTGCTCGGGGTCGGCGGACGTCACCGTCCCGGCGAAGGCCTCACCGCTCAGCCGGTACTCGGCCATGAGCAGCGGGTCGTCGTGGGCCCGCTGCACGTCGTAGCTCGCCCGCGCCCGCTCCAGTCCCGCCAGCCGCGCGGCGGCGCCGACCGCCCCGTCCCTGCGCGCCTGAGGCGGCCCGCCCTCGGCGATCCGCTCGACGAACCGGGTGAACGACCCTCGGTCGATCTCCCAGCGGTCCTTCACCCGCGACCCCTCGGGCAGGGAGCGCAACAGGTTCACACTCCGCCACATCAGCCGCCAGGTGGGTTCGAGCTGGGTACGCAGCGCCTGGCCGATCCGGTCGACGGCGCGATCGGTCGGCGCCTCCTCGTAGGCGCGTATCGCGGGACCGAGCACCTCGTTGTCGAAACCGGGGTCGGTGGCGGGACCGGCCGGAGGCCACAGCAGCGGGTCCTCGGCCTCCTCGGCCGCCCGGCGCCCCGACATTCCCGGCGGCGGATCGATCCACCCCAGCAGCGCCGCCAGATTGGCGTCCTCCAGGCCACTCTGCCCGGTCACCCAGTGCAGGCCCAGCGCCTCGGTGGCCGTGAGCAGCACCGAGGAGCCCGGCTGCCGCGACCGGTCGGTGAAGTAGGTCAGCCACCGGCCGAGCAGCGGCACCGACGGGTGCACCGGGTAGGGGCCGTCGGCCCGGCGGAACCGGGTGGACCGGCCCAGCAGCGCGGTGAACGAGGCCGCGGGCCGGTTCGGCACCAGGATCTGCGGCGCGTCCAGGCACCGCTCGTACGGCTCGCCGCTCTTGCGCTCGACCGTCTCGGTGCTCTTCTCGAACCCCTCGATGTACGGCAGCAGCACCTCGGCCAGCCCGGCGGCGAAGGCGAACCGCAGGTCCCGGTTGCGGGGCTGGGGAACGACGAGCAGCCGGGGATGACCCGGGTCGGTGCCGACCATGGCGGCCAGCGGCGCGGCGGCCTCGCCCGCGAGCTTGAGCGGGATGAGCACCAGCGGCTGGGCGGAGATGTGGCAGTGCCGGACCGTGGTGATCCGCTGCGCGACGCCGTCCCTGACGGCCCGCAGCTGCGCCAGCGCCGTCAGCGCGCTCACCGGCCCCCCTCCGTCCGCCTCGCCGACCCCGCCGGGGCCGGACCGGGCTCGCCGATCCCGATCCCGGTCGCGATTCCGGTCCCGGTCGCGGTGGTTTCTCGCGCGGCCGGTTCTCCCGTCCTCACCGCAGCGACTCCTCGCGCAACCGGTTCGCCAGCCGGAGCAGGCGGGCGATCTCCTCCTGGCCCTCGGCCGGTTCGCGGGTGCCCTCGGCCAGGCCGAGTGCCTCGTCCATGCCGGAGACGCCACCCAGCTGGTCGCGTACCTGGCGCCCGAGCAGGTCGGTGGACCCGCAGACGCGGGCCTCGTGACGGCAGAACATGCACAGGTCGCAGGTCGACAGGCAGTCGGGCGCGTAGCGGGCGGGCACCTGGAGCAGTGCCTGGGCCAGCTCCTCCGCCGAGCGGGTCGGCACGCCGTCCTCGCCGGGGGCCAGGTCGAAGGTGAGATCGCCGGGCAGGCCCTCCAGCAGGCGCTCGACCCTGGTCATCCGGGCGAGCTGGCGGTTGAGGACCGAGAGATGCTTGCGCACGTCGACCAGCGCCGCCGTCGGGCGGTTGGCGAAGTTCTCCGGGCAGACGAGGACCACGTCGTGGGAGACGCGCTCCGGGGCGTGCCCGAGCTCGGCCATGAGCGTGCGCAGCGCCATGACGTAGACCGCCGCCTGCCGCGCCGCCGCCGCGACCTTGTCCGGCTCGGCCTGGCCGTCGATCACGCTGAACGACTTGATCTCGACGATGTGGAAGCGCCCCCCGATCTGGAAGGCCACCACGTCGGGCTCCAGGTACGAGGTGTGCCCGGCGATCTCCAGGCTGAACAGCGGGTGGTCGTAGAACACCGCGGTCCCGTCGTCCTCGCGCGCCGCGCGGTCGATCAGCGCCCGGGTGTGCGAGTGGCGCAGGTGGGAGCCGACGCTCTCCACGTCCCGGTAGCCGACCTGGGCGACCTCCAGGCCGAGCAGCTCGCGCAGGAGCCGCAGCAGCTCGGCGCAGCCGTTCTCCTTCACCAGCGACTCGAACACGTTTCCACGGGTGATCGCGAACTGGGACTGGCCGAACGGCGCGGGGAAGCCGACGTGCCGGGCCGTGAGGTCCTTGTCGATCCCCGCGGCGTCCATCACCGCCCGGCGCGCGCAGCCGGGGTTGGCGGCCAGCGCCGCGATGGCCCGCGCGTCGTGCGGGTGGGACGGCATCGGCCCGCGCAGCTCGTCAAGCCTGTTCAGGAATGACCTCTCCCCGAGCTTGTTCATGAGCCGGTCTCCCCGTCCAGCCTGGTCTTCAACAGGCCCCCCTCAAGGTGTTCATCGCGGTGGCGCCGAACAGGCGCTCCACGTCCGGTAGTTGCCTCGTCGCCCGCGCCGCCACCTCGGCCCGCTGCGCCGAGTCGGCGGCCAGGTGCACCTCCAGCTCGGCCCGCGCCGCGCGGATCGCGGTCGCCGGGTCGGCCGGGGCGAAGCCCTCGACGGCGCCCGGGATGTTCTGCGCCATCCGCGACAGCAGCCGCACCGCCCCCGAGGGCGGCTCCGCCAGCCGCGTCAGGTGCTCGGCGACGCGCATGGCCGAGGTGAGGAAGTCGACGCGCGGGCTCAGCGGCCCCAGCACCCGCAGCTCGGGGGGCCACGTGCTGTCGGCGAGCAGCCCCCGCGCGGGGGAGAGGCGGTCGGTCAGCGCGGCGCACAGGTAGTACGGCCTGGCGTAGGGGTCGCCGCGGAACGAGCGCTCCTCGTCGCGCCGCAGGCTGGTCAGCTGGGAGCCGCGCAGCTCACGGGAGAAGAAGGCGTCGTTCACCGCCACGATCAGCTTGGCCGACGTCGGCACGCCCAGCATGGCCAGTGCCTGGTGCACCTGTTCCCTGATGGGCAGCAGCGGGGTCTCGGGGTCGTGCGGCGGTGCCGGGGCCTCGGAGGTTATCGCCGCGTCCCACGCCTGTTCCGCCCTGCGCAGGTCCCCGCGCAGCGACCGGGCGAGCGAGTTCTCCCTCGCCTTGACCGCCCGTCGCACCTCGGCGCGCAGGTCGGCTATTCGCCGTTCCAGCGCGTCCAGTGGATCACTCACGGCTCGGAGCGTAACAGGAGTTCCACCAGCCTCCCGCGAATTCCAGCGAATTCCAGCATTAAACCGGATCATGTAGTGGCAGTAACCGGACAAAAGGGGCATTTAATGCGAAACCCATCGTCTGGCCCGGCGCGGACCGAATAGTGGGTGCGATATCGCGCGTCGGCCCGACGCGGGGCGCGCTCGTCTCGGCGGCTGCGATCCGGTGGCGCGTGGCCGCCTCGTACTCCGCCGGACGGGCCCGCTCGCCGTCGAGTCCCGTGCCGGTCCGCCGCGCGCCACCCCTGAAAACTTAACCCGGTTAATGCTCCTGTTAGGTTGAAACGCGTGACAGGGCTCCGTGAACGTAAGAGACGGCAGGTCCACGAGGCGATCTCGGCGGCGGCGATCACGCTCTTCCTGGAGCGTGGATTCGACGAGGTGCCGGTCGCGGAGGTGGCGGCGTCGGCGGGGGTCTCCAAGCCGACTCTGTTCAAGTACTTCCCGGCGAAGGAGGACCTCGTCCTGCACCGCATCTCCGACCACCGGGGAGAGGCCGCCCGGGTCGTCCGCGAGCGCGGGGCGGGCGAGGCGCCGCTGGCGGCGCTGCACCGGCACTTCCTGGCCGGGCTTGAGCGGCGCGATCCCGTGACGGGGCTCAACGACCATCCCGAGGTGCTCGCCTACCACCGGATGATCTTCTCCACGCCCAGTCTCGCGGCCCGGGTCCTGCACCACATGGCCTACGACGAGGAGGCTCTCGCCGCCGCGCTCGCCGAGGACACGGACGAGCTCACCGCGCTGCTCGTCGCCGGTCAGGTCCTCGCCGCGCAGCGGGTGCTGGCCCGGCGGAACTGGCTGACCCTGGTCGAGGGGACGACGGCCGAGAGAGCCTACCCCTCGGCCGTCGCCGCCGCCGACCGCGCGTTCGCGCTGCTCCCCGTACTTCCCTGAACCTTCCCGAACGTCCCTGAACGCGCGGTGCCGGGACGTATCCCAGCCCCCGGGGTCTAGCCTTCGACCTCCGTGCGGTCGGCCGACCACAGGGTGTGGAAGGAGCCCTCGCGGTCCACCCGCTCGTAGGTGTGCGCGCCGAAGAAGTCACGCTGACCCTGGATCAGCGCCGCGGGCAGGCGCTCGGCGCGCAGCCCGTCGTAGTAGGCCAGCGCGGTCGAGAAGCCGGGCGCCGGGATGCCCAGTTCCGCGGCCTTCGACACCACCCGCCGCCACGAGTCCTGAGCCAGGGTGAGCGCGTCGGCGAAGTACGGGGCCGCGAGCAGGGTGACCGGCTTGTCCTGCGCCGCGTACGCCTCGCGGATGCGGTCGAGGAAGACGGCGCGGATGATGCAGCCGCCCCGCCAGATCGTGGCCAGCGCACCGAGGTCGAGGTCCCAGCCGTACTCCGTGCTGCCGACCCTGAGCTGGTCGAACCCCTGGGCGTAGGCGACGATCTTCGAGGCGTACAGCGCCCGCCGCACGTCCTCGGCGAAGTCCTCGCCGACGGCCCCGGCGGGCACGCCCGACGGGCCCGGCAGGCCGCGCGCGGCCTGCCGCAGGTCCGCGTGGCCGGACAGGGAACGGGCGAACACCGCCTCGGCGATGCCGCTCACCGGAACGCCCAGGTCCAGCGCGATCTGCACCGTCCACCGGCCGGTGCCCTTCTGCTCCGCCCGGTCGGCGATCACGTCGACGAGCGGCTTGCCCGTGGCCGCGTCGACCTGGCGCAGCACCTCGGCGGTGATCTCGATCAGGTACGAGGACAGCTCACCCTCGTTCCACTCCGCGAAGATGTCCGCGAGCTCCGCCGGGGTCCGGCCGAGTCCCTGCCTGAGCAGGTCGTAGGCCTCGGCGATGAGCTGCATGTCGGCGTACTCGATGCCGTTGTGCACCATCTTCACGAAGTGCCCGGCACCGTCGGGGCCGATGTGCGTGCAACAGGGCACGCCGTCCACCTTCGCCGCGATGTCCTCCAGCAGCGGGCCCAGCGCCTGGTACGACTCCTTCGAGCCGCCGGGCATGATGCTCGGCCCGAGCAGCGCGCCCTCCTCCCCGCCGGAAACCCCCGCGCCGACGAAGTGGAGGCCACGCTCGCGCAGCGCGGCCTCGCGCCTGCGCGTGTCGAGGAAGTGCGCGTTCCCGCCGTCCACGAGCATGTCGCCCGGCTCCAGCAGGGGGGCGAACTCCTCGATCACCGCGTCGGTGGGCGCACCCGCCTTGACCATGATCAGAATGCGCCGCGGGCGTTCCAGCGCCGCGACGAACTCCTCGGGAGTCTCGCAGGGGACGAAGGTCCCCTCGTGCCCGTGTTCCTCGATCAGTGCCTTGGTCCTATGCTGGGACCTGTTGTGTACCGCTACCGAGTGTCCGTGCCTGGCCAGGTTGCGGGCGAGGTTCGCCCCCATGACGGCCAGTCCTGTCACACCGATCTGAGCCTGAGTCATCTCTGACACTCCTTTGTCGTGTCCAAGAATGCCAGTCTGCACCCACCGCCGATCAACGGTACGAAGAGGGCACCGGCGAAAGGGCACCGGCCCCGTACGGTTTCGCGAATCGCCGGTCCCCTCGGGGTTCCCGCGTCCGGCGGGATCGGGGGCGCGATCGACCGGCCCCGCGACTGCCCGCATGCCGGTGCCGGGAGGCCGGAGCGGGGGTCTCCGGTGGAATCCCCGGGATCAGCGGCGGAACAGGGTCCCGGGGTCCTCCGAGCCGAGAACCCCGCCCAGGCAGCGATAGGTCCGCGCGCCGCCCTGGAACTGCTCCTTCGAGGGCGGCAGGACCGTGCTCCGCCACCTGGTCCGGCTGATCCCACGGGCGTCGCCGTACCGGGAGGAGAGCATGATCTGCGCCGAGCACACCTTCTTCACCGTCGGATGCATCTCCAGGGCCGCCAGGTCGTAGGTGAGCGAGTCCCGCGGCAGCGGGGCGATCGCGTACGTCTCCCACGAGTGGGACTCCTCGCAGCCGATCCGCTTGGCCGTGGTGTCGCCCGCGATCGCGACGAGACCGCCCCAGCACTCGGCCTCCGCCACGCACGCGGCTCCCGCGCCCGCCACCGCCGTGGCGGGGCAGGCGGTCGTGACAGTGGGGACCTCGGAAACCTCGCGCGCGGAGGACGTGTCCGCCTCCGGTGCCGCGCTCCCGCCGGTCTCGCCGCTGCCGCCGCTCTGGAGGGCTCGCTGCCCGGTGGGCGGGGCCTGGTCGCGCCCCTCGACGTACATGAGCCCGACCCCGGCCAGCAGCAGGATCGCGAAGGCCGCGGCCACCGCGACGAAGACCCGCACGTTCGACGAGGCGGGATGCGCCGGAGCCACCGAGGGAGACTGGGTACCGGAGAGCCCCTTCACACCCGGCGACGTCAGATGCGACCGCACCACATCCCCACCCGACGGTGTGGCGTACGGCGATACGGGCGCCGATGCCTGCCCCGGCGGTGTGGCGTACCGCGACGCCGATGCCGACCCCTGCCCCGGCATCGGGGGAGACCCCGGCACCGGGGGAGAGAGGGCGGGACGCGGGGCGCGGGACCGGTGGGCCGGGCCGCTCCCCTCCAGGCGCAGGTCCGTGAGGGCGTCGCGCAGCGCGGCCACCGAGGGGGTACGCCGCGCGGGGTCGGTGGCCATGGCCTCTCTGAGCACGGCGGTCAGCTCCGGCGGCACCCCCGGGATCTCGGGGATCGGCAGGCGGTGCAGGGCCATGATGACCGCGATGTTGACCACGCCGCTCTCGGGGAAGCGCGGCGGGCGCCCGGAGAGCAGCGCGTACAGCGTGGCGGCGAGGGAGTAGACGTCGCCGGCGGCGGCGGGTTCGGTCAGCTCGAACGCCTCGGGCGGGGCGTAGGCGGGGGTGAGGGACTCCCGGGTCACCGACGCCTCGCTGCCCGAGGACGGCATGGTGGCCAGGCCGAAGTCGGAGAGCACCACGTTGCCGTACCGGTTGATCAGGATGTTGGCGGGCTTGATGTCACGGTGCAACACCCCGGCGGCGTGCGCGGCCGACAGCGCGTCGGCGATCCGGACGCCGATGTCGGCGACCTCCGCCGGAGGCAGCCGCTTCTCGGCCCGCATCCGGTCCAGTAGCGACCCGCCGGGACACAGCTCCAGGACCATGTACGGCCGGCCGTCGGGCAGGACCCCCGCGTCGTAGACATGGGCGACGTGCGGGTGACCGGAGAGGGCACCGGCCGAGGTCACCTCACGCATGAAGCGGCGCCGGTCCCGCTCGGAGACCAGCACCCGGTTGTCCACCTTGAGCGCGACCTCGCGCTCCACCGCCAGCTGCCTGGCCCGGTAGACGATCCCGAAACCGCCCTGGCCGAGCACCCCGGACACCTCGTATCCCGGTACCGCAAAGGCGCCAGCTCCGCCCACCCGTCACCTCCTGAAGACGAGCGGCAGATTACCGGAGTTTTTACTGCGAACTACGTGTGTATTCCCTTATCCCCAGTCAGCGAATGGCGCCCGTGACCGGCGGGACATTCGTCATGCCTGGTCGGGCAGGCGGCGTTCGTGACTTGTGGGGTTTTTGTCATGCTCGGTCGGATGGACGGTGTCCGTGATTGGTGGGGCGTCCGTCATGACTGGTCGGGTGGACGGTGTCCGTGACCGGTGGGGTGTCCGTCGCCGAGTTCCGCCAGGAGCGCGTCCCAGCGTGCGCCGATGACGTCGAGACCGTACTCGGCGGCCGTCAGCACCGCGTTGCCGCCGAGTTCGCGACGCAGCTCACGGTCCTCGATCAACCGGCAGAGCGCCTCGGCGAGCGCCGCGGGCCGCTTCCGCGGGACCAGCAGCCCGTTGTGCCCGTGCGTGACGACCTCCCCGGGGCCGTGCGGGCAGTCGAAGCTCACCACCGGCACCCCCTTGCTCATCGCCTCCAGGATCGTCATGCTGAATCCCTCGTAGCGCGAGCTGACGACGTGGATCGACGACCTGGCCAGCTCCAGGCCGATCTCCGGCGAGCTGCCCATGAGCAGCATCGTGTCCGACAGCCCGGCCTCCTCGATCCTGTCGCGGAGCCTCCGCTCGGCCTCGGGCCTGCCGCGCCCGTAGAGGCGCAGTACCCAGTCGGGGTGCGCCTCGGACACCGGCTTCCACGCCTTGACCAGCAGGTCGAAGCCCTTGGCGTACACCATCCTGCCGACGGCGATCACGACCTTCTCGTCCAGCCTCGAGATGTCGCCGGTCAGCGCGGTCACGGCGTTCGGGATGTGCAGCAGCCGCTCCGGGGGCGCCTTCAGCGCCCTGCGGTAGTGCTCCAGATCCGTCCGGGTGAGGGTGACGAAGGCGTCCAGCCTGCCGTAGCGCCGCTTGATGAGCCGGACGACCTCCGGGGCGTGCACCTCCAGGGCCACATGCTCCTGGCCGACGGTGATGACACCCGGCGGCGCGAACAGCGCGGTGATCAGGTTGAATCCCGGCCGGGTGGAGATCAGCACGCCGGTGCGCATGGACCGCAGGAAACGGACCGTGAGCAGGTCCGTCCGGAGCGAGACCGCCCGGTGGATGTTCTCCTGCCTCGGGATCAGGACACTCGGCAGGCGCGACAGCAGCCGAGCCACCGGACCCCGCCGCCGGGTCCTGTCGTCAAGGAACGACACCCGCACGCCCGGCGGGATGGGGAAGAACGGCTCCTTCGCCGTCCGGACCACACTGACGATCTCCACGTCGCGCTCGCGCGCCAGGTGACCCGCCAGGTTGAGCACGGTCCTGATCGTGCCGCCCATCCCGTACGCGTGCTGCAGCAGGATGCGGATCGTTCCGGTGTCGGGCGCCGGAGCGTGCCGTGCCCGCCTCGCGTTGAGCACTCGCAGCAGCCGGAACGCCGCGCGCATGGCCTGTCTCCGGACCTTCCCCGATGTCCCCGGCATTCTGAGAGCCCCCCGCTTCCCGCCCCTGATTCCTCACCTTCCCGGAGCCGCTTTCCCTTAAAGCGCGCGCACAACGACATCCTGATCACTGTCCGGCAAGCTGTTTGTGCTTCCGGTGCTCTTGTTTCCCGCCGCTCGTCATTCGCCGAAGCGGGACAGCCGGTCATGTACCCACGCGAACAGGCCGGGGTGGTTGACGGTCCGCGTGCCCGTGAAGACCGTGGGACGGGGCTGCGAACCCCGCGATGACTTCCCGTCGGGCCGAGAAGCGGTCCATGAGCGGTAGCGGTTAAGGATCACCACCACGCGAGCGTGCGGCGAGTCGTCCGCTCCGGGTAGCCGGTTTTCCCTCGGGGGCGCGGTTGATTTGACGATGCGGGTCGGTGTTCATACAGTTCACCAGACCCGAGGGAGACGGCGGTGACGCCGGGGCCTCGGGACCCTCTCTACGCGATCTTCCTCCCCACGGGATCTTTGTCTCCAAAGGGGCCTGATTCGACACGAATCAGACGATCGGGTAGGTTAGAACGGTTGCCCCGAAAGGGGAGGCTGTAAATTCTGAAACAGGTAAGCCGGATCGGGTCGGTTTGACACGAAAAAGCGGGCCTGAAAGAATAACGGCACAACGAAAGAACAGAACAAAATAAAACGAACGCCCTGGAATTCTACTCGGCTGGTTGGTCGGGTCTGGGTGATGGTGTACGCGTCCGTTTCTTGAGAACTCAACAGTGTGTTAAAAGCCAGTGCATGAAGCACAACCCCGTCCTACCACCCTATCGGGGTGGGGGAT